>CAZONX010000125.1:0-1682 GCA_964581295.1 uncultured Acidimicrobiaceae bacterium
GCCCGAGCCGGCCTCATCGTGCTGCTCGAGCAGGGAAGCTTCGGCATCTGATCTCGGAACCGAAGCCGACCATCAAACCGGATGCGATTGCATCCATCCCGCGTCCACACCGGCTGCCGTGGTCGCCTCGACCGCCTCACCCGCTCCCAACGACGACACATCGCTGGACCTGAGAGACGAAGATCGTTTCTTCGGCACGTCCCTCCAAACGCGTGCTCGTGCGATCGAGTACCGCGTTCGATCTCACCCTCCCCCACCCGTCTTCCTTCTCGACTGCAGCTTTCTGATCTGAGCGCAATTCGCCGAGACGAATTGCGGCTGGGTGTGCCCATACCCACAAACAGAGGATCAGATCATGAAAGTATGTCCATATTGGATCATTGGTGTTCATTTATTGTTGTCGGCCGTGACCGTCAGCGGTGGAGCCAATCGACAAACGACGAAAATCGAACCGGGACCGGCCGATTTCATCATCGAGAACCTGCCCGACCCCGGTGTCCGGGATCTCTTGACCGAAATACTCGATCGCAACCCCGGAGTCGCCGAGCTCCAGGCCCGGATGGCGGCGGCGGGTTCCCGATCGACCGCCGTACGCAAGCTCCCCGATCCGACGGCTGAGGTCACGGCGTTTGTCTTGCCGCCGGAGACGCGGGTCGGACCGCAGCGTTTTTCGGCGCGCCTCACCCAGCGTCTCCCAGGGGGCGGCAAGCGGGGCATCTCCGAGAGGGCCGCGGATTTCGAGCGTCAGGCCCTCGCCGCCGAGATCCAGGTCCTTCGTCTCCGACTCATCAGCGAGGCGCGGCGACTGGTCGCAGAACTGGGTTATCTCGACGAGGCCCGGCGTGTCATCGCTCGAGACCACACCACCCTGGAACACTATGAAGAGCTGGCCCGGGCCCGCTATGCCTCCGGCGAGGGTCTGCAGATGGATGCAATCCAACTTCAGGCCGAGATGTCTCGCCTCGAATCCCGACAGACCGAGGTCGATGAACGCAGGGCCGGCGTGGTCGCCGAGATCAACCACTTGCGCGACCGACCCGGTGCGCCGGTTGACCTCGAAGCACCGGCGGCGGTGCGGGCGGTGGATCTCGACTGGAACAGGCTCCACGAGCTCGCCCTCGCCTCACGCCCCGAGTTGATGGTCGACATGGCGAGAATCGAGCGATCAGGGGCGCTCATCGAACTCGCCGGCAAGGACCGTTCCCCCGACTTCAGCGTTGGTCTGACCTATGCCTATGTCGACCGGCGAAACGACGTCGATGTCCCTAAGAACGGTCAGGATGTACTCGGTATCAGCGGTGGAATCACCATACCGCTCTGGAAGACCGGAAACGACGCCGAGGTCGAGGCCGCCACCCAGATCCAGCTGGCTGAAGAGGCCTCGCGGCGCTCCACCGTCACCGGGATCCAACGTCAACTCGAGGATCTCCGGGGGAGAATCCCCGAGATCGAACGCCGGCTCGCGCTGCTTGAAGACGTCCTGCCGATCCAGAGCGAGCAGGCCCTCGCCTCGGCCGAATCCGCCTATGCGGCGGGACGGGTTAACGCCCTCGCTCTCCTCGACGCCGAAAGGCTGCTCCTCGATGTCCGCCTCACCGCGGCCCGGAGCCGGACAGATCTCGACATCGCCTTCATCGATCTCGAGGCCGCGGTCGCTGCACCTGTCACCACCACCGAAGGAG
>CAZONX010000125.1:1782-5949 GCA_964581295.1 uncultured Acidimicrobiaceae bacterium
GAGGCGCAGCTCTGGACCTGCGGGATGCACCCCAACGTGATCCAGGATGAGCCGGGCACCTGCCCGATCTGTCAGATGGATCTGGTGCCCCTCAGACATGAACCGACCCCGGCCGACACCGAAAAAGTCGCCCCGGTCTGGACCTGCCCCATGCACAACGTGATCTCAGAGCCCGAAGCCGGCGAGTGTCCGATCTGCGGGATGGATTTGGTCCCGGTGATGGCCGCCGAAGCCCACGCGGAGCACGGCGGGCGGCCGGTAGCCGATCACGGGCCTGAAGTCACCATCGACCGGTCCATGGTGCAGAAGATGAATGTCCGGTTCGCTGAGGTGGAACGGCGAGATCTGAAGCGACGGATTTCAACAGTCGGCAACCTGGACTATGACGAAGAACGGATGGTTTCCGTAACCACCCGGTACTCGGGTTTCATCGAGAAGGTGTTTGTCAACCACGTCGGTCAGCCCGTACGCCGCGGCGACCCACTCTTCGAGGTCTACTCTCCCGAACTGGTGCAGACCCAGCGCGAGTTGATCTCGGCGGTCAGTTATGCCAACCGGTTTGATCGCCCCTCCGCCGATGTCCGCGCCCGCGCCGAGGCGCTTGTCGAAGCTGCGCGGACCAGGCTCGAGTACTGGGAAATTCCTGCCGATCGCGTTGCCGAGATCGAGGCCACCGGCAAGATCCACCGGACCCTCACGGTCTTTGCTCCTTCGGACGGGGTGGTGATGCAGCGGATGCACGGTCTCGACGGGATGGCGATCAGGCCGGGGATGGAACTCCTGCACATTGTCGATCTCCGGAGCCTCTGGCTCCGCGCCGAGGTCTTTGAACACCAACTCCCTTGGCTTGGCATCGGCTCGATGGCCGAGGTCACGTTCGACTACATGCCCGGCGAGGCGTTCTCGGGGCGGGTCCGATATATCGAACCCGAGGTCTCGCCCGAGACCCGGACCGTCACTCTTACCCTCGAGGTGCCCAACGCCTCGGGAAAATTGCGGGTCGGGATGTTCGCAACCGTGAACTTCGCACCGATGGAGACCGCCGACGCTCTGACAATTCCATCGCAGGCGGTGATCCGCTCGGGCACACGAAACATCGCCGTCGTCGATCTCGGAATGGGGAGATTCGCGCCCCGCGAGGTCGTTCTCGGCGCCGAAGCGGACGGGTTTGTCGAGGTCGTCGACGGGCTTTCCGACGGCGACCGAATTGTGGTCTCGGCCCAGTTCCTCATCGACTCCGAGTCCAATCTGCGCGCCGCCATCGGCTCGCTGCTCGCCAACCGCGGCGAACACCAACACTGAGGATGAGGCCATGATTGCCAAACTCATCGAGTGGTCGCTCAGAAATCGGGTCTTGGTGGTCATTGCCACCATCCTCGCCGTCATGGGTGGGATCTGGTCGGTCCTGACGATCCAGGTCGATGCCATCCCGGATCTCTCGGATGTCCAGGTCATCGTCTACACCGAGTATCCCGGTCAGGCGCCCCGGGTGGTCGAGGATCAGGTCAGCTATCCGATCACGACGACCATGTTGTCGGTTCCGCACGCCAAGACCGTCCGCGGCTACTCCTATTTCGGCTTCAGCTTTGTCTATGTCATCTTCGAAGATGGCACCGATCTCTACTGGGCGCGATCTCGGGTTCTCGAGTATCTCAACGGGCTCGGCAACGACCTCCCGGATGGTGTCACCCCGAGACTGGGACCCGATGCCACCGGGGTCGGTTGGGCCTTCATGTATGTGCTCAACTCCCCCACCCGCCCGCTCGACGAGCTGCGGAGCCTGCAGGACTGGTATCTCCGATACGGCCTCATGTCGGTGGAGGGGGTGTCGGAGGTGGCGTCGCTGGGCGGCTTTGTCCGCCAGTATCAGATCGAGGTCGACCCCATCAAAATGCGCGCCCATTCGATCACCCTCGGCAGGATCAAGACCGCGGTTCAAAGATCCAACAGCGAGGTCGGCGGCCGGCTTGTCGAAACCGGAGAACGCGAGTTCATGATCCGCGGCCTGGGCTACCTCCGCGGCATTCGCGATCTCGAGGTGGTTCCACTCGGGCTCGGCCCCGGCGGGACGCCGATTCTGCTCCGCGATGTCGCCCGCATCACCATCGGCCCCGAGATCCGGCGCGGCCTCGCCGACTGGAACGGCGAGGGCGAGACCGTCGGCGGGATCATCGTGGTGCGGTCGGGGGCCGACACCCGTTCCACCATCCTTCGAGTCAAGCAGCGTCTGGCCGAGCTGAAGGAGGGTCTTCCCGATGACGTCAGCGTCGAGATTGCCTACGACCGGACCGGTCTCATCGACCGTGCGGTCGACACCCTCAAGCGAACCCTGATCGAGGAGACGCTCATCGTCGCGCTGGTGTGCGCCATCTTCCTTTTCCACTTCCGCTCGGCCTTTGTCGCGGTGGTGTCGATCCCGGCCGCCATTCTGCTGGCATTCATCGTCATGCGGATCCAGGGCCTCGGCGCCAACATCATGTCGCTCGGTGGAATCGCCATCTCCATCGGCGTCCTCGTCGACGCCTCGGTGGTGATGGTGGAAAACGCCCACAAGCACCTCGAGGAAGACGATGGCAAATCGTCGCGATTCGACATCATTCTGGCCTCGGCCCAGGAGGTCGGCCCGACGCTCTTTTTCAGCCTGCTTGTGATCACGGTCTCCTTCCTGCCGATCTTCACCCTCGGGGCTCAGGAGGGACGGCTCTTTCGGCCCTTGGCTTTCACGAAGACCTATGCCGTTGCCATGGCCTCGCTGGTCGCCGTGACCCTGATCCCGGTTCTCATGTTCTGGTTGGTCCGCGGCCGGATCCGCAGCGAGAATGCCAACCCGATCTCACGCCTGCTCAAGGCGGTTTACAACCCGGTACTGGATCTCGCGCTGCGCGGGCGCTGGCTCGTCCTCATCATCGCGATTCTGCTCATCGCGTCGATCTGGATTCCCCTTCAGCACATGGGTTCGGAATTCATGCCGCCCCTGTGGGAGGGCGATCTGCTTTACATGCCGACGACGTTTCCGGGAATCTCCATCGCCAAGGCGAGGGAGCTGCTGCAGCAAACCGATCGGATCATCGCCTCCTTCCCGGAGGTCGAGTCGGTTCTCGGCAAGGTCGGGAGGGCGGAGACCGCGACCGACCCCGCCCCGTTGTCCATGATCGAAACCACCATCGTTCTCAAGGACCCGGCCGAGTGGCGGCCTGGGATCACCCGCGAAAAGCTCATCCGCGAACTCGACAGTGCGATTCAGTTCCCGGGGCTGACCAACTCCTGGACGATGCCCATCCGGACGCGTATCGACATGCTCTCGACGGGGATCAAGACCCCGGTCGGAATCAAGGTCGCCGGTCCTGACCTGGAAACACTCGAGAGAATCGCAAAGCAGATCGAGGCCGTGGTCACCCCCCTGGAGGGCACGCTCTCGGCCTACGCCGAACGGGTGATGGGCGGGTCGTACCTCGACATCGAGGTCGATCGGGAGTCGGCGGCGAGGTACGGCCTCACGGTCGGTGACGTCCAGGACGTCATCGCCACGGCGATCGGTGGGATGAACATCACCTCCACCGTCGAGGGCCTCGAACGCTATCCCGTCAACATCCGCTATCCAAGAGAGTTGCGCGACGATGTCATGGCCCTGGCCGAGGTCCTGGTACCGACGCCATCCGGCGCCCAGATTCCCCTGGGCCAGATCGCATCGCTGCGCATGCACCAGGGCCCGCCGGCGATCAAGACCGAGAACGCACGACCCAACGCCTGGGTCTATGTCGATCTCAGAGACATGGACGTGGGCACGTGGATCAAAACGGCGCGGGAGACCGTCGCGCGCGAGGTCGAGATTCCAGATGGCTATTCGGTCTTCTGGTCCGGCCAGTTCGAGTACATGGAACGGGCGTCAAAGCGTCTTGCGATCGTCATCCCGGTCACCCTGATCCTGATCATCCTCATCCTCTATCTCAACACCGGGTCGCTGATCAAAACCGGCATTGTCCTGCTCGCGGTGCCGTTCTCAGCCGTCGGCGCGATCTGGCTGGTCTATCTCCTCGGCTTCAACTGGTCGATTGCGGTTTGGGTCGGGCTCATCGCGCTGGCCGGTCTCGACGCCGAGACCGGCGCGGTGATGCTGCTCTACCTCGATCTCGCCTATGAGAGGTGGCGCCGGGAGGGCAGACTCGT
>CAZONX010000126.1:0-5945 GCA_964581295.1 uncultured Acidimicrobiaceae bacterium
GGGGGAGGCGCGAGCATCCGGCCGCCAGGCCAGAGCGCAGCGGAGGGGGCCGCCTGGGAGAACGGACGGCGCCGATATGGTCGCGCGCGTTTCCCCCTCTGCGCCCGAGCATCAGCTCGGACGAGTCTCCCCCACACCGTGGGAGAGACGAAGAACAGCGGAGAGGCGGATTCGTGCCCGGCGACTGCCAACTCCCGCCTCCGTCTAGCCTCGCATCCATGTCTTCCATACTCCGGGCCGGACCCCGATGATCCGTCACGGCGTCGACTCGATGGCCGGCCAGCTCCGAGACGTTGCCATGCGCCGACCGGGTGCGATCCTCGATGCCGATGCCGATGCCGATGCTTGGCACTACTCGAAGCCGCTCGATCCTGCAGCGCTCGTCGCTCAGTACGAGGCGCTTGTCGATCTGATCACGGCGAGCGGCGCCCGGATCCACTGGCTGCCCGACGATGAAGCCGACGGGCTCGCGGATTCCGTCTTCACGTACGACCCGTCGTTCGTCATTCCGGCAGGAGCCGTGATCCTCCGCCCTGGCAAGCTTGCCAGACGCGCTGAAGCCGCTCTGCATCAAGCCTTCTACCAGGATGCGATACCGATCATCGGCTGCGTCGAAGCGCCCGGCGTCATCGAAGGCGGCGACTGCTGCTGGCTCGACGCTACGACGCTGGCCGTTGGTCGCGGGTTTCGTACCAACCAGAGCGGAATCGATCAGCTGACGGCGATCGTCGCTCCACACGGAATCAAGGTCGAGTCCTACGACCTGGCATACACCAACGGTCCGGAGGCCTGCCTGCACCTGCTCTCGATCATCAATCCGCTCGACATTGACCTAGCGCTGGTCCATCGCGAACTCATGCCGGTGGCACTTCACGATCGAATGATCGCGATGGGGTACGAGTTGCTCGATGCCCCAGGCGACGAGTATGTGTCGAGCGGAGGGCTGAGCCTGAATGTGCTCGCCGTCGCTCCGAGACGCTGCATCGCGATCGACGGCTTCCCAGAGACCGTTGCTCTCATGCAGGCGGCGGGTTGCGACATTGAGGTGTTCCGGGCGGACGAGCTGTGCTTGCCGTGCGAGGGCGGCCCGACGTGTCTCACGCGGCCATTGCGCCGCTCGGTCGGCTGAACTCCGCTTGACCGAATCGCCGGCTACTCGATCTCGATCTTCGTCGGACCCTGTGATTCGTCGTCGTCCGATGAGTTGTCGCTCACGACGGCCGCCAGCTCGTCGACGAATGCGGCCACTCCCCCAACCACCTCGTAGGCCGCCTTGGCGAAGTGGACCCCGGCACGGCGAAGGCCCTTCTGGAGCGGTCGCTCCGCAAGAATCCTGTCCCACAGCATCATTCGACGAGACCAAACGTCACGCGCAGTTCGCCGCCCGCGAGTTTTGCGCGCAGCACCTGGCGTCGCCGCAACGAATCGGGAAGCACGATCGAACGGCGGTATGGGCCGACAGTGACGAACAGTTCGTCCTCGTGGCGCATCACGTCGACGTCGGAATGCTCGGCAAACGGCATCCCGACGACGAGCACGACGTTGTCGTCGTCGTCCTCGACTCGGAAGGGCTGCCCTTCGGACAGCCGAATCGTGGGGTCGGTGTCTCCGAATAATTCTGTGCCAACCAGCCGGAGCCGTTCAACTCCGACCATCTCCTCGTCGAAGAGTCGCAGATGCCGTATGTCGACGTCGGCGAAGCCCTCGTCAACGGACTCGAGATGCTTGGCCTGGATCTCGCGCCACCGTGCAAAGTATGGGTCAGTCACCACATCCGGCAACACCCGGTTGACGACGACGCCGTCGACGGCGTAGCCGAAGAGTCCGAGATAGGTGTAGGTCCGGCGGGCTTCGGCGATCACCATCTTCTCGGGATTCATGACGAGGCGTGCCGACGTGATGTCCGGATCGCCCAGAATGTCACGCACGCCGTCGAGGCGCTCGTAGAACCGGGCCACGGAGTCGAACACCTGCTCGTCTGCGACCGGCATCGAAGACACCCTGCTGATCATCGGCCGCACCACCTTTGCCACGCGCCGACCGACCGGGAACATCTTCTCCATGTACCACGACATCACCTCCGGGAGGCTCAGGAGTCGGAGCGTCTCCGCCGTCGGAGCACAGTCGACCACGATCGTGTCGTAGACCCCGGAATCAGCGTGTTCTCGCACGCTGGCAAGAGAGAACAGCTCATCCATTCCGGGGAACACGGTCAGCTCCTCGGCTTCGATGCCCTTTAGCCCCGACCAATCGAAGACGTCGGTGAGGTAGTCGCGCATTGCGCCCCACGACTCTTCGAGTCGTTGCTGGGCGTCGATCTGCTGGGCGTCGAGACCGTCGACCACCTCAGAAGAGGCATCCCCCAACGGCACCTGGTACGCGTCGGCGAGGGAGTGCGCAGGGTCGGTCGACATCACCAATGTTCGATGACCCAGGTCGGCTGCGCGGACCGCGGTCGCCGCTGCCACCGTGGTCTTGCCCACGCCACCTTTCCCGGTGACGAGGATGACCCGCATCAGACTCCCGCTTCCGCTCGCTTCTTCAGCCCGCGCAGCGCGGTTCCGACGATCTGTTTCTCGGCCTGGCGGCGCAGGAAGCCGGGGACGGTGAAGTTGGGCTCCACGCGCAGCGCATACACGACCTCCGTGGTGTCGTCATCGATCGCGGTGAACGCGTAGCTGCCTTCGAGCAAGTTGAGGTCGTCGTTAGGTCGAGCTGCCCATGCAAAGCCGTTCTCATGGCTGTGGTCGTAGTCGAGGGTGTAGGAGATCTCCTTGACCATCGCGTCGATCGAGAAGTCCGCGACGGTCGGGCGCCCGTATTCGTCTTCTTCGACCACGCTCACCGACGTGACTCCGCCAGCCCATACCGGGTACGTCTCGAGATCAAGAGCAGTCTCGTACACGAACTGCTGCGGTGCAGCGACCTCAATCTTCTGAACCGTGCCGTCCATCGACACTCCTTGTCTCGCTGTGGCTGCATCGTAGCGACACCTTGCCCGATCGCGGTGGTCGGTCCGTCAGATGCCCCGGCCAACACCGGCTTCGTCGCTCTCGGTGCGAGTTGCAGCGATGCGGGTGAAGTGCAGTTCATAGGAGATCTCTTCGCTTGGATCGGGGTGGGCTCGCTGGACTGCCTCGATGCCGACCGAACGTTCCTCGCTCGAGAGCATGTGAAGCGTCGACACGAACCCCGCTTCCACGGCTTCGAGCCATGCACCGACGGGCCGGACGATATTCTCGTGCGGGTGGGTCACTTCAACAGACCGCGTGCGCTGCGCCAAGTAGGCCTCGACTTCGAGCGGATCGGGAAATCTGCGCGTATCGATCGTGGCGATTGACGGAAACCAACGGGCCAGAATCGACTGCCGGTGGTGATCCTCGCCGAGCGTCCAGATCTCAACGCGACCGCAGTGGTCGACGACACGCAACGCCTCGTTGAGTGCCCGCCTCCAATCGCCGTAGTGGATCGACAGGTGGAACCAGACGAGCGCGAATGTGCGGCGGCGAAACGGCATCGCTTGGCTGTAGCCGGCGACGACATCGAGCCGGCGCTCCGCAGAGATCGCAACCATCGCCGGAGAAGGATCGAGCACGACGGGGCGACGCCCCTGGTCGGCCCACACCACAGAGTGGTTTCCTGGGCCAGCCCCAACGTCGAGGATCCGTGCCCCTGTCGGCAGTCGCAAGCCCGCGGCGGCGGCCCGGTCCACCGAAGCCACCGATGCGGGGCGGAACCGATAGGCGCTCGCGAGCCGGTCGAGGTCGACGTCACCCATGGCGAATCGCTCGACCTGTTGCTCGGAAGTAGCCGACGTTGACGCACCGTGTCGGCCCCACCCGCCACGTCGTTGCTCGGGGCTGGTGGATGTCACCGAAGTAGTGGAACGGCGGTGCGTGGCGTTCGAGGTACGCGAGGATCGATGTTGATCCCTTCTCTCGACCACCGATCACGTCGCACGCGAGCGCCGGCACGGCCGGCGGCACATGGGTCGCGAGGATGTCGACCGGCCCGAGCTGATCGAGCTTCGACGCCATTTCCTCCTCGCTCACCTCGCCGGGCGTGCCGATGCTGGTGAGCCCCCCGCCGGCGAAGCCGATCCGGTATCCCGCCACCTCGACCACCTCTGCATCAACGAAGCGGGCATCTGCAGGAAGGTTCGCCGCGAGCATTCGCGGCCGATCGACATTTCCGTATGTGACGTAGGCCTCGCATCCGGCCAATGCATCGCAGACATCGCGGTACGCGGCTTCGGCCGCAGCTCGATACCGATCACGGAGCTCGTCCGCACGCCCGCCCCACCGCTTGGTCCAGTACTCAGACGCTGCCTCATTGCCCTCGGTTGCTCGGAGTCGGACGAACTCGTCGACCAGTTGCCGCCCGGAGATATCGGCGACGATGCCGTCGTTCGTTCGGTAGTCAATGTAGTTGATCAGGTCGCCGAGTACGAGCAATGGTTCGCCCATGGCTGCGACCCTGCGCAACGAGGTCGCTGCTCCGTGAACATCCGAGACGATCAGCATCGGGGTACCGAGATGGCAGAACGAACATGTTGGACCCGCGGTTCATGCGGCGAAGGATCGACAACGGCCATCGCCTCAGCGTAGGCTCTCGTTGAGTGGTTTCGTCGCTTGCGCGTGTTCGAGTTCAACGCGGACTCTCCCGTCCGACTCGCCGACGAGCGACCGACGAAGCGCCGTTGTGCCGAGGGCCGTGCCGAACTCGCCGATCGCCCACGCGGCGTGGGCGCGCAAGAGCCAATCCGGATGCCCCAGGTGACCGATCACCACGGACTCGAGCGATGGGCATCGATCGTTTCCTGCCGCCACGAGCGCATTGCGACGTACGATACGCGGCCGACGCGACGGGAGGTAGAAATGCCCGTAGCAGTCGAGCAGTTCTGCGTCTGTCGATCCCAGGACCTCGATGATGCCGGGACCCGGCACCGAGGCGGCCATCTCGATCGCCCGATTGCCGGGAGGGCACGACGTCAGGCAATCATCGCAGCCATAGAGACGGTCCCCTACGGCGCGGCGCAGATCGACGGGAATGATCCCCGGCCGCTGCAGGTGATAGGCGAGACAGCGGCGGGCATCGAGCACGCCGCCATCGAGGATCGCTCCGGTTGGACAGGCCGGGATACATGCCGTGCACGTGCCACACGAACGCGCCATCGGCTCGTCGACATCGAGCGGCGCATCGGTGACCACCGAACCGAGGAGCACCCAAGGTCCCGATCCCGGCACAAGGACCATCGTGCTCCTCCCCCACCATCCGATTCCCGCTCGCACCGCCGCGGCCCGGTCCACGAGTCGCGAATCGTCGGAGAGGGCGGCGGCCCGTGCTCCTGCCGCTTCGAGCGCCGAGACAATCACGTCGAGCGCGGCGCGCAGCTCGAGGTAGTGGTCGCCGTCCGCGAATCGCGCGATGCGCAGGCTCCCGGAACGGGACTCCGACCGTCCGGCCTCCGGTTCATATGCACAGGCAACGGCAACCAGCCGACGCGCCCACGGGAACGAGCGTCGGATATCGGCCGCCGATTCGGGATCCCGATAGGTGAAGGCAAGATCCGCCGAGAAGCCGGCAGCGCTGCGCTCGCCCATCGTCTCAACCAAGCCGTCAAACGGATCCGCGGTCGTCACCCCGAAGCCGATGCACCCAGTGTCGGTCGCGATCTCCTGAAGGTCATTTCGCAGCACAGCGCCACGATACGACCTCAGCCGGTCGCAGCGTCGCGACCGGGACCCCGAGCAACCAGGCGGATCGGGGCCACGAGCCCGGCATCCGAGAGGTTTCGGATGGCGATCTCCTCATCGTCCCCGATCCGAGTCGGCCCTCCCCTTCCGGCGAGCAGCATCGGCACGATGCAGTCGGCACACGCGCCTGTTCCGTCCATTACACATGCGTCACAATCGATGATCACAACAACTCCTTCAGCCGATAGC
>CAZONX010000127.1:0-5812 GCA_964581295.1 uncultured Acidimicrobiaceae bacterium
TGGCTCTCGAGTTTCTGCGCGCCAGCGGACCGCTCGCCGTCACGAGCGCCAACATTTCCGGTCGTCCCGCGGTGCTCACGGCAGAGGGTGCGCGAAATCTCTTCGGAGACGACGTTGCGGTCTACCTCGAAGGCGAGGCCGTTGGCGGCGGTGCTTCGACGATCATCGACCTCACGAAGCCGGCGGAGTGGGTCCTGCGGGACGGTCCCGTTACTCCCTGAGTACGTCGGAAGGCGCACCGTTCGCTCCCTCGTTCGATGATTCACGCGCGTGTCTGACTCAACCCCTCATCGTTCGGGCCGATATACAAAGCCTGATGAGTGAGGCATGCATTGTTTGACGCGGCGACCACACCATGAATCGAGTTGTGGGAATCGCTGCGCCCGCCGAAGTGCAGGCGAGTGCACCGCCGAGATCCAACGATCTCCCGGCATGGGCGTGGATCGGCGCGCCAGTGCTCGTCGCGTTCTACCCGGGTTTGCTCTACCAATGGGTGTTCGGCGTCCACGCGCTTCGCACGACTCTGTACGGGTTGACGGTCGCCCTCGTTGGCGTTTTCACGATTGTGACCTGGGCGCTGTTGCACTTCCTGGTGTTCAAGCGAGACCTCAGGCGTTCAGCCGGGGTTGCTGCCGTCATCGTGGTCGCGTTCTTCTCGTGGCCTCCTTGGGCTGCCATCGGTGATGGCGCGGCCACCCTCACCCGGGTTGGGCTGCTGTCGGATATCGTCACGGTCCTTGTGCCGGTGGCACTCATTTGGACTGCCGTCCGCTACGCCGATCGTGACCGCTTCCTCGTCGTGCTTGTTGGAGCCCTGGTCGGGTTGCTGATCGTGTTGGGATACTCGATGTCGACGCGGATCGCCCACTCGACCGACGACGGGAACCTCGAGGCGGGATCCGATGGCCCTCACCCCAATGTGGTCGTTCTCGTGGTCGATGGCTATGCCCGTGCCGATGTGCTCGCCGACCAGTACGGATTCGACAACTCGGAGTTCCTTGATGCCCTTATGGAGCGCGGATTCACGGTGCGAGACGATGCCGTGGCGAACTACAGCGTCACACACACGTCGCTCTCCTCCATCATGGCTGCCGATTACCCCTTCGATGAAGGCGCGCGTTCCGACGCTTCGATGGATCGGATGCGCGGATTGTTGTCGGGCGATGGTGCCCTCATACGCGGCTTTGATAGCGCCGGCTACAAGACGGTGATGTTCGAGAACGCCTGGGCCGGCTCGAACTGTGGCACGACGCCGGATGAGTGCCATCGAACTGGATTGCTCAGCCGCAGCGTGTGGTCGCTTGGACAGATGACACCGCTGGCCGTAATCCAGCGCGTCACGGTGCCTCACCCCTTCACCGCGATCGGTTTGCAGCACATTCGCGAGCTCGGCGAGATTCTCGATGCTGATGCAGCAGATCCGCTCTTCGTGATGGCGCACGTGACCGTCCCCCATCCGCCGACCCAGCTCACATCGGCGTGCGACTTCGTCGTAGCATCCGATCGGCTCGACTTGCTGCTTGCTTCGGCCGATACCAGCGAAGCGGACCGAGCGACGGCGCGCGGCCGCTACGTCGATCAGCTGCGATGCATCAACGACGAGGTGATCGCAACGGTTGATCAGCTCCTGGCGGCCGATGAAGATCTCGAAATGGTGATCATGGCCGACCACGGGCCGGATTCCCATGCGCAGCACGCCAAAGACGTTGCCGACTGGACGGATGATGAACTTGTCGAACGCCTGGGCGTTCTCTCTGCCGTTCGGATGCCTGAAGCGTGTGAAACACGAGAGCCGGCACGGACAACCATCAACACGATTCGACGGGCTGCGGGCTGCGCCCTCGGAATCGAGCTTGCCGACCTCCCGGATCGGAACTTCGTGGCTCCGGCAGCGCAGGAGATCGATGAACCCATCGTTGATGTGACGGACCGGATGAACTCAATCTCGAGCCGAATCGGCCGATAGAGATTTTCAGGCGAGAGGGATCCGAAGTGCTCAACACGCCGATTGTCCGATGAACCGAGTCGAAACTCGCGGTCAGGTATCCAGTGAGGCTTTGAACGACGGGGTCCCGAAGACCATTGACGAGAACAGCCTCCCGGTGGCGGTCTGGTTTGTACCACTCGCCCTTGTCGTCCTCATCCCGGGCCTCCTGTCGCAGACAATGCGCTCCATCCATTCGGCGTCTCTACGGCTCGCCGTTCTGATCACCGTGGTGATCGTTGGCGGTGCGTTGCTCGCGTTCGCGCTTCTCTACCGGTTCGCTCTTGGGCGGAATACCAGGCGATCCCTTGCGGTGACGACCGCACTGGTATTCGTCGGCTTCACCTGGATCCTCTGGACGGCTCTCGGCTCCGCCATCGCCCGGCCGCTCGGAGTCCGGGCGATCGGGGACGTCGCGACTGTGGTGGTACCGATTGCGATCGTCTGGCTGGCCGTGCGATACGGCGAACGCGATGGATTCGCCACGATCGCAACGGGAATCGCTCTGGTGTGCGTCGTTCTCCTCGGAGCGGTTGTGGTGCCGCGCTTCGCGTCAGCGCCGAGCCCCCCGGTTGCGGTGGAAGTCGGCGGATCCCATCCCAACACTGTCCTGCTCATTCTCGACGGGCACGCCCGCGCCGACGTGCTCGCCGCCGACTACGGTTTCGATGGATCACAGTTCGCTGAGAGGCTCGGAGAGCGCGGCTTCCTTGTGCGACCCGACGCCGTCTCCAACTACGACGTGACCTACGCCTCGCTGTCTTCGATGATGGCCATGGACTACTCCTTTGATGAGGGCATGCGCAGCGGGGCCGGCGAGGCCGAGATGCGCTCGCTGCTGTCGGGCGTGAGCCCGTTCGTCGGTGCCTATCGTGAGGCCGGCTACAAGATCACGATGTTCGAGAATGGCTGGGCCGGATCCCTTTGCAGCCCCTGGATCGACGAGTGCGCTCGTCCCGGTCAAGCTCGATCAATCCTCTGGACGCTCGGGCAGCTCACGCCCGTGGCCCCGCTCATTCGGTCAACCGTCGCTCACCCGTTCACATCGATCGGCCTGCAGGAGATCCGCGAACTCCCGAGCCTGCTCAACAGTGGTTCGTCCCCGCAGCTCATCGTGGCGCATGCAACGGTGCCGCACGCTCCTGCACAGCTCGACGCTTCCTGCAGCATCAACCCGCACGAATCAGGAGCAGCGTTGCACCTCGTTGATCCCGGCGACAGCGACGAGCAGATCGCAGCAGCTCGCGCTCGCTACGTAGGCCAAGTGGAGTGCATCGACCGTGAGGTACTCGCTGCGATCGATGAGATGCTCGAAGTAGATCCGAGCATGGCAATTCTGGTGATCGCGGACCACGGACCCGATTCACGCGGGACCATGAGGACCGACTATGACGACCGGTCCCAAGGTGCCCTGATCGAGCGTATGTCGGTGCTGTCGGCGATGCGACTGCCGTCGGAGTGTTCGCAAGACGGACCGGCGTTGACCTCGGTCAACACCATTCGCAGACTCGCCTCATGCTCGCTCGGCGTCGAATTCCCGGCGATCCCCGACCGGAGTTTCGCTGCACCGCGGGAGGAACTCAACGACGTCCCATTCGTGGAGATCTCCTCTCGTTTGTACTCAACTTCTGCGGCCGCGAGCCGATAGAGAGGTATCGACTCGAAAGGGACCCTGTGACAGATCCGACTTTTGCGTACCTCGATCCTGGCTCGACGGCCACGATTCTCCAACTCACCATCGCGGGCACGGCGGGCATTGCCGCCGTCGTCAAGATGAAGTGGCACAGCATCAAGGGTTTGTTCGCCTCGACATCCGACACCGCCTTGGAGACCGAAGACGTGCCCGAGTCGGTCTCCTGATCACGAGGCTCCGGTCCGATTCCGAAGAGGTCAGCGGCCGCTGAGTTCATTTGAACTGCAAGCACGTCGCTGCGTCGACGTCGGCGCTCGCTGGCAGCACGATGGGTTGGCAACCGATTCGGCGACGATGCCGTGGCCAAGCTCGATGGTGAAGCGCCGCGACCATCATTGACTTCCCGGCACACATCGCGTGGGCTCTGCTTGGCGGCCACGTCAACCCCCGAATGCGGCCGGCCCTGCTCCGTCAGTCCCCCCCATTCGATGGTCATTCGCATGTGACCTCAATCTCCCGCAGTCGGGGCCGATACACAAGGTCTGACGAAAGAGGCATCCGGTGCTTGACGCGGCGGCGACATGACGAATCAGGTAGTGGACATCGACACCGCGCCCGACGTGCAGGCGAGCGATTCATCATCGGGCAGTCGGCGCCTCCCGGCGGCTGCGTGGGCGATTCCCCTCGTCGCCTTCGCCTTGATTCCGGGAGCCTCAGCACAGGCTTTTGACGGCCGCATACACGCGTTCCGACTGCCGATCTATCTGACGATGACGGTGATCGTGCTCGCGGTCACGCTCCTCACGACTGCGTTCCTCTACTTCGTCGTCTTCTCGAAGGACATCCGGCGATCGGCCGGCACCGGGACTGTGCTCACATTCATGTTCTTCACATGGCCTATGTGGCTCCTTCTCGGACAGGCGGTGCGGCAGGTCGTCGACGTCGGTCTCGTCGCGGATGTTGTGACTGTTGGCTACGTGGCGGTGGTGATCTGGCTGACTGCACGGCTGGCTGGGAACGATGCCTTTGTCGGTGTGCTGACTCTGGTGGCGCTCGTAATCCTCATCGCCCTTGCCGTCTTGTTCACCCCGCGCATGGTGTTTGGCACCGCAAACTCTGTGGGCCCACAGGGTTCGCTCGACCATCCGGACGTCGTGGTCCTTGTCCTTGACGGCCACGCCAGACAAGACGTGCTGGTACGCGACTACGCGTCGGATGGCTTGTCGCTGACGGCCGCCTTGCAGGACCGCGGCTTCGCTGTTCGCGACGACGCGCTGAGCAACTACAACATGACCTACGCTTCGCTGTCGTCGATGCAGGCCCTGGACTACTCGTTCTCCGAAGGCGTCCGAAGCGAGGCGAGCCTCGACAATATGCGTTCGCTTCTGTCGGGCGACAGCCCCCTGATCCGCGCTTTTGATGACGCCGGCTATTCGGTAACGATGCTGGAGAACGCCTGGTGGGGGTCCAACTGCGGACCGTGGGTCGATGATTGCCACCGGACCGGTCTGCTGCGCAGAGCCGCGTGGTCGCTCGGCGAGGTTTCCCCGCTTGCAGCGATTCAGCGTTTCGTTGTCCCCCACCCGTTCGTCGTGGTCGGCCTCCAGCATCTGGAGGAACTGGGGCAGTTCTTCGATGCAGATTCCCCGACGCCGCGCCTGGTGTTTGCGCACATCACCGTCCCGCATCCCCCACTCCAACTGACCGCCGAATGCGATGTCATTGTGGAATCGGATCGTTCTGCGTTGGTTCTGCGCGACTCCGCAGGCGGTGCGGAGAGCGGGATAATCGATCGTGGCCGGTACATCGAGCAGATGCAGTGCGTTGATGCGCGAGCGCTCGCCGCGATCGATCGGCTGGTTGCTACATCGGACAACGTGGCGGCACTTGTGGTGAGCGATCACGGGTCGGGTTCGAGAGGGCAGGCGATGTCGATGGTCGACCAGTGGACCGATGGCGCCCTCATCGAGCAATTCGGCGTGTTGTCGGCGGCCCGCGTGCCACAGACGTGCGAGACCTTCGAAATGGGACGCACCACGGTCAACACAACCCGGCGCTTTCTGAACTGCGTGCTCGGGACGAAGCTCTCCGAACTGCCGGACCGAAGCTATGCGGTACCGCACGAGAACGAGATGGATGGCGCCGTTGTCGATATCACCGCGAGGCTGTTCTCGGCTGACGGGGGCATCGGCTGA
>CAZONX010000128.1:0-1407 GCA_964581295.1 uncultured Acidimicrobiaceae bacterium
ACCGAGCACGATTCCGAATACGACGAACGGATCAAGGCGCCTCGAAGACGATCGATGCAGCGGCTCGTCGTCTTCGACGTATGCCTGCCACTCGTCGATCGACCCCGGAGGATTCCCCTCGTCCTCATCCATTGCCCAAGTATCGCAGCGCCGCGTGCCGCACAGCGGCACGTTGCAGTTTCCTCCGGAAACTGCCGACCAAGAGGAGGTACGTCACGGCACCCCCAACGTTGCGTGCCGCAAGCGGCACGTTTCAGTTCCCTCCGGGAACCGCCCGATACGGGTTGCGGGCCGCAAGCGGCACGTTTCAGTTCCCTTCGGGAACCGCCCGATACGGGTTGCGGGCCGCAAGCGGCACGTTTCAGTTCCCTTCGGAAACTGCCCGATACGGGAGGTACAACGCACCGCCCCTATCGTTGCACGGGTGTCGGTCGTCGCTCTCATCGTCGCTCTCGTCGTGACGTTCGTCGCCGCGTCGATTCAGGGCGTGGTCGGTATGGGGTTCGCCATGGTGTCGGTCCCGATCCTGGCGCTCATCGACCCAACGCTTGCACCAGTTCCGCAGCTGCTGATCACGATGCCGCTCACGATCATGATGGCGTGGCGCGAGCGTCGGCACATCGACGTGTCTGGGGTTGGGTGGATCGTCGCTGGGCGCATCCCGGGTGTGATCATTGGTGTCGCGCTCCTTGCGGTCGCTACGCAGGTCACTCTCGATGTGACCATCGCCGTGATCGTGTTGATGGCGGTAGCGATCGTCGCTTCCGGCTATCACGTGCGTCGCACACCGGTCACGGAGTTTGGAGCGGGGACGTTGGCGGGAGTGACGGGCTTGGTTGCCTCGATCGGTGGTCCGCCCCTCGCTCTGCTCTACACGAGCGACGACGGACCGATCCGCCGCTCCAACCTCGCGGTGGTGTTCACGATCGGGCTCTCGATCACGCTGACGGCCCGACTGGTGACCGGGAACATCTCCTGGCACGACGTACAGGTCGCGCTCATCCTGTTCCCGGCCCTGATCCTCGGATACCTCGCAAGCCTTCTCTTCAAGAACCGAGTCCCACAGCGGTTCGCCCGCGCGACGATCCTGATCCTCTCGATCGCGGGCTCCCTCGGTCTGCTCGTCCGAGCCGTTGTGTAGGGATCGTTACGGAGACTCGGCCCACATCGACTCCCAGAACTCGCCGAGCGCACCAAGGAGGCCGCCGAGCGCCCAGACGAGCAGCCACACCAGGACGATCAGGACGATGACCGTGAGCGCCGCACGAAGATAGCCAAGCCACGGCTGGTCGGGATCGTAGAGATCGGCAAGCCACCCCTTGACTCCGGTCGCTTCCGGTTCCACCACAGCAGCAACCCCTGTGACCCGGCTGGCGGCCGCCTGGGTGGCCTGAGACGATGCCTGAA
>CAZONX010000128.1:1668-3861 GCA_964581295.1 uncultured Acidimicrobiaceae bacterium
GGTCGTGCGCACCGGAGGCGGTGTGGTCGTGCGCACCGGAGGCGGTGTGGTCGTGCGCACCGGAGGCGGTGTGGTCGTGACGTGGATGGGCGGTGGCGTCGGTGTGGCGGGACCATTGCCGACGAGCGCCAGATCGTCCGGGGTGAGGTCGAGCGCGTTCGAGAGGTCGTCCATGATTGCCGCCGCGGGAATGCCCTCGTCGCGTTCCCAGCGACGCACCGATGCCGTCGAACGATGAACGGCGGTGGCAAGTTGTCCCATGGACAGCCCTTTGGCAAGGCGCGCGTCACGCACCGCCTGGCCGAAGGTTCTGGCGTCGCTCATGGCGCCAGGATATCTCCGAATAGGACTTCCGACGTCCCTTGTCGCCAATGGCTTCGCTATCGTCCGACACGAGCGACCGTGGAGGCACACGTGGGTACGCAGTTCAGCAATCTGGTGGAACTGTACGAGTCGAGCGTCAATCGGTATTCCGACAATCCCCTGTTCGGAACCCGCCACACCGAAGGTTGGCGATGGATGCCGTACAGCGACTTCGGCAAGCAGGTCGACTACGCCAGGGGCGGACTCGCGGGTCTCGGTGTCCGAGGCGGAGATCGGGTCGCCGTCATCTCAGACAATCGGATCGAGTGGGCCGTCGGGGCTTACGCGACCTACGGATTGGGCGCAGCGTGGGTGCCGATGTACGAGGCTCAGCTCTCGAAGGAGTGGCAGTTCATCCTCGCCGATTCGGGAGCGAAGGTCGCCATCGTCGCCGACGATGGAATCCGAGCACAGCTCGACGATCATCGCGATTCGCTGCCGGCTTTGACCCAGATCGTGGTCATCAACGGGGAAGCCGGCGCGGCTTCTATCACGTGGGCCGAGTTCCTCGCTCGCGGTGCAGACGCGCCGGTCGACACGGCGCACCCGTCATCGGAGGATCTGGCGTGCCTCATCTATACCTCCGGGACAACCGGCCAGCCGAAGGGTGTGATGCTGTCCCACGGCAACATCACCAGCAACGTCAACGTGTTCCCCGACATGTTCGACATCGACTCGGACGACCGCACCGCATCGTTCCTGCCGTGGGCCCACTCGTTTGGGCAGACGGTTGAACTGCACTTCATGATCGGCGCCGGTGCGTCGATCGGGTTGACGAGCGCCCAGACGCTGATGGACGATCTGCCCGAAATCCGGCCAACGATCCTCGTGTCGGTCCCTGCCGTCTACAACCGTCTCTACGATGCGCTCCAGAAGATGATGGCGGCCAAGGGCGGCATCACGAAGACGATCTTCGATCGAGCGCTCGTCAATGCCCGCAAGCGAGCCGCACTCGCCGCCGAGGGAAAGACCACGCGGTGGGTCGAGATGCAGCACGATATCTACGACCGCATGGTGTTTTCGAAGGTGCGCACCGGGTTCGGGGGTCGGCTCAAGTACTCGATCTCGGGTGGCGCCGCCATCTCCGTCGAGGTGGCCGAGTTCATCTCCGCTCTCGGCATGACCGTCTACGAGGGCTACGGACTCACCGAGACGTCGCCGGTGGCCGCGGCCAATACCCCGTCATACCGACGGGTTGGGTCGGTCGGCAAGGAGATCCCGGGCGTGCGAATCGATATCGACCGCGACATAACGGGTGACGCAGAGATCGGCGAGATCGTCATCCACGGACCGAACATCATGCTCGGGTACTACAACCTGCCGGAAGAGAACGAGAAGGTCCTGACCGCTGACCACGGCTTCCGGTCCGGCGATCTCGGCTACCGCGACGAGGATGGCTTCATCTTCATCCAGGGGCGGATCAAGGAGCAGTACAAGCTCGAGAACGGCAAGTACGTCGTGCCGTCGCCGATCGAAGAACAGCTCCAGCTCTCCGGGTATGTGACCAACATCATGGTCTACGGCGAGCAGCGCCCCTACAACGTCGCGGTGATCGTTCCGGACATGGAGGCGTTGACGAAGTGGGCTGGCGAGCAGGGTCTCGGCGATTTGTCGGGCGATGCACTGCTCGAGAGCGACTCGGTGAACGAGTTGTATCGCCGTGAGATTGCCCGCCTGTCGGGCCCGATCAAAGGCTATGAGCAGGTGCGCGGTTTCGTCCTCGAGGACGAGGCGTTCAGCCCCGAGAACGGGATGCTCACCCCGAGCCTTAAGGTCAAGCGCCGTGCCGTCCTCGATCGCTACGGCGCCGACATCGACAAGCTCTACGAG
>CAZONX010000128.1:3961-5790 GCA_964581295.1 uncultured Acidimicrobiaceae bacterium
CGCCGTGCCGTCCTCGATCGCTACGGCGCCGACATCGACAAGCTCTACGAGAAGTAGGGCGGGAGAGTCGCCAGTCGCCAGTCGACAGCTGCCAGCCCGAATTCTCCCTGGTAGCTGATAGCTGATAGCTCTATCTCTTCGGATTCCCGTAGGGGAGCGATGCGATGGTCAGGCGCATCGATCCGGCGACAACCACCGCGATCAGCCCGACCGTGGCCGCAGACTTCAGCCAGATCGTGCCCTCTGATCGCCACACGAGCGAGAGGAAGCCGACGAGGATCACCGCCATGAAGGCGAAACCGAGAACGAGAAACACCGTGGTGGTCCGAGACCGGGGCGCATCCATGTCTCGATCGTACGCGATCGATCAGCGCGTCACACCGGGCCATTCACGGCAGCCATGGGTCCACCACGATCGGTACTCCCAGGCTCTTCGCCGCCTCCTCGAGGGTCATCCACGAGTCGTCCGCGCAGTGCACACAGGACGTCCACAGTTCATGGTTCGTTCTGCCGAGGGCACGACCATGCACGAATCCGCGGACGCCGCGCCTTGCACACCGCATGCAGTAGTTGCGAACCGACACGCCGATGAGTTCGGCAGAAGCGACCCGCCGGCAGCGCGGCTCCTTCACACTCGGCGGTCGCCAGGTGACGGCGCACAGGACCGATACCGGAATGATCGAGGCGTTGACTCCACACGACAGGTCGCGGTTCAGCTTCGTCTTCGAATCCCACACCCGGAGACCGCACTGGCAGTGTTGAAGATGACCCGGCTCGAACGGGTCTCCGCCCATATGACAGAACGCCGCGCCAGTGGCCGACCACACATCGGACGGCTCGTCTGAATAGAGCGCCGCGACGTGGACTTCACCGTCGTCGGCCAGACGCGCTCGCTTCCACCCGCGCGGAGAGCCCATGGGGAGCGCGTCAGGATGGCCGTCGGGCCACGGCGCCGGGTGCGATCCGCTGCGAGGTGTTGAGGACGTGGTCACGCGCGACCGCCGACGCGGCCGACGGGTCGGCGTTCAAGGTTGACCTGGCCTCTTCTCATTCGATCACCGTAGGTTGGATGACGCCCCCGGCGCCAGGGACGAACGACCCGACCCCTCGCGTCATACGGGGCGTTCTCCCTGCCACCCGCGCGGTGCGGGCGCATTGTTCGCGGAGGCGGACGGGAATCGAACCCGCCAGGGCACTCTCGCACCCTCACCGGTTTTGAAGACCGGGGGACCCACCAGGCGTCCGGACGCCTCCGGAAGGAAACCTACCCCACCCAGCGCCTCACTCGGCCGGTGTCAACCCGAGACACGCGTCTCGGGTCTTGCTGATAGCTGGCAGCTGGCAGCTGGCCTCCTAGCGCAAATTCGCCCGGAGCATCCAGAGCTGCTCTTCGAGGCCTTCGATGATGGTCTGTATCAGCCCGTCCGAGATCACGTCGAGGTCTTCCACGACGGCTTGCTGGACGCGGGCCCGACGGGCAACGACTTCGACACGATCGGCAACGAGTGCAATTGCTTCGCCGTCGGGCAGCCACTCAACCGGAAACGGAGCTGCATCGCCATCGGCTACCACGTCTTCTGCACGCCCGCGCGGGAGGGCCCCGAGGATGACGATACGCTCGACAACGCTGTCACTCCACAGCCGCCACTGGTCGATGAGGACATCGAGACGTTCGTGGGCCGGCTGGAAACGCTCGCCGACGACAGTCCAGTGCGCCTGCTTCCCGATGAGGTGCAGATCGATGAGATCGACCAACGTCGGCTGAAGGGCGTCGGCAGCCTTCGCTGCGTCGTCTTCTGCAATGACGGTCCAGGTCATGGTGATCCTCC
>CAZONX010000129.1:0-5789 GCA_964581295.1 uncultured Acidimicrobiaceae bacterium
CTAGGCCGCGGCGAGTGGCACGACGTAGCGCCAGATCACCAGGAAATGGAGCGATGTCGCCGTCACAGTGAGTACGTGGAAGGCCTCGTGGTAGGAGAACACCCGCGGCCACAGGCGTGGACGGTTGGTCACGAGGAACACCATCCCAATCGTGTACATCACGCCTCCGGCAAGCACGATCCCCACCGGCATCCAGCCGAGGCGTTGGATCATCGGCCAGAAGAAGAAGACGCCGAGCCAACCGAGGATGGTCGACATCATCACGGAGATCCAGCCGGGGACCTTCGGGAAGAGGCCCTTCTGGATGACACCGCCGAGAGTGATTCCCCAGACCATGGTGAGAACGATCCAATTCCACGGCGAATCGAGGACAATCGCTGCAACCGGCGTGTACGTCCCGGCGATGAGCACGTAGATCATCGAGTGATCCATGCGCTGCATGCGCTTGTGCCACCGTTCTCTCCAAGGGATCGAGTGATAGAGCGAACTCGTGGTGTAGAGCGCCATCACGGCGACACCGAACACGAGCACGGCGAAGCGCGTCGGCCAGTTCGGGGCGTGGAAGAGTAGGAACACGGTGCCGACGAGGCCGGCGGCGGCCGCGCTCCCGTGGAGGAAGCCGCGGACGGGGTTCTGCATCTTCCCGAGGGTCCATCGGGGATGGGGCAGGCTCACGGACCACAGGGTACCGGTGGAACCTGTGAACACAAGCGTGTTGTGCGCTGGAACGCACGCGGACGGCTGGTCGACGGATTGGAGACTCGAGGCGCTGTCAACTCGCCCGCGTTCGTTTCACTCCGGCAGCCTGGAGCACGCCGGTCGAGACCCCGAATTCGCGCCACGCCGGCCAGGTGATGCCCTTGCGGTCCGAGTACGAAGCCGCGCATTCGATGAAGCCGACTTCGAGAGCGTCGAGATCGACGACGGCGGTCATCTCGTCGAGTGCCGTCTGGGCATCGATTCTCGCCTGAATGAGGTCGACGCGGATCAGTGGATTGGGTTCGGTTCGGATACGTTCGTCGAGCCCGACAATCCGAGCCTCGAGCGATTCGGGTGTCACCGGACGGCCCTTGCGCTTCGGGACGGAGATCGCCTCGAGGTAGGCCTTGATTGCTTTCGACTCTTTGCGACCGCGGGCGAGCGCAGCCTTGTGTTCATCCGTCATGGCCACGATCGCAGCCTCCTCTCCGTGGAACGGCCCCATGTTGGCACGCGTCCGACCACAGTGTGCGGCCCAACGCCCCCTACCATGGACGATGCATGGGAATCCGTGATACCGCGACCCGTCCGCTCTACCGGTTCTACGAGAACCGACTCCTCGCAACCCTCGATCGGGCCAGGCTTCCGCGCCATATTGGCGTCATCCACGACGGACACCGGCGCTACGCCAGGAGCGAGGGTCTCCCCGACTATCAGGCGTCCTACCGGGTCGGGATGCAGAAGTTCGTCGAGTTCCTCCACTGGTCGGCTGAGCTGGAGATCCCGGCCGTCACTTGCTGGCTGCTCTCGAAGGAGAATCTTGCCCGTCCCGACGAGGAGTTGGAGCCCTACTACGAGGTGCTCCAAGAGTTGTTCGAGGAGATCCCGAACGCTCTCAGCGGCTCGAACATCGGCGTGCGGCTCGTCGGGAGCCTCGACCTGCTTCCCGCAGATCTCCAGGCCTCGGCGAAGCGACTCGAGGAGCGCATGCCCCACGGCGAGCGCCGGGTGACGATTGCCCTCGCCTACGGCGGTCGCCAGGAGATCGTCGATGCGGTGAAGGACCTCGTCGCCAAGCTGGCGGCAGAAGGCACCGAGGGCATCGCAGACCGGATCGACGCCGAGGGCATCGCAGCCAACCTCTACACCGCCGACCTACCGGATCCCGACCTGGTCATCCGTACTTCCGGCGAGGCCCGTCTGTCCGGCTTCTTGCTCTGGCAATCGGCCTACGCCGAATACGCGTTCGTCGACGTGTACTGGCCGGCGTTCCGAGAGATCGACTTCCTACGTGCCCTGCGAGACTTCACGAGAAGAACCCGCCGCTACGGCAAATAGCGCTATCTCGTTCGCAAATCAGCGGGCAAGTGTTCGAGATCGTTGAACGAACCCAGTGACCACACGTGCTCACCGGCAAACGGGATCGTTCGCAGTCGCGAGATCGAGGCATGGCGAGACCGAAGTCGCCTCCACTCCCACGGCGTCGGAGATGCTCCGAGGAGGAAGGCGATGGCCACTGAGTTGGTGCCGCCGTGGGTGATGATGGCGAGACGCTGATCCGGTTCGGCGACCGTCCAACGATGGGCATGGTTCGGGTCGGGGCTGACACCGCGTTGCACAAGGGTGTCGAGGAGGGCGTTCGTGATCCGCTCGTGGAAGTCGTCGAACGCCTCGCCTCCCTCCAGCCCGTCCCACCAGTTCGATGGTGGGCGACTGAACGACTCCTCGAAGACGCGACGAATCGATTCCTGAGGCACTCCGTCCCAGTTGGGCATCTTCAACTCAACCAAGCCGTCCACGGTTTGGATCGGCAGACCGGTCCGTTCGGCGATCGGCCGGGCGGTCTCTTGAGAACGAAGCGCAGGGGAGACGATCAGCTCCGTTGGCAGCGGCTCGTGTTCGGCGATGCGCCGTGCAGTGAGTTCCGCCTGCTTCTGGCCGGCCGCAGTGAGTGGCGGGTCGGACCGGGTCGGACCGGTCACGCTGCGGTCTGGCTGGCCGTGCCGAACGAAGACGAGTTCCATACGAGCGACGATAGGGGCCGGATCAGCCCGTTCGGTCGAGCCAGTCGGCGAGGGCCGCACCGATGGCGTCCGGCTGGTCCTCCTGGATGTAGTGGCGACCCTTCCCGACGAAGGCCGACTCCGTGTTCGGGAACATGACGCCGATGCGTGCTGCGGCCTTCTGCCCGCGGATGATTGCGCCCGGCTTGGCCCACAGGAAGAGCTTCGGGATCGGCGAGCGACGCAGCCACGTGTTGTAGGTCGTGACGACCTCGGTCATGTCGGCCGGTTCGTCGTCGAAGGGAATCTCGCGGGGCCACTGTTCGACCGGTTTGCGGCTGGGCACGTCGGGGAATGGTGCCGCGTAGGCGGCCTTCTCGGTGGCGGTGAGCCGGCGCGACACCATCATCGGGAGGAGGCGCTTGACGAAGAAGTTCTTCTCCCCGTTCATCCGGTGCCCCTTCACCGGGTCTCGGAATCGCTTGAAGAGCCACGCCAACGGAAGCGGCGTGTCCTTCCACCGGTTCGGTTCGACGATGGCTTCCATGAAAGCGATGCGCGTCACTCGGTCGGGGTACCGGGCGGCGTAGTGGAACCCGAGACCCGAACCCCAGTCGTGCACCACGAGGGTCAGGCGGTCGAGGCCGAGGGCGTCGATGAAGCCATCGAGATACTCCGCATGGTCGAAGAACCGGTAATCAAGGTCGGGCTTGTCCGAGCGACCCATGCCGATCAGGTCGACGGCGATCGCCCGTCCGTGCGGCACGGCGTAGGGGATGACGTTTCGCCACAGGTAGCTCGACGTCGGGTTGCCATGGAGGAAGAGGATCGGGTCGCCGGATCCTTCCTCGACGTAGTGCATTTGGGAGCCCGCGACGTCGACAAAGTGCGATTCGTACGGAAATGCGTCGGAAATCATGTTGCGACCCTAGCCGCGCGGGTTCGCCGAACGAGTGGCGATATCACGGTGGGTGCAGCGCTGGAGCCCTTGTGCCGACTGGAAAACTCGCTCCGGACGAACCGAAGGCCGCCTTGCGGCGGCCTTGGTTCGGGCTTAGACGGGAGGTTGGAAGGCATCCTGTCTGAGTAACGTATCGGTGACACCTGAACCTTTCTTGAGCCTTTTCTTGGATTTCTTTTGAACCCCGATTCCCACCACAGACAACGACTGGTCGAGCACCTGCGGCGCCATGCCGTGCGTACCGACGGGCCTTTCGCGCTGCGCTCGGGTGCCGTCTCCGATTGGTACATCGATGCCCGCCAGACGACGTTCGACGGTGCCGGCTCGATCCTTGTTGGCAACGCCGTGCTCGAAGCCCTTGATGGGGGAGTCACGGCGGTGGGTGGACTGACCATGGGAGCTGATCCGATCGCCGTCTCGACGGCAGCAGCCTCGGCTGCGAGCGGACGCCCCCTGCGGGCCTTCTCGGTCCGCAAGGCGGCCAAGGACCACGGCACCGGCGGTCGACTCGTCGGCCCGATCCGCGACGATGACGTCGTCGCCGTCCTCGAAGACACGACCACCACCGGTTCGTCGATGTTCGAGGCCATTGAGGCCCTCAACGCCGCTGGCATTGCGATCGCTCAAGTGATCACGGTGGTCGACCGCAGCGACGGTGTTGCCGCAGCGAAAGTGATGGACGCCGGTATTGCGTACGTTGCACTCGTGACAGCTACGGACCTCGGAGTGATGGAATGAAGCTGTTCACCGTTGAGCGGTCCCCGGTCCAATTGTTCCTGTTCGGCCTCGTCGGTCTGCTGCTCATGCTCGGTGCCGTCGATGTCATGTGGGGCCACTGGGTCTCGACGCCGCCTGACACCTACAACGAATCGATCACGTCGAAAGGCAGAAACCAGCGGCGCGCCGACTACGTCTGGGGCGCGTTCCTGCTGGCCGGTGGCGCCGGGCTGTTCGGCTACGCCGTCACCTCGCTCGTCCGTCGAACACCCGTGGTTGTGGTCCGTGATGACGGCATGGTCCTGGCGGTCGCGGCGCCGGGGGAGGATCCGATCTTCGTCCCATGGTCGGCAATCTCGGCGGTATCGTCGGCCGCCGAACCTGATCCAGACGGTGGCGCCGATCGTGATGTGTTGGCCATCGACTTCATCGATCCTGCTGGTCTCCCGACCGAACCGTGGGGTGCATCGTGGCAAGGGAACCGTCTCGTGATCGACGCCACGGCCTGGGAGAACCCCTTGGGCGAGGTGGTTATCCATGCGGGGATTGCGATGGATCGAGCGCATCACTTTGTGCCCCCGACTGCGCCCGCAATGCCGGTCCTTGGAGACGGCACAGTCGAAGGCGACGAACCGGAAGAAGATGACGAACCGGAGGATTCCGGCGACGGCGAAGAACCCGACGAGGAGGAGTCCCCCGATGAGTGACCACAAGATCGGTGCCCACGTTCCCGCTGCCGATCCGCTCGCCGAGGCGGCCACCCGCTCGGCCGAGGTCGTGCAGATCTTCGTCTCGAACCCGCAGTCCTGGAAGAAGCCGGTCGCTCGCTCCGACGCGGAAGCGCTGCGCGAGTCCGACATCGACTTTTACGTGCACGCTCCCTACCTGCTGAATCTGGCGTCGCCGAACAATCGGGTGCGGATTCCGTCACGCAAGATGCTCGCCCAGACGGTTGAGGCCGCTGGATGGATTGGCGCCAAGGGAGTCATCGTCCACGGCGGCAGCGTCGGGGCCGACGAGGAGGTCGATGTGGGCTTCGAACGCTGGTTCAAGGCGCTCGACTCATTCGAGGTGACCGTTCCCGTCCTTGTTGAGAACACGGCAGGCAGCGGCAACACCGTGATGCAGAACCTCGATCACTACGGGCCCCTGTGGGAGGCGATCGGCGACTTCAACGTGGGTGTCTGTCTCGACACGTGCCATGCGTGGGCGGCGGGTGCGGACCTCACCGAGACGGTCGGGCGCATCACTCAGTACACCGGGGGGATCGCCCTGGTGCACGGCAACGATTCACGCGACCCGTTCGATAGCCACCGAGATCGGCACGCAAACCTCGGCAACGGCGAGATTCCGGAAGACCTGTTGGTCGGCGTGATCCGCGACGCAGCCGCCCCCGTGGTGGTTGAGAC
>CAZONX010000130.1:0-5784 GCA_964581295.1 uncultured Acidimicrobiaceae bacterium
CTGTTGCCACGTAGAGCATGCCGACGAACAGGCCGAAGAGCAGGAGCGACGCCCCAAGGTCCCGTTGGTATACGAGAACGATGAACGCCACGCCGGCGGCCACGATGACGGGCCCGAGATGACGAGGCTCCGGTATCCGGAACGGCCCGACGGTGCGAGAGACGGTCGACATTGCCTCGGACCGGTCGGCGAGGTAGGAAGCAAGGAAGATCGTGAGGAGAACCTTGGCGACCTCACCCGGTTGGAACGAGAGAGCTCGTGCAGCGAACGGAAGGTCGATCCTCACCCAGAGCCGCGAGCCGTTCACGACCGCCCCGTGCATGGGCCACGACGACGGAAGGAGCGGCAGCATCAAGAGGATCATCGCCGCGGCGAGGAACAGGTAGCGATATCGGCGAAGCACGGCAACGCCAGACGACCGCAGCGCCCAGACGACGGCAGCCCCGACGATGCCCGCTACGACCAGCCACCAGCGTTGGAGCGCAGCCAGTTCGGCGTCGAGGCGGAAGACTTCCACGGTGCCCAGAGCGGTGAGGAACGCCGCGATTGGGAGGATCAACGTGTTCGCGTTCGGCGCCCAGAGGCGGAACGCAATGTGGAGCGATCCGAAGGCCAGGGCGAACGACACGAAGGTGAGCGCCACCGCAGAATCGAGCCAGGACCCGCTCGCGAACTGGACCATGGCGACACCGAGCGACGCGAGGACTGTCCCTGCGAAGATGAACACCGCCTCGGTGTTACGCGTCATGACCTTGCGTCGACGACGGCCACCGTGATGTTGTCGACTCCGCCGGCGGCGTTGGCGGCTTCGATGAGGATCCATACGGTGGCTTCTACGTCGCTCGTCCCCGCGAGGATTGCCGCGATCTCTCGATCGGACAGCATCGCGGTCAAACCGTCGGAGCAGAAGAGCACCCGGTCGCCGATTTCGAGATCCAGGCGTTCGGTGTCGACGGTGACTGGTCCCAGCCCGAGCGATCGGGTGAGGAAGTGGCGTTGGGGGTGGGTGTGGATGTCCTCTGCCTTGAGATGTCCGAGTGCGACGAGTTCGGCCACCACCGTGTGGTCGGTGGTGACTTGGGTGAGTTCCCCGTCGCTGAACCGGTAGCAGCGGCTGTCTCCGACGTGGGCGATGTCGACGGGCTGGTCCTCGCCAAACAGGCCGAGCGTCATGGTGGTTCCCATGCCGGCCAGGTTCTTGTCTTCCCTCACGCGCTCAAGGATCGCTGCATTGGCGGCGCTCAGGCGGGCGTCTACCTCGACGCCATCATCCGGCGGCTGCTCGGTGGCTGCCGCGACGGCCAAGCTGCTTGCGACATTGCCGGCTACGTGGCCACCCATGCCGTCGGCAACACCGATGAGGACCGGACCTTCGCTCGCGCCTGAACTCTCGGGAAATACCGCGTCTTCGTTGCGTTCGCGGATCCGACCCTGGTGGGTCCCGGTCGCCCAGACGTATCTCATCTCACCTCGAGGATGGTCTTGCCGATCTGTACGGTATCGCCCTGGCCGGCCGGAGTCGGTGCGGTGATCCGTCGTCCGTTGACATAGGTTCCGTTGGTGCTTCCGAGGTCGTGGACGAGCGTGCTGCCGTCGTGGCTCTCGACTCTGGCGTGGAATTCGGAAGCGTAGGGGTCGTCAATGACTACGTCCGCGTCTGGGCTTCGCCCGATGGTGTGCCCGGACGGCCGCAGCCGCACGGTCGTGCCGCGTTTCGCGTCGCCTCGCAGCACCACGAGTTCGCGGCCTCCCTTGGTGCGCCGAAGCGACGGGCCGGTACCGATATGGCTGCGGATCGCGAGGGCGACCTGCCACAGAAAGAGGAAGATCAGGATGAGGAAGAGAATCTTCAGCGCGTTGAGAATCAGTGCAGGCATCGCGGTCTCACAAGCGTCGGAACATGAACTCGACGTCGCCCATCATCACCATGTCGCCCGGAACGAGCGTGTGCGGTTCGGTGTCGATGCGATCACCGTTGACGTAGGTGCCGTTTACTGAGGAGAGGTCTGCGATGGCTGCATCTTGGTCGTTTCTGGTGATGATCGCCTGGCGGCGTGAGAATTCGGGGATTGACACGACGATATCGACGTCCATGGCACGGCCGACGATCGAGCGGTTGTCGCAGATCTCGAACGCCAGGGGCGGGGTCGTAGCGATGAGTTGCCCCCATGGTTCGATCGAACCCGGCTCGCTCGTGCCCGAGCAGTCAGCCAAACCTCTTGGCACGGCGCCGTCCTGGACAGCCTCGACGCAGATGGGTCCGTTGATACGCCACGACTGCTCGACGGCGAAGACTTCGATCGCCCCGGCGAGTTCCGACTCGAGGTCGTCGATGTCGATCGCACGGGGGAGGTCGGCTGGGTTGATGCGGATCGACCAGTGGTTGGGGATCTCCATGCCGGCATCACCGCGGGTGGCGACGAAATCGGCCTGGCGGAGGAGCCGGTCTGCCATGTCGACCGGATGCATCTTTCCCCGAAAGACGGCCGCGGTTGCACCGTCGACGAGGCGCTCGAGGCGCCGTTCCATCTCGCGGGCAATTCGCATAGGCCGATTGTATGGGCTCAGACGAGTTCGTTGGCCCATCCAATAGGTCGAGCCGTTCTCTCAGAGGTATTCATGGCCCGTGGTAGCCTTTCGCTCCCGCGGGCGAGTGGCGGAAATGGCAGACGCGCAGGTTTCAGGTATCTGTGAGGTAACACTCGTGGGGGTTCAAGTCCCCCCTCGCCCACACCTATGGCGTATCCCTCCTACGCGCCGGTCCGTCGAGAGCGGCGAAGACGCTGGCTCCTGGCGATTCTGATTGCGCTGATCATCGTTGCGATTGTCGTCTTCGCCGTGCGGAGGCGCAGCGACGCGCGCGGTGTCGCCGACTATCTGGCGGTGGCCCAGGAGGTGGCAGCCGACCAGGCAGTCACGGCGGACGCGTTAGAGACGATGCTCGTGACGATCACCGATGTCCAGCGGCCCGAGGTGATGCGCCGTCTCGAAGAGCTCCGCGTCTCGGCGGAAGGGGCGGCCGAAACACTTGCGGCGACGAACGTGCCGACGGCGGCGGGTGAGGCGCACGGATATCTCGTTGCTGCCGTGAGTTCATGGGGCAGCGCGCTTGGAATCCTCGACGACGCGATCATCCTCGTCCTCGACGAACCCGGCGAGGCGGGCGGCACCGACCGGCTGCGTGACTCGTTCGACTATCTACGCATCGGCGACCTTGCCTACACACAGTTCCTCGACGCCACGGTGGGTCTCGACGACTCGATTCCCGTCGGTGACATCGAGGTGGTTGCGTTCACCGACGAAGACCGCGCCCTGGAATTCGATGCCGACATCGTCACGCTCCGCCTGACCTCGGTTTACAAGCTCGGCGAACTCCACGATGTATCGGTGACGGCGATCACCGATCCGGAGCCGCTCGGCGAGCGCAACAACGCCCCGGTGGTGCCACACAGCGACCGGTTTATCGTTCAGGCGGTAGTGGCGAACGAAGGCAACGAGCCGGAGCAGCAGGTGAGCGTCGACCTTCAGCTCATCCCGACCAACTCCGACGAGCGGCAGATCACGGTGAAACAGACGGTGGCGAACCTGGCGCCGGGTCAGGCGAAGACGTTGGTTTTCGACACGCTCGAGCTCACACCCGGTGGCTTGTACGAGCTGGTCGTCACCACCGGAGTTGACAAGGACGACGACCCAGAGAACGATGCGTGGCGCATGGTGTTCTACCGAAACGACAACGCGTGAGCGAGTGGCTCGTCGTAGCAATCGTTTTCCTCGTCGTGGTGCTTGCCGTATGGCAGGCCTACCAGCTCCAACAGATCCGCAAGCAGGTCGATTCGGTCCCCAAGGACGGCAACGTGTTCGCCCTGATCGACTCAACGACCGGGCGCCTCGGGCGGGCCGAAGCGGGCCTGGTGGTGCTGGACCAACGGGTCCAGGACATCGAGGCGCGGTTGCCCTATGCCATCACGCGCACCGCGGTTGTCCCCTACGACGCATTCGGGAACATTGCAGGACGGCTGTCGAGATCCATCGCACTGTTGAGCGAATCCGGCGATGGCGTGGTGCTCTCAATCCTCGTTTCGCGCGAGGAGACGCTGTTCTTCACCAAGGAGATCCGCTCCGGAGTTGGTAGCGAAGAGCTGTCTCCGGAAGAGGCCAGTGCCGTTGGCACCGCCATGGGCCGGTAGCATCCGCCCATGATTGATGTCGGAATCCTTCGCGAACGTCCTGATGACCTTGCAGCGGCCCTCGAGCGCCGAGGCGTCGAACTCGATGTCGCAGGCCTTGCCCGCATCGACGCCGAGCGCCGCACTGCGCGCGCCGAGGCTGAGGAGATGCGGTCCCAGCAGCGCGACGTCGGCAAGTCGATTGCCGCGTTGAGCGGTGACGAGAAGTCGGCGGCGATCGCCGAGGCCGGAGCGCTCTCCGAGCGCTACAAGGCGCGGATCGCCGAGGCAGACGAATTGGACGCCGCTTTCATGCAACAGTGGGTCACGGTGCCCAACCTTGCCGATGACACGGCAGCAGACGGATTCGTAGAGGAAGACAACGTCGAGATCACCCGATGGGGCGAGCCTCCGGCGTTCGACTTCACAGTGAGGGACCACGTCGACTTGGGCGACGAGCTCGGCGTCATCGACATCGAGCGGGCAACGAAGATCTCCGGAAGCCGGTTCGGCATGCTGAAGGGCAAGCTCGCCCTGCTGGAGATGGCGATGGTTCGCTGGTCGATGGATGCGCTGTCGGAATATGGTTTCACGCCGGTGCTGCCACCGATCCTGGTGCGGGAACAGGCGCTGTTCGGAACCGGGTTCTTCCCGGCCGACCGTGAACAGGTGTATTCGGTGGAAGAGGACGACCTCTATCTCGTGGGAACATCGGAGGTGCCTCTTGCAGCGATGCACGGTGACGAGATCCTCGATGCCGGAGAGCTGCCGATGCGGTACGCAGGTTTCTCCACGTGCTTCCGTGTCGAAGCCGGCACCTACGGCAAAGACACCCGCGGCATGTTCCGTGTGCACCAGTTCGACAAGGTCGAAATGTTCTCGTTTGTCGATCCAGACCGGTCCCGCGACGAGCACGACTTCCTGCTCGCCCGTGAGGAGGGGTTGGTACAGGCGCTCGAGATCCCGTATCGGGTTGTCAACGTAGCGGCGGGTGACCTCGGTGCCTCGGCGGCCAAGAAGTACGACATCGAAGCGTGGTTCCCCGGCCAGGAGCGCTACCGCGAGATCACGTCGACGTCGAACACCACCGACTACCAGTCGAGGCGTCTGAAGATCCGCTTCAAGGACGACGGGGGCAAGAACCGCCTCGTGCACACCTTGAACGGCACCGCCGTGACCGGCAGGGCGCTCATCGCCCTGGTCGAGAACCACCAGCAAGCCGACGGCACGATCCGAATTCCCGAGGCCCTCCGCCCCTACACCGGCTTCGATGTCATCGACTAGCGCGCGCAGTCTTCCGTCCTGGTGTCCTCCCCCTCAGGGGGAGGTGCCGCCCGCAGGGCGGCGGAGGGGGTCAATCCTCGAACGGAACCGCCTTGACCCTTCCTGGCAGCCGCTGCGCCGCTGCCACCCTCCCCTGAAGGGAGGGACAAGCGCCGTCCCCATGAACCCGGACATCCAGGGTTTTGGGGCTTTCCGCTCGGCTTTCGCAAGGAGGCTTCCGTGAGCAACGGCGCGGTCTTCTCGGACATCGCCGGACGATACGACCGGCTCAACTCCATGCTCTCGCTCGGGCGGGATCAGGCGTGGCGAAGGACGGCCATCGACCGCCTCCCGG
>CAZONX010000131.1:0-5754 GCA_964581295.1 uncultured Acidimicrobiaceae bacterium
CGCGCCGATTTCGGCTCGGTGGTTGTCGATGTCGTCTCGCAAGATGCCTCCGAATTCCGTTGGGAAGGGTGATTTCATGATCCGTCATAGCTTCGATGCCATCTCGTTTACTTTCGGCCTGCTGTTCGTCGGCTTGGCCGTCCTGGCCCCGAACCGGGACTGGTTCCCGAGCAACGTCGGCCGGTGGGTGATTCCCGCGGCCGTGCTGATCCTTGGTGCGGGCCTTGCGATCTCGGCGATTTCGTCGAGTCGCAGCGATGACCGGCTAGATGACTAGTTGCCGCAATAGCCCTTTTCCATTCGAAGGTCGCCCGGTACGCTGTGCTCAGCGTTCGGAGGAATCGCATGCCTGCGCCCAAGAAGTTCAAGCCCGGTCCGGAGAGTTCACGGTCGTACACGACCGGATTTGCCCCTGACCGCACCAAGGGCAGATACGCCGTGGTTCCGCCGCCGAAGAAGCGGCGAGCTGTCGACGAAGAGCCCGTCGAGATCGCCGTCGACGATGTCACCGTGGTCATGGAGCAGGGCGGCGCCCAAGGCAGATCGAAGTACGAGGCCCGGTCGCTGCACGCGCACGTCGAACCCGGTCTGTCGATCGAGATCGATGAGACACCGGAGCCACAAGAGGTGCCGGAGCCCGCTCGCGATGAGCGGATGGTCTTCGGCGAGTGGCAGTCCGAGGCGAATCTGGACGGCACGAGCTATCACCGTCGTGATACGCGTCTGACCTGATCAGGCGTCCGGCGCCACTGGGCAATCTTCGGATTCCTGGAGGTTGAGCTGGATCTTCGCGAGCTCCGGGTCCTCGATGACCAGCTGCACGTGATCGTGGACCAATTCGATGTTCGCGATCCTGCCCGGTTTCCCGTCGTCGCGATACTTCAGGTGGTACTCCGGGGGAATGAAGCGCACCGACACCACTTCGTCGATGTCGACCGACGGCAGCAATTCGACGAGTTTGGGGAGGAGATCAATCGGGATATCGGTGGTCGTCGTGTTCTTGATCACGTCGGCGAACTTCCCGAAGTTGAGGATCAGTGACGTCGGATCGGTCTGTTCCATGGCGGCCTCGAGCACGCACCGTTGGCGAGACATGCGGAAGTAGTCGCTGTCGGCGTGGCGTGTCCGGGCGTAGGCGAGGGCCTCTTCCCCATCCATTTGTTGCTGACCGGACTCGATCACGAGGCGGGTGAGCGTGCCGTCGAGCAGCGGATACTCGTCGTCGACGATCTTCTCAGGAACGTACATGTCGACGCCGCCGATGGCGTCGATGATGTCGACGAAGCCATCGAGGTTCACGAGTGCGTAGTAGTGGATCGGGATCCCGAGGAATTCGGAGATCACGCCCTTGACCGCGTTCTCCGGGGGTTCGCCCCGTCCCTGGAAGGCTTCGGGGTGCTGTTCGCCTTGGATCCAGAGTTCGTTGATCAGCTCCGGGTAGCAGTCGCAGTCCCAGATTCCCATCCCCTCAGGCAGCGGGGAGTAGGTCCAGTTGCGCGGGACCTGGAACATGGCGGCCTCGCCGGTCTTCGGGTCGATGCTCACCGTGATCATCGTGTCGGTGCGGATCCCGGTTCGGCCGACGCCGAAGTCGCCCCCAAGGAGGAGGATGTTGAGTCGATCGAGATCGTCCCACGGCGTTTGGTCGACCACGGTGGTGGTTGTCGACGACGTGGTAGTGGATTCGCCATTCCCGCCCTGGGAGCCGGCGGCCGCAGTGGTGGTCGACGTGGTCGTACCCGACGCTTCACCGCCGTCGAAGACGGTGGTGATCAGGCTGTATTGGACGAGGTCGTAGTAGCCGAATACCACGTGCGGCATGAACAGGAATGCCGCGATAGCGACCACCGAGATGAGTGCCGCCGTTCGGCCGGCCGACGGCCCCGACGCCGACGCCGAGCGGTACGCGTCGTCCGCCGCCCACACGCGATATCCCAGCAAGGCGATGTTGACAATCATCAACAGCACCATGGAGGTGGGCTTGACGAACGCCGTGAGGATGGAGACCTTGTCGTGGAAGAAGAAAAGCAAGACCGCCAGAACGACAGCATCGATGATGAGCAGCGTGCGTGCCTTCTTCCGATCGCCAGCGAGCCACTGACCGATACCTGGAAGCAGGGCCGATGCGGCTGCGGCGACGACCGGATTGGGCGAGCGTGATTCCGTTCGTCTGCCCGTCATGAGCGCATAGTAGGAACCAGGCTTCAATAGTCGTGGCAACGATCGCGTCGGGTTCGGACCCACGCGGGTAACCTGCCCGGGACCCGCAGCCGACCCCGAAGCGCATCCGTGAACGACACGCCGATCGACGACCAACCCGACGAAAGTCCCGAGCACTCGCACCGCACCCGCTATGCCTACATGCGCAGCGACGGGACGCTCGACATCGTCCTGGGAAGCCTCGTCGCCGGGATCGGCGCCTACATCTACCAGTTCCTCGGTGGCCGCAGCCTGGGCGAGGAGGCGTTCGCACCGATTGCGGCTCTGCTCACTGCACACTTCCTCGCGTTCGTGATCATCCTGCTCCCAATCGAGCAATTCGTCATCCGCCGGATCACGCTCGGTTACCGCGGCTGGGTCGTGCCGCTGCGGGCGATCGCCCTGACAATCTCGACGGCGTTCGTCGCCGCGGTCGTTGTGTGGGCCTCGGCCGACACCTACTTCGACGGCGACGGATCCTTCGTGTGGTTCGTCATCGCCACGGTGGGATTCCACTTCTTCTTCGTGGTCGGCCGCGGCTATCTCGCCGGATTCCGCCGGTTCCGTTCGTACGGGTACACCAGCGGAGCGGCGTCGATGCTGCGTCTCGCGATCGCCGTGGGCGTGGTGATTGTCGGTCCGACGGTCACCGGCTTCGCATGGGCCCAGGTTTTGGGTCCTCTCGTGATCTTCTTGTGGCGGCCGTTTCGCGAGCCCAAACGGCGTCGCACGGGATCCCGAGGACAGCTCAGCGAGGAGCACGTTGAACAGGTGGGGGAGAAGGGCCTTCTCTCGGGCCTGGTGCTCTCGTCGGCAGCATCGCAGGCGTTGCTGTTGGCAGGGCCCCTTGTTGCCGGAGCCCTGGGAGCGAGCGCCGCCCAGTTCTCCGTCACGTACGCCACGCTCACACTCGCTCGCGCTCCGCTGACGCTCGGATACAACCTGATCGCGCGCGTGCTTCCGCCGTTCACCGAGATGGCGGCTCGTGGAGAGCGCCGCGAACTGCGTTCCTGGGCAAGGGGCATGGGCGTTGCCGGCATTGCCCTGGCGTTCGTCGGTGCCGGGCTCGGAGCGATCTTTGGTCCGCCGATTGTCGCGGTCGCCTTCGGCGACGGCTTCCGTCCAACCGCGATGGTCGGTGCCCTCGCGGCTGCGGGAGTCGTGCTGGCATCGGCGGGGTTGTTCATTGGCCAGATCCTCGTTGCCCGAGGGCGGGCTGTGAGGCTGGCGGTGGCCTGGTTCGTCGCCGTTGCAGCGTCGATCGCCATGCTGTTCGTGCCGATCGACGATCCCATCCTTCACGTCATGGTCGCGTTCGTGGTCGGCGAGGGGTTCGCCCTGGCGGCGCTCGTTGCCGGGGCGCTCATGCGCGACCCCGAAGAGGGCGAGATCTCGCACGGGTACGCGGTGGCGAAGCGGTCGCTCGACATTGCGGTGGCGCTCGTCGCGATGCTGCTACTCGCGCCGGTGCTTGTGATCTCGGCGGTTGCGGTCAAGTTGGACTCTCGGGGTCCGGCGTTCTTCCGGCAGTTGCGTACCGGCCGGGACGGGGTCGACTTCTGGATGGTGAAGATGCGCACGATGGAGTTTGATCACGACGACGCCGTGTTCCACGAGCATCTCGAACAGCTGCAATACAGCGAGAACGACGACGAGTACACGATCAAGATCGACGACGATCCGCGCGTCACGCGCGTTGGCGGCTTCCTGCGCCGCTGGTCACTCGACGAGTTGCCGAACCTGTGGAACGTGCTCAAGGGGTCGATGTCGCTGGTCGGACCACGACCGCTCGTACCCGAGGAGGCCGATCTCGTCGGCCTCGACAATTCACGGTTCCTGGTCAAGCCCGGCATCACCGGGTATGCCCAGGTGCGCGGCCGTGACTTGATCTCAATGGGTGAACGAACCGAACTCGACGACGAGTACGTCGCTATCCGCTCGATGCGGGTTGATATCCAGATCCTGTTCGCGACGTTCGGCACGGTGCTGCGTACCAAGGGCGAAGACACGAAGGTCTGACGGCGGGAATGCAGCCACGGTCCGGTAGCGTTGCCTCCCCATGGACACCATCAGCACTTTGATCAAAGAAGGAAAGCCGGTTGTTGCGATCGTCGGCGCAAGCGACAACCCCACCAAGTACGGAAACCGCATCTACCGGGATCTCAAGGCGAAGGGGTTCACCGTCTATCCGGTGAACCCGACACAGGACACGATCGACGGAGACCCGTCCTACGGCGATCTCGGCGACCTGCCGGAGACACCCGACATCGTCAACTTCGTCGTGCCGCCGCCGCGTACGCTGCGATTGCTCGAACGAGCGAAGGAACTCGGTCTCATGCAGGTATGGATCCAACCGGGGGCAGAGAACGAGGCGGTCATCGAGTATCTCGACGCCAACGGCTTCGACTACTTGGCCAACGCGTGCATCATGGTCTACTCACGTGTGGAGTCCCGAATCTGATCCTTTCGGCTCCCCCTGTGGGCGCGGTACAATCATCGTGGGGCTCGATCAGGGGGATCGGCATGACCATTGATGAACTGCGCCGTGCGGTGGATTCTTTGCCGGGTGTTGCGTCGGCAGACGTGATGCCTCAAAGTGGTGCGCCGCCCGTGGTTCGGATCTGGACCGACGGCACCCTCCCCGACGCTGATGTTCAGTACGCCGTCGAACGCCTCGTGTCACGCGGACTGCGCGATGTCGATGCGCCTGCATCAGATGCCCCGTTGATCCCGGACGACGACCTCGCCGTTCCCGACGAGCCGGCGAAACGCCGCACCGGGCTTGGCCGCACTCTTGGACAAACCCTGCCGAGTGCTTTCGCGGAACCGGAACCGTCGCACCTCGCGGTTGAGGCTGCATCCCGAGAATCGAAGAAGAGCCGCTTCCTGAAGCTGGCAATCGAGGAGTCTTCGAGTGGCGTCGACGTGCGCGCGATCGACGACAACGATCGAGAAGCCGGCGCAGCCGTCGGGCCCGGTCCCGACGGGATGACGAATGCTGTGGCTGAAGCGGTCGCGCTGTTGCGGGGCTATCCCGTACCAGCGCACACGGCCACCAACACGCGCGATGTCGACGGCACCACCGTCGTCACAGTGCTCATCGAGCTCCCGGACGGAACGAAGGCGGCAGGGGCGGCCATCGTCACGGGTGGGCTGCCGTTCACGGTCGGTCGAGCGGTGGACAGCGCCCTCACGGCCCTGTGAACGACCTCCAATGCGCCGCATGCGGCGAGACCGAAGACCTGACCGGTGTCACGACTGACGATTCCATCGTGGTGACGTGTGGCTCCTGCGCTGTGTCGTGGAAGAGGGACCTGTCGCCGCGATGCGAATCCTGCGGCGGTGCCGATTTGCAGTCGGTCCCGCTGGCGATCGTGGAGAAGGGGAGGGGCACCCAGCTCTCCGTGGTCGGCACGCGGACCGTTCGCCTGTGCTCGGTCTGCGACGCGGAGACGTTGGAGCGCTACCACGCCAATCGACCGAATCCTCTGATGCCGTCCGAGTTGCCGACCGACGGCATCGATCGCTGAGGCGACGCCCGAAGCGCGGTACTAG
>CAZONX010000132.1:0-5677 GCA_964581295.1 uncultured Acidimicrobiaceae bacterium
ACTCGGCTTTCCAGCTCCCGCCGGAGCGGAGCAGCGCGGCCAGGTCGCCGGTCCCCTTCGCCGCTTGGGCCTCCTCGATGTGAGCGACCATCATGTCTTCGTAGACGGCGCGTTTGACGTCGCGGAAGATCCCCAGTGGCGTTGGGCCGTGAGGACCACGCGAGAGCCGGCTCAGAGCGAAGGCCACGCCGGGCTCAGGATCCTCGGCGTTGTGCACCTGGATGGCGTCAATCCCAACGGCTGAGACCTCCACGATCTCTGCGCCGAGTTCTCCGATGCGAATCCCGTACTCGTTGTCCGGTCCAAAGACGATCGGCTTGCCGTGTTCGAGGTAGACGCGGTTGTCGTCGCGCGTGTCCCGGCTGGTCAACTCGATGAATGCCTTGTCGTTGAACACGTTGCAGTTCTGGTAGATCTCGATGAACGACGTGCCGCGATGTGCGGCCGCCGCCTCAAGCACGGCGGCCATGTGCTTGCGGTCCATGTCGATCGTTCGAGCGACAAACGTTGCTTCGGCGCCGAGCGCGAGGCTCACCGGATTGAATGGGAAGTCGATGGAGCCCATCGGAGACGTCTTCGTTCGCTTGCCGAGTTCGGAGGTGGGCGAATACTGCCCCTTGGTCAGGCCGTAGATCTGATTGTTGAACAGAAGGATCTTCAGATTCACGTTGCGCCGCAAGGCGTGAATGAGATGGTTCCCACCGATCGAGAGACCATCGCCGTCGCCGGTGATCACCCAGACCGTCAAATCGGGGTTGGCGCTCGAGACGCCGGAGGCGATCGCCGGCGCACGCCCGTGGATGCTGTGCATGCCGTAGGTATCCACGTAGTAGGGGAAGCGGCTCGAACAACCGATCCCGGAGATGAACACGTGCTTCTCGCGCTCAATACCCATGTCGGCCAGGAACGACTGCACGGTCGCAAGGATCGTGTAGTCGCCGCAGCCCGGGCACCAACGCACTTCCTGCTCAGTCTTGAAGTCGGCCCTCGTGTAGTCCTGTACGTCGGTTGTCATGTGCTGATCCCCCGGCAGATCTCTTCGAGTTTCGTTTCGATCTCGCCCGATTTGAACGGATCCCCCTGCATCTTGCTCAGTGTCACTGCGTCCACAAGGTATTCGGCCCGGATCAGCTTCGAGAACTGTCCGGCGTTCAATTCGGGGATCAACACGACTTCGCGTCCCTTGAGTATGTCGCCAAGGTCTGGTGGCAGCGGATTCAGGTGGCGGATCTGGGCATGGGCGACCGACATCCCATTCTTGCGAGCATTGAGGACGCCGGCGCGGATGGCCCCGAACGTCGAACCCCAGCCGAGTACGAGGATCTTCGAATCGGCATCACCGTGCACGGTGATCGGCGGGATATCCCTCTGGATCGCCTTGATCTTCTCCGCACGCAGCTTGGTCATCAGCTCATGGTTCTCGCCGTCGTATGCGACCGCACCCGTGCGGTTCTGCTTCTCGAGTCCGCCGAGCCGGTGTTCGAGGTCGGGCGTCCCTGGAATCGCCCACGGGCGAGCGAGCGTCTCGGGATCGCGGACATAGGGAAGGAACTCCTCGCCCTCGTTGGTCTCCGTCGCAAATGTGACCGGGAACGTGGGCAGGCCGGCCACATCCGGGATCAGCCATGGTTCCGATGAGTTCGCGATGTAGCCGTCGGAGAGGAGGATCACCGGCGTCATGTACTTCGTTGCGATTCGAGCTGCCTCAATGGCGGTCGAGAACGCATCGGCCGGCGTGGCTGCGGCAATCACCGGCAGCGGCGCCTCTCCGTGGCGTCCGTACATTGCAAACAACAGATCGGATTGCTCGACGCGGGTCGGCATCCCAGTCGACGGGCCGGCGCGTTGCACGTCGATGACGATCAGGGGCAGCTCCATCATGAAGGCAAGGCTGACGGTCTCGGACTTGAGCGCGAGACCCGGGCCCGACGTCGTCGTCGCAGCCAGGTTGCCGGCAAACGCCGCCCCGACCGCTGTGCCGACGGCGGCGATCTCATCCTCCGCCTGGAACGTCTTGACACCGAAGTGCTTCTGCTTCGCCAATTCCTCGAGAATCGAAGTGGCCGGTGTAATCGGGTACGACCCCAGGAACAGCGGCAGGTCGGCGGCGCGGGCTCCCGCAATCAAGCCCCAGGCCAGTGCGGCGTTCCCGGTGACGTTGGTGTACTCACCCTCCGGCAACGACGCGGGCTTCACCTCGAAGGTGTGGTGGAACTCCTCCGTGGTGATCCCGTAGTTGTAGCCGGCGCGTAAGGCGGCAAGGTTGGCGTTGGCGACCGCGCTGTCGGCGCCGAACTTGCCAGCGATCCACTCCTCGACCGAAGCGAGTGGGCGTGAATACATCCACGACATCAAGCCGAGAGCGAAGAAATTCTTAGACCGAAGCACAGCGCGGCCTTTCACGCCGGTGTTGACGAGCGCTTTCTTCGTCAGCTCCTCCATCGGGGCCGTGAGCACGTGGAAATCGGACAGCGATCCATCCTTGAGGGGATTGGCTTCATACTCGGCCTTTGCGAGGTTGCGCTCCTCGAACGCGTCTCGATTGGCGATGATCAACGCCCCGGGCTTGAGGTCGTCGACGTTGGCCTTGAGCGCAGCCGGGTTCATGGCGATGAGACAGTCTGGGCTGTCGCCCGGCGTCAGGATGTCCCAGTCGGCGATGTGAACCTGGAACGAGGAGACGCCGGCGATGGTGCCGGCCGGTGCCCGGATCTCCGCGGGGAAGTTCGGGAGAGTTGCGAGGTCGTTCCCAAACATCGCCGAGCTGGCGGTGAACTGGGACCCGGCCAACTGCATGCCGTCCCCGGAGTCGCCTGCGAATCGGATGACGACCCGATCGATCTTCTCCGGTGTCGGTGGTGCGTCGGTCTCGGTGTCTGATGACACAGTGTCTGCTCCTGGTTGCGAGTGGGGCCGGCATAGACCGTCCCCCGTGTGCGATCCGTCATTCTATGCGATCTTCCCTGCATGCATGACGACCAATCGAGTGTCGCAATTCCGGCTCGGTCCGGGTTCCACCGCCGGTCCTCGGCGTCAGGGTGTGTGCGTTCGAATATCCGGTCGAACGGTGCTGGATCGACGCTCGCGAATCGGCCTACGCCGCGTTCGGCGGCCATTCGGCGCCGACGATTCGGTCACGCTCGAGCCCGGCGCCGATCTCGAGGAGTGTCGCCTCGCCCCAGCGCGGACCGATCAGCTGCAAGCTCGCCGGAGGGATCCCCGAGCCGGGAATCGGCAGCGCCAGAGCGGGATTTCCGGAGCGATTGACGGGCCAGGTGTTCTGCGCAATGACCAGGTGGTGGAACACGCGATCTCCGTCGATATCCATCTCGGCTTCGCCGATGACCTTTCTCGTCGACCCGACGGTCGGAGTGGCCAGCACATCGAAACGACGGAAGAGTCGTTCCATGGCGTGGCGGACGCCGGCGTCCCAGGCCGCTGCCTCGATCAGACATTCGTGCCCGACAGCGGCCGCCCGCTCGAGGCGCGCCGCGACACTGCGACCGTAGCGATCCGGATGGCTGCTCCATCGCTCGCGGTGGACCTCGGAAATCTCGACAGATGCTGCGAGGGCAGCCGCCTCAGTAACGGCGAGTGCCGGCACATCGATGGTCTCAACCAGGACTCCGGCCTCAACGAGCCGAGCAACGATGTCTTGGAAAGCGTCGCGTGTCACGCGATTGGTCGGCACCAGCATCCATTGCTTCGGGATGCCGACCCTCACGGTTGAGAGATCCCGCGGGCCGCCGACCGAAGCGACCGCCTGGGGCGCCGACCAGGGATCGCGCGGATCATCGCCGGCAACCGCCGCGTAGACCGCAGCGGCATCGCCGACCGTTCTCGCGATCGGACCCACCGTGTCCAGCGACGGCGCGAGCGGTGTCACACCGGTGAGCGGCACGCGACCGTGGGTCACTTTGAGCCCGACGACGCCGCACAGGGCGGCAGGCACCCGAACCGAGCCGCCGGTATCGGTTCCAATAGCCGCAGGGACCAAGCCTGCGGCGACCGCGGCCGCTGATCCGCCGGACGAACCACCGGGAGACAACGTCGCATCCCACGGATTGCGCACCGGGCCGAAGTGTTCGTTCTCCGAAGTGAAGCCGTAGGCAAACTCGTGCAAGCCGGTCCGGCCGATGATTACGGCACCGGCGGCCTCGAGACGTTCCACAACCGTAGCGGACGTGCTGGGGACGGAGGCCTCGAACGTCGAACCGTTCGTGTTCGGCAAGCCGGCCTGGTCGATCAGATCCTTGAGACCGATGGGGACACCGGCAAGGGCGCCCGGGTCTCGTCCTTCGGCGATCGTGCGGTCAATTCCGTGGGCGCGGGAGACGGCCCGCTCCCGATCGATCGATGTGAACGCATTGAGGTCGGGCTGAAACGCCTCGGCCGCCGTTAGGGACGCTTCGACCGTCTCCACCGCCGATCGTCTCCCACTCCGAACCGCAGCGGCGAGATCGACAATCGACGTCATGAACTACTCCCAGGTCACCGGCTGATCGTCGGGGAAGACCGCGATCCAGACTCGTCCCGGTGGAATCACGATCTCCTCGCCTGCCTCGTCGAGCAGCGTGACCTGATCTTCCTCGGTCTCACGGACCCAGGTGGCATGCACCACGCCGCCGTCGTAGAACACATGTGCCGGCCACTCGCCCGTGGTACGCAGGGACGGGAGTTCCTGACCCTGGCCCGCGGGATCCCAAGCGGTGTATCGGCCGGCCTCGACCACCACAACCATATCTGTGGTGACCTGTTGCTCCTCGAGCTCGGTGTCGATCGAGATGTGGGGTTCCTCCCCATTCCAGTGCAGGTAGGTCTCGGTCTCGTCGTCCCACGTCCAGATCGATGGGGAGTGGTCCGAATACTGCAGGACGATTTCGGCGGCCGGTTCGGTCGGCTCAGGTGCGTCCATCCCGTAGGCGAAGATCGGCACGGGCGCGTCGTCCGGCCACTCCCGACCGTCGGCGTACGTGCGAATCGCCTCCGTCGATGTATAGAGGTTGTGCGGAGCGGGACGGCTCCTCGCACGGAACGTGGTGGTCCCGTTGTCGTAGACCATGAAGAGGTCTTGGCTCGCGAAGAACCGCCGGACCCACGATTGCGCTCCGGAAATCTGGAATGGCCCGAGAAGCGGTTTCACGAGGCTCGCATCGGTGGGCCGACCCGAACGAACCGGCCCGAGGTATTCGGTATCACTCTGGTGAAAGAGGGCAATGAATCGGGTCAATCCGCCCTCGACCAGCACCTCGTACACGGCGTCCGCGAGATGCAGGTTGCTGTGTGGTCGCGCATCCGGGTGGTTGTCGACCTTGACCGCCACGACCCGTCGGTCGATCAGTTCGTCGTCGGCATCGAGGCCGTTGATGGTCGCCGCCACCTCGGGAATCGTCGTTGTCGTCGTCGTTGTCGATGTCGATGTGGTCGTCGTCGTTGTGGTGGAGGAGCTTGTCGTGGTCGTGGCGAGCGTCGTCGACGGCTCGTCGGCCGAGCTGCGGCTGCACGAGACGACCAACAGCGCGAGCGCGACGAACAGAAGGAGGGATTTCTTGAGGGAAAGCATGTTGCCGGGAGTGTATCGGTGAACGCACCAATTCAGATGTTTCGGCGGATTCCCGCCGCTCGGCGGTTGGGGGGCACCGCGACAGACCACATCTTCACGACGCAGACTCCCAAA
>CAZONX010000133.1:0-5587 GCA_964581295.1 uncultured Acidimicrobiaceae bacterium
GTGGAGGTGAGGGGATTTGAACCCCTGGCCCCTACGTTGCGAACGTAGTGCTCTGCCGGACTGAGCTACACCCCCAGACGACTCGGGAGTGTATCAGGAGCCAACTCGCACCGGCACTGCAGGTTTCTCGGTCAGCTGCGACCGGTGAGATCCGTACGGAGACGATCCTGGACAACGGCCGTGGTGAGGTCGGATCTGCTGCGCTCGATCAACGACCGTGCGATGTCAGTGGTGCGCCGCAGACCTGCTGTCATTCCATCCGGGTAGTCAAGCGAAGTCAGCAGGTCGAGGACCGCGTCCATCGCCACGAATGTCGCCTCGGCATCTTCAATACGTCCGGCGCGCAGGCAGTCGAGCATGCGCCGTCGCTGCTCCCCGACTGCCTCGCCGAGTCCCTTGAGGTACGGCACGGAATGGACACCGATGGCAGACGGTATCGGGAGCGGCTCTCCGGCGAGCAGCGCGGCGGTCAGCACCCCTTCGGCATATTCCTTCACGGCGTCGTAGAAGAACCCGGCGTGGTAGATGTCCTGATGATCGGCGAGGGGTGCCTCCGCTTCGGCGATCAGTGCGCGGGCGTCGGCCAGCAACTCCGTGGCCCGATCGAGCTCACCTCGGTGCAAGGCACGGATCGCGTTCGCCGACGTTCTGATGATGATCCGGCAGTTTTTCAGCGCAAGCTCGCGGGCGGCGTTCTTCTCGTCGAGGTCGGCGCGCACGGCCGCTTCAACAGCGCTGAGGTCGGGTGGGTCCGTTGACACCGGCTCAGCCGGCGATCACGCGGACTGTCGGCGGTGCCGACTCGACGTCGAGGTCTGCTGCGGTGGTCGGAGCCTGCCGGACCTTCGTCGGTATCGGAACAACCGGTGCACGACGCACGGCCTTGGGTTCTCTCGAAGTCAGGATCAGCGCCACGTAGACACCGACGGCAAGATCGACGGCGATGGTGATCCCGAGCCACAACATGCTCGATTGCAGCACCGCGATCACGAGCGTGACGAGCGCCGTCAGCAGCAACACAATGAAGATGCGTTGACGCCGCCGCTCCGCATGGTGCTGGGCGTAGGCCGGGCTACCGACCTGGGCGACCGTGACGCTGGCGAGCTTCTCCCTCGAGCGCGCAAAGGCGCGGGTCGTCGCCCGTGGGTTCTCGCGCCGATGATCGAAGAACGAAGGCAGTAGAAACGCCGCCCAAGCCCCCGCGATGAGGATGAAAAAGATGATGCCCATCAGTTGTATTCCGCCACTGCTGCGAGCGTAGGCCCGCGTTTCGCGGCTTCAAAGCATATTTGTTGCCCGACCAGTCATGCATTGTGGTCCGAAGAACCACGTACTAGCAACTCGATTCCGTGCGAAAGCGCAGGAAGCACCACGGCGAGCGACTCCTGAACGCCGCGTACCGAGCCCGGCAGATTGACCACGAGCGTCGCTCCGATCGTCCCGGCAACCCCCCGTGACAGCATGCCATGCGGATTCTTGCCGAACGTGTCGGCTCGCATCGCCTCGGCAAGCCCCGGCGCTTCGCGCTCGAGAACCGCCTTGGTCCCCTCCGGTGTGAGATCTCTCGGCGTGAGGCCGGTGCCGCCCGTGGTGAGGATCAGGTCGACCGTTCCTGCAATCTCGACAAGCGCGTTCGACACCGACTCGACGCCGTCGGCAATCACCCGATACTCGAGGACTTCGAACCCAACAGACTCGAGCAAGGCGATGGCTGCTGGTCCAGAACGATCCTCGGCGGTGCCGGCGGACACTCGATCGGAGACGGTGACCACCGCTGCGGTGGGGCTACTCACGGCGCCACTCCCCCGACCGACCGCCGGACTTCTCGAGCAGACGAACCATGCCGATGTGCGCTCCCCGATCGACGCCTTTGATCATGTCGTAGAGCGCAACGGCGCCAATAGCGGCTCCCGTCATCGCCTCCATCTCAATACCCGTCTTGGCGGTGACGGTTGCGGTGACGGTGATCGTCGCACCGTCTTCCGTGGGATCGATGGCGACGGAGACTGACTCGATGGGGAGCGGATGACAAAGGGGCACGAGCGCGGCGGTCTGCTTTGCTCCCTGAATCGCAGCGATACGCACCGTGGCAACCGCGTCACCCTTTGGGAGATCGTCGGAGAACAGTCGCTCTCGAGTGGACCGCTCCATGTGAACGGTTGCCTCCGCCACGGCTCGCCGTGCGGTCGGAGTCTTCTCCCCGACATCGACCATCCGAACGTTCCCGGCCTCGTCCACGTGGCTCAGTTCATGTGGCACCGAGTGCCTCCTCTCGAGTTCTGGCTTCCGGCCAGGTGATCATTTCGAGTTCGACGGCGCCGCCCGGATCGACCGGGCCGACACCGACCGGGACGACAGCGAGTGCGTCGGCGAACGCCAGCGCCGACAGCACGTTCGACGACTGGCCGCCCGCCGACCGAGCGTGCCACGTGCCCTCTCGGTCGCGATGGACCGCGACTCTGGCGAACACGGCCTTGTCGGGATTGGTATCGATCCCGTCGTCGAGGACGCCGGGGATGCGATCGCGGAACAGGCGATCGGCGCCCATCATCGACAGCAGCGCCGGCCGCACGAATTGTTCGAACGAGACGAAGACGGAGACCGGGTTGCCCGGCAGGCCGAAGAACGGCGTTCCCTCTACGGTCCCGAAGCCGAGTGGCTTGCCCGGCTGCATCGCGATCTTCCAGAAGTCGACCGTGCCGCGCTCTCGCAGGGTGAGCTTGACGACGTCGTATGCGCCCATCGAGACGCCACCACTTGTGACGATGACATCGGCGCCAACCGTCGCCTCATCGAGTGCGGCTTCGAATGAGGCGGCGGTGTCTCCGACGATGCCGTAGTCGCGAACCTCAAAGCCGAGCTCTGCGAGCAGGCCCTTGATGAGCGTTCGATTCGAATCCCGCACCGACCCCGGAGCAAGGTCCCGTGTCGTCGGCGGCACCAGTTCGTCGCCGGTCGACATGATGGCGATCACGGGTCGGCGGCGGACGACCGGACGGATCCCCATCGAAGCCAGGACCGACACATGCGGTGCTCGCAGACGGAGCCCGGACGAGAACACCCGATCTCCGGTCTTCACGCTGCCACCGATCGGTCGAATATGGTCACCGATCCCGGCCGATTCGAGCATCCTGACCGCGGCGGCGCCGATCATCTCCGTGACCTCGACCGGGACGATGGAGTCGGCGCCGGGTGGGATCGGAGCCCCGGTCATGATCCGGGACGCGGTGCCGGGACTGATGGGAGTCGAGGGCAACGATCCGGCAGCGATGTCGTCGATCACGGCAAGTTCGACGGGGACGTTCTCCAGGTCGGATGCCACGACGGCGAAGCCGTCCATCGCGGCGTTCTCGAATCCCGGCAGATCCTCAGGAGCGACTACCTCGGCGCCCAGCACCGCGCCCACGGCCGCGTCGTAGTCGACGTCCACCAGGCCGAGGCGGGGCACGCGGTCGAGGATCTCGGCCTGCATGTCGGCGATCGGTCGCATCAGCCGGCCACCGACCGTTCGGAGCCCGAGAACAGTCGCCCGATGTTCGAGGCGTGCCGGACGATCACGAGCAGGGCGATGGCGGCAGCCCATCCCAGGGCCAGTCCCCGGTAGCCGGAGAGAGCGAAGCCCGGCAGGTAGATCAGCATTGCGCCGAGTGATGCGATCGACGCCACCTTGAACACGAGTGTGACGACGAGCCATGCCACTGCGAGAAGAATCCCGAAGAGCGGCGCCAGGTAGATCGCCGCTCCGATTGCCGTCGCTACCCCTTTGCCACCGTTGAATCGATGCCAGATCGGTGCGATGTGCCCGACAACCGCGGCGAAAGCACACGCAACCGCGAGGGTGTCGACGCTCGCCGTCGAAGACACGCTTCCCGCCCAGAAGGCCCCGATCGCTGCGGCGACCGCACCCTTCGCTCCGTCTCCGAGCAAGACGAGCGACGCGGGGCCCTTTCCGAGTGACCGTAAGACATTCGACGTTCCAGGATTCCCGCTCCCTACGGCGTATATGTCGACGCCGAGAACTCGCGGCACGATGACCCCGAAGTCGATCGAGCCGATGAGATACGCAACAACGAAAGGTACGAGAACGTCCACCGAATGAAGTTTATGCGAGCGAACGCGCGAAGGAGCTTCCGGAATGGGTGACGACGCGCAACAATGGGAGTGATCCCTCCTCGTGGATAACCGAACGCAGGCCCCCCACCATTCCCCCTGCTTGCGTAAGGCGACCGCGAGGAGGGGTCACTTCATCGAACGTCTTCCATCGACGTGCGTGGCTCGATAGATTCGAGAAGTGTTCTGGCTGACCCGGCCTCCATACCTCCGATGGGCCGCCGCAGTTGCGATCGTGGTCGCGGCGCTTGCCTGGGATATGCGCGGCAGCACAGAAATGCTCTATCCCTTCGCGTCGAGCTCGATCGCAGCCGGGAGCACAATCACCGACGCGCAGGTCGAGTGGCGATCACTCCCGGCCGGCGTCATGACAATGCCCGATCTATCCGATCCCATAGCCGCCCGGAACCTCGCAGAAGGCGAGCCGATCGTTCCTTCAGCGATCTCGAACGAGGCAGCGATCCCCGAAGGGTGGTGGGCGGTGCCCGTGGGCCTGCCGGCAAGCGCCGTAGCCGGGACGCGGGTATTGCTCGTCGCAACAGCATCCGGGCTCGAGACCGAAGGCATCGTCGTGACGGCGGATTCCGATGATCTGCTGTCTTACGAAGCGTCGGGGATGGTCGCGGTGCCTCAGGGCGTTGCCACCACCGTCGCTCTGGAATCGCATGAAGGATCGCTCGTGGTCCTTGTTGACCCGTGAAGCTGTCCTAGGCTCCCTGGATGCTCAACGCCATCTTGTGGGGCGCGATCCAAGGGCTCACCGAATTCCTCCCGATCTCGTCTAGCGGACACCTCGTGCTGATCCCGGCCCTCCTCGGCAGGGAAGGCCCCGACCTTGCCACGTCGGCCATGCTCCATCTCGGCACGCTCGTCGCCGTGGTTGTGTACTTCCGCAAGGACGTCATTCGCATGGCCCGGTTCGATCGTGCCGGCCGCCGCATGATCACGATCATCGTCATCGGCACCATCCCAGCCGTCATCCTCGGGCTCGCGTTCGAGAGCAAGCTCGACGAACTCACCAAACGGCCTTCGATCGTTGCCGGGATGCTGATCCTCACCGGAATCGTCCTCCTCGCCACGATGCTGCTTCGCCCGGGCGACCGGACGACCGAGGAGCTGACGCCGACCGACGCCGGGCTCATCGGCCTTGCGCAATCGTTCGCTCTGATTCCCGGCGTGTCGCGCTCAGGGATGACAATCTCGGCGGGCCTTGCGCGGGGCATGGACCGAGTCGAGGCTGCCCGGTTCGCCTTTCTTCTCGGCATCCCCGTCATCGCCGGTGCCGGTCTCTTGTCTGTCGTTCGCGTGATATCGGACGGCGGCGGAATCACCGGAGCGACGATCGTCGGGATGATCGTCGCAGCGATCGTCGGCTACTGGGCAATTGCGTTCCTGATCCGCGTCCTCGCGAAGGCAGGCCTGGCACCGTTCGGAATCTATTGCGTGGCGTTTGGAGTATTCGCGTTGGTGGCGCTGT
>CAZONX010000134.1:0-5448 GCA_964581295.1 uncultured Acidimicrobiaceae bacterium
GCGATTCCTTCCACCGCCTCTCGGCGATGGATACCTAGGAAGCTGTCCAGATTGCCCGGTTGATCAGGTTCTCGAGCGCCTCTTGGCGGCCGGAGACCGGCTTCGGGTCGATCTCACCGGCCAGGACCTTCGCCTCGAGGGCGGCGAGGTCGGCGGACCCGTCGGAGATCGCGGTTCCGAGGTCGGAGGACCATCCGGCGTAGCGGGCATCTCGCGCGTCCTTCAGGGCTTCCTGCTCGATGAGCTGCTCTGCAACCAGGAGCGAGAGGGCCAGCGTGTCGATTCCACCGATGTGCGCGTGGAACAAGTCGTCACGGGCCATGCTCTGGCGGCGCAGCTTCGTGTCGAAATTGAAGCCACCGTTAATGAAACCACCGGCGCTGAAGATCTCGTAGAGCGAGAGGCTCATCTCCTCGACGGAATTCGGGAACTGATCGGTGTCCCAGCCGTTCTGTGGATCGCCGCGGTTGGCGTCGATGCTTCCGAAGACGCCGTTCTCGACCGCATAGGCGACCTCGTGGTGCAGGCTGTGCCCGGCGAGCGTCGCATGGTTGGTCTCGATGTTGACGAAGTACTCTCCGTAGAGGTCGTAGCGCTCGAGGAAGCCGTGCACGGTTGCGCTGTCGTAGTCGTATTGGTGCTTGGTCGGCTCCTGCGGCTTCGGCTCGATGAGCAGCGTGCCTTCGAACCCGATCGCCTTTTTGTAGTCGACCACCATGTGCATGAAGCGGGCGAGCTGGTCGGTCTCTTTGCTCACGCTGGTGTTGAGCAGCGTCTCGTAGCCCTCCCGGCCGCCCCAGAGCACGTAGTTCGAGCCGCCGAGGCGAAGCGTCGTGTCGAGCGCGTTCTTTACCTGCGCGGCTGCATAAGCGAACACCTCCGGATTCGGATTCGTGGCAGCTCCCGCGGCGTAGCGCGGGTGGCTGAACAGATTCGCCGTTCCCCAGAGCAGCTTGACGCCCGTCTCCGCCATCTTCTGCTCGGCGTATTCGACCATCACCTCGACGTTCTGCCGGGTCTCGGCGAACGTATCGCTCTCGGGGGCGATATCGAGGTCGTGGAAGCAGTAGTAGGGGGTGCCCAGCTTGGCGAAGAATTCGAACGCCACGTCCATCTTCATGCGGGCTGCGGCCATCGGCTCCATCGATCCGCCAAGCCATGGACGATCGAATGTGCCGGCGCCGAACACGTCGCTGCCCGGCCAGTTGAACGAGTGCCAGTAGCAGACGGCGATGCGCAGCTGATCTTCCATTCGCTTGCCCATCACCATGCGGTCCGGGTCGTAGAAGCGATACGCGAGGTTGTTGTCGGTGTCCGGTCCCTCGAACTTGACGGGGCTCACGTCGGTGAAGAATTCTGCCATGGCGGCTCTCGCTTTCCTTCCGGAATGGACGGTGCTCGTCGCCGAGCATCTGACTGCAAAGACCCGCACAGGCTACCAACGCGAACGCCGCCAGGATCGTCCGGGGTCGGAGCCACCAGCTAGGGTCGCCGCCATGAGATTCGCCATCAACATCCCCAACTTCGGGCTCTACTCGGATGCCGCTGCGGTGGCTGAACTTGCTGCGGCCGCAGAGCAAGCCGGGTGGGATGGCTTTTTCATCTGGGACCACATTGTGATTGCCGACGGGATGCCGGTCGGTGACCCCTGGGTGATCTTGACCGCCGTCGCGATGGCCACCGAACGCATCACCATCGGCCCGATGGTCACGCCACTCCCGCGCCGCCGGCCGTGGGTTGTCGCTCGACAGACGGTCACGCTCGATCATCTGAGCGGTGGCCGCCTCGTCCTCGGCGTCGGCATTGGTGTGCCGGAGCAGGTGGAGTTCGGGACGTTCGGGGAGCCGACCGGAGTGCGCGAGCGCGCCGAGATGCTCGACGAAGCCCTCGATGTGATTGTCGGTATGTGGTCGGGGGCACCGTTCTCCTACGAGGGCGAGCACTTCGAGGTTGCGGAGATGACGTTCATGCCGAGACCGATCCAGCAACCGCGTATCCCCATCTGGGTAGCGGGGACCTGGCCGAACAAGGGCCCATTCCGTCGAGCGGCACGCTTCGATGGCGCGTTCCCGCTTGCCGACGACAACGGGTCCCCGATGCCGATTACCCCGGATGGAGTGGCCGAAGTCGTGGCGAATGTGGCTGCCCAACGCGACAGCATGGACGGCTACGAAGTGAGCGCTCCGATCATTCTGACGAGCGGAGGATCAGAGGATCAGCGCACGCTCGCTCAGTACGCCGAGGCCGGCGTGACGTGGGCCCACCTCGGACCCGACCTGGACGGGAATGAAGCTCTCGAGAGCGTCGCCGAGTGGATCGCTGAGGGACCGCCGCGGATCTGAGGGTCAGGTAGGCTCACCGCCGTGTCCACACAACGAGATCTCCCGTGGCCCGCCGTCGATGCGGGCGCGACCGGCGACGGTCCTCTTGAACAGGCCTGGTCTCCGCGGGCGTTCCATGTGCTCGCCAAGCCGACCGGTGCGATCTGCAACCTGGGGTGCTCGTATTGCTTCTTCCTCGACAAAGAGGAGCTGTACGAGGGCAGTCGATTCCACATGTCCGACGAGGTCCTCGACCGGTACATTCGTCAGCTGATCGAGGCGCACACGACGCCGGTCGTCACCGTCGCCTGGCAAGGCGGCGAGCCGACGTTGATGGGCCTCGACTTCTTCCGCCGCGCGATCGAGGTACAGGAGCGATACCGCAAGCCTGATACGACGTTCGAAAACACGATCCAGACGAACGGAACGCTGCTCACGGACGAATGGTGCGAGTTCCTCAAGGAACACAACTACCTCGTGGGTATCAGCATCGACGGGCCGCAGCCCCTCCACGACATCAACCGCGTGAACAAGCGCGGCGAGGGCACCTTCGACAAGGTCATGCGCGGCCTGCGGCTGCTGCAGAAACACGAGGTCGAGTACAACGTGCTCACCACCGTCAACGCGGTGAATGGGGACTTCCCGCTCGAGGTGTACCAGTTCCTGCGCGACGACGTGGGTACCGATTGGATGCAGTTCATCCCCGTTGTCGAGCGAGTCGACGAAGCGGGAGAGCCGGCGTTCCTCGATGGCATGTACGCCTCAGACCGATCCGTGGGTGCCGAGCAGTTCGGCCGGTTCCTCAGCGTGATCTTCGACGAATGGGTGAGAAACGACGTGGGGGAGGTCTTCGTTCAGACGTTCGAGGCGACGGTTCGCAACTGGATGGGCCTTCCATCATCCGGCATGTGTGTGTTCAACGAGACCTGCGGGCTTGGGGTTGCTCTCGAGCACAATGGAGATCTCTTTTCGTGCGATCACTTCGTGGAACCGGAGTACCTCATCGGCAATATCGCGGATGCTCCGATGGGGGAACTCGTCGGCTCGAAGCGACAGCACGATTTCGGGATGGACAAGCGGGATCTGCTGCCTCAGTACTGTCGCGATTGCGATGTCAGGTTTGCTTGCCATGGTGAGTGCCCGAAGAACCGCTTCATCGAGACTCCCGACGGCGAACCCGGCCTGAACTACCTCTGTGCCGGCTTCAAGGACTTCTTCCACCACGTCGCTGAACCTATGCGGATCATGACCCAGGCGCTGCGTACTGAGCGTTCCCCTGCCTTGGTCATGACGTACATGAGCGAACGTGACGCGGCGTTCGAGAATGCCTTCCGCCAGGCCGGTCGGAACGATCCGTGCCCATGCGGCAGCGGCGAGAAGACGAAACGCTGCCACGGTTCGCCCGCGATAGCGACGCCTCCGGTGCCGTCCATGCCGACGGAGCCCGGCGATCCGCGCCCGAGGGTGCGTGGGCGATCCGCGACCTGACTGATCGACCAGGTCGGAGCCTGACCAGGTTGACGGTAGGGCGGTCGGGGAATTCCAGGTAGGGTCGGGGTGTCTGCGGCGGAGCGCGAGCAAAGGGGCTGCACCATGGCCGATCGACCGAACATCCTGATCCTCTGGGGCGACGACATCGGCTGGTACAACATCAGCCACAACAACCGCGGAGCGATGGGGTACGAGACCCCGAACATCGACCGCGTTGCTCGCGAGGGCATAGAGTTCACCGACTACTACGCCCAGCAGTCGTGCACTGCCGGGCGCGCCGCGTTTATCACGGGTCAGAACCCGATTCGAACCGGCCTCTCCAAGGTCGGCATGCCGGGCGCCGACCTCGGTCTACAGCCAGAGGACCCGACGATCGCCGATCTGCTGAAGCCGCTTGGCTACACCACGGGACAGTTCGGCAAGAACCACCTCGGCGATCAGAACTACACCCTGCCGACCGTTCACGGTTTCGACGAGTTCTACGGCAACCTCTATCACCTCAACGCCGAGGATGAGCCGGAGCATCCGGACTATCCGAAAGATCCCGCGTTCCGCGAGAAGTTCGGACCCCGCGGGGTAATGCACTGCCGTGCCTCGGATGTCGACGACCCGACGATCGATCTCAAGTACGGCCGCGTCGGCAAGCAGGTCATCGAGGACACCGGTCCGCTGACGAAGAAGCGGATGGAGACGATCGACGATGACATAACGGATCGAGCCAAGGAGTTCATCCGGAACGCTCACGACGACGACGAGCCGTTCTTTGTCTGGTGGAACGCCACCAAGATGCACCTGTGGACCCGCATCAAGGCCGAGATCGACGGGATCTCGGGCCAAGGCCCCTACAACGATGCCATGGTCGACCACGATCGCCAGGTTGGCGAGATGCTCGATCTCCTTGACGAGTTGGGGATCACGGAGAACACGATTGTCATGTACTCCACCGACAACGGACCCCACTACAACGCCTGGCCCGACGGCGCGATCTCGCCGTGGCGGTCGGAGAAGAACTCCAACTGGGAGGGCGCCTATCGCGTGCCCTGCTTCGTCCGGTGGACTGGAACGTTCCCTGCCGGGACCACGCTCAATGGGATCGTGACTCACCAGGAATGGCTCCCAACCTTGCTGGCAGCCGCGGGCGACCCCGACATTGTGGAAGAGCTCAAGGCTGGATATGACGCCGGCGACAAGCACTTCCACGTGCACATCGATGGCTACGACTGTCTGGACTATCTCACCGGAACGACCGACGAGTCCCCGCGTGAATGGTTCTTCTATGCCAACGACGACGGGCTGATTGCAGCGATCCGCTACCGAGACTGGAAGGCCGTGTTCTACGAGCAGCGAGCCAAGACCATGCAGCTGTGGGCGGAGCCGTTCGTGGCGCTTCGGCTGCCGAAGATCTTCAACCTCCGCCGCGATCCGTTTGAACGCGCGGACGAGAACTCAAACGGGTACTGGAATTGGGTGCTCGAGCGAATCTTTGTCACCTATCCGATGCAGGCGCTTGCCGCCGAGCAGCTGCAGTCGTTCAAAGAGTTCCCACCCCGGCAGAAGCCCGGGTCGTTCAACCTCGACCGCATCATGGAGCAGATGACCGACGCCGCAGGGAGCGGCCTCCGCTAGCGGAGGCCGC
>CAZONX010000135.1:0-5425 GCA_964581295.1 uncultured Acidimicrobiaceae bacterium
TCAAGGCAGAGAACGCGGCGGCAAGGCCCGGCTTCTTGATGCCATCACCCCGATCCGTCGTCGCCTCGCCGTCCATGCCCCCAACCTATCGGTGATCAGAAGAAAGGGCGATTGGGGATGAAGACGCCAGTCGCCAGTCTTCGCCTCCCTCGCACGAAGTGTGGGGGAGGCGCGAACATCCGGCCGCAGGCCGGAGCGGAGCGGAGAGGGCGGCCTGGGAGCTCGGATCGTTTTGATGAGGCCGCTCGCGGTGCCCCCTCTGCGGACGAGCATCAGCTCGCCCGCGTCTCCCCCACTTCGTGGTGGAGACGTAATCCAGCAAGTGCCCTCAGATCCGGCACTCGGTGTCTTCACCGGTTCCGGCAGAGTCGACGTAGGAGCCGTCAACGATCTGCTGGACTGTTTCTCGGATTGTTGCCAGGTCCGGGATTGGCTGGTTTCGGTGGTTGCCGGTCGGGGCGTAGTCGGGCGGCGCGAATCCGACGGTGACGATGTCGTCGAAGTTGAGCGCCGCCGCATACCCGACGAATGTCGGCACGTGTTCGAGAGGAATGTCGGTGCGCACCGCAGACTTCACGGCTCGCGAGAGCGAGGTGAAGCGACGCACGATCTCTCCCGGGTCGGCGCTCGCGGCAACCGCCTTGAGCATGCAACGCTGCCGTGTCATCCGTACATAGTCGTTGCTTGTCTTGCGCTCCCGCACGTAGGCGAGCGCCTGGTGTCCGTTGAGCCTCCGCCATCCGGGCTTGATGTTGACGGTGATCCAGCCCTCGCCTTCGCGAGCCGGCGACACCTCGGTGCTGACCGTTCTGGTCACGTAGGCACGCACGCCACCAAGCGCATCGACGACTCGAACAAAACCCGACATGTTGACGAGGGCGTAGAAATCGATGTCAATTCCGAGCATCAGTTCCAACGTGTCACGCAGGGTCGCCATCCCCGGGTCGACTTCGTCCGGATAGGTCTCGGTCCACTTGCGGGTGAAGGGATAGATCGCGTTGATCTGGTCGGGGAAGCAATTGCACGGCACGAACTGATCCGGAACGCCGTCCCCGTTGTCGTCCGTCCAGGCGCGCCGCTCGTTCCACGGCGTGAGCCGCTGTTCCAGGTCAACGAAGGCCTGCGAATACTCCGGCTTGAGCGGAACCTGCACCATGTTGCGCGGGATGCTCATCAGCGCCGCCTTCCCGGTCACCGTGTCGAGCGTCGCCACCATGATCGAGTCAGTACGCAAGCCCCCTCGCCCGGGGCCCGCATCGCCACCGGCCAAGAGGATCGTGATTCGATCGATGCCTTCCGTTTCCACCGCAGGCAGCAACGCCATCGCTTCTTCAGGTTCAGAGATGATCTCGGGCCACGAAACAATCGCCTCGGGGTCGCCCAGGCCCGGCCGGAAGACCAAGTTTCTCGCCGACCGCGGTGTGATGATGGCGGGAGCTGTGACGAACACCGGATCCGGCACTTCGTACACCACCGTGTTCACTGGCGAGAGCTGAGACGGTGGAACGGGTGGTGGTTCCTCAAAGATAGGGGCTGCGACATCGCCGTCATCAAACACGGACTCGAGAAGGTCGATTGCCTCAAGGTCGTATGCGACGAACACCACATGGGGCGCCGCAACGGCGGCAATCGTGATCGCCAACACGCCCACGGCGAGCCGCGCTGGCCGTCGGTCGCGGCGGGCAACGCGGAACGCATCGACGACTGCAATCTCGCGCCACGCGAGCACGACGAGGTTGACCACAAAGAGCGTCCACAGCACTGCAGGCTGGACAAGCAGTTCGATGATCCGGACCGCACCGCGCGACCAGAGCGCTCCCGCGAGGCCGACCAGGAGAATCGTCGGCAGGAACACGATCACGGCCCGGCGTAGCCGCCCCCCATACCACTGACCAGCACCCGGGATGAGCGCGGAGAGCACCGCTGCAAGGCCGGGCCTTGCCGATCTCGGAGCGCTCTCGTCGGTCATGGTGGTCTGTCCAGCCTCCCGTATGCGGCCACCAACGGCGGCCCACCCTCATCCACCGCCGCCACTCGTTCAACGAAGACCGAAGCGCGATGGGTTCCCAACAGCTCAGCGACATCGCCTGCCGCCGCTGATACCTTCTGTGTCAAGTCTGGCGCGGCGGCGAGCGACTCGCCAGGGCTATATTCGCGGGCCTCAAACGTGCCAAACACGTGCTCCACTGCTCCGGCCTCGATGCCCGCGGCGTCGGATCAGCTCCACAGCAAGCCCCGGGGCTCGGCTCCACCCCCGCAGCTCAACGCCAGCGGCCGAGGCACCCGGAGGTTGGAGGCGGTAGCCTCGGCCGTACGACGCGAGGGAGGTCGCATGAAGCTCGTCGAGTGTGTACCCAACTTCTCCGAGGGACGCGATCGTGGTGTGATTGACGCCATCACCGCCGAGATCGAAGGCGTCAACGGCGCGGAGCTGCTCGATGTCGATCCAGGTGCCGCCACCAACCGGACCGTCGTCACGTTCGTCGGCCCTCCGACCGCTGTCGAGGAGGCCGCGTTCCGCGCCATCGCGAAGGCGGCAGAGCTGATCGACATGGCGAAACACAGCGGCGAGCACCCGCGCATGGGCGCGACCGACGTGTGTCCATTCGTACCCCTCGAGGGGACGACGCTCGAGGAGTGCGCAGAGGTCGCCAGACGCCTCGGGGAACGCGTTGGATCCGATCTTGGAATCCCGGTCTACCTCTACGAACATGCTGCGATCGACGGCCGCCGCTCGCTCGCCGACGTGCGGACGGGTGAATACGAGGGACTGTCGGCGCGCGGCGACGCCCCCGATTTCGGGCCCGCAGTCAATCCATCGGCCGGAGCGACGGCGATCGGAGCTCGGCAATTCCTCATCGCATACAACGTGAATCTCAACACGACGGACCGCAGGCTTGCCCACCAAGTGGCATCCGCGGTGCGAACACTCGGGACCGCAACTCGCGACGCCGACGGCAAGATCATCAAGAACGAACATGGCAAGACGGTGTTCGCGCCGGGCCGGTTCGAGGAGGTCAAGGGCGTCGGCTGGTACATCGACGAGTACGACCGCGCCCAGGTGTCGCTGAACCTCACAGACACCTTGGTGTCCCCGATGCACGAGGTCTTCGAGGCGTGCCGAGAGGAGGCCGCGTCGCGCGGCATGCGTGTCACGGGATCCGAGATCGTCGGTCTCGTGCCCCTCGAAGCGATGCTCGCCGCTGGCGACCACTACCTGACGGCGCAAGGGCGGACCGCCGGCATTCCCGAGGCCGCGCGCGTTCAGGCCGCTGTCGTGTCGCTCGGTCTCGATGAACTCACTCCGTTCGCTCCGGCGGCGAAGATCGTCGAATACCGGTTCACGGGAAGCCCGGACGGTCTCATCGACCGCACCGTCCGCGACTTCGTCGACGAGCTGTCCACCGATTCGCCGGCTCCGGGGGGAGGTTCGGTCGCCGCTCTCGCCGGAGCGCTCTCCGCATCGCTCTCCGCAATGGTCGGATCGCTCACATTCTCGAAGAAAGGCATGGAGAGTGCACGGCCCGCAATGGAGCGTGCCGGTCGCGACGCTCAGGCATTGAAAGACTGGTTCCTTGCCGCCGTCGACCGAGACACCGATGCGTTCAACGGTGTGCTCACCGCCATGCGCATGCCACGCAAGACGGAAGACGATGTCGCTGCCCGCGACGCTGCGATGGCGGCAGCGAATCTCGAAGCGACGCTTGTTCCGCTCACCGTGCTGGAACGGTCGGTCGAGGCACTCGAATTGGCGCTTGTCGCCGCGTTGGATGGGAACCCCAACTCGGTTTCCGACGCCGGCGTGGCCGCCGCATGTGCCGTCGCCGCAGCAGAGGGCGCCGCTCTCAATGTTCGGATCAACCTCAGCGGTCTCGAAGGCGGCACCGCTGAGATCGTCGAGCGGCAAGATCAGGCGCTCGCGAAAGCCCGTGAACTCGGAAGCTCCGTCATGCAGATCGTCGACGAGCGCATCTCGGGGTGACGTTCGCTACCAGCCGAGGCGGACACCGGCTGCGGTGAGGAGCACCACCACCAATCCGACAGCCATCTGCGTCCACCCGATGACCTTCGCCTCCACTGGAGGCCGGTTGAGTGAGATCACAGCTACTACCCCGACGAGTCCGATCGCGGCCACAGCGAGCCACGGGACGAAGTCGAAGACCGCAGCAACGAACACTGCACCAGTCGCCGCCGCTTGCACCGTGTAGATCGTCGATGACCCGGTCGGCCGGTCGTGTAGCCGCCGGACCTGACCCCGCACGAGAACGATCGCGGCGACATCGCGCGCAGCGAGGACCAGCCACAGGCCGAATGCGGGAGCGAGGTCCCACCCACTCCCGAGGGCGATCGCCGAGACCGTCGCACCCATCGCGATCGATCCCGAGAGCTCCGGAAGCAACGCCCTGTTCTTGCTGTGGGCGTCGGCACGCAGCGCGTAGAGGGCGAACGGCAGCGCGATGAGAACCGGGATCCAGAACGGGCCGTCGGCAGTGATGAACGCACCGATTGTTCCGGCGAGGGCGAGTCCTCCGTAGAGGATGGCGAAAAGGAGCGCGATTCGCGATCTCGGCAGCCACCGTCTGCGCACCAGATCGGTCGACGCGATCTTGACTGGCCGCCGAGCGAGGAAGATGCCGAGAGCGGCGGCGGAGATCTCCCAGCCCGCTGCCGACGGTGCCACCAGCAACCCAAGGACGATTGGTTCGAGGGTGAAGCCCCATCCCCCGTGCTCGGTTGGCAACGCGATCGAGCGAATGCGCGGCCGACCGGCGGATGCGGGGCTTTGCGCTCCCCCATCGTCTCTCGCGGAGTCTGCCGGGTCTCGAGTATTGGTCACGGGGCAATGATATGGCGGTCCGTCTTCCACGACCTCGCCCGACCGGGAGCCGCTACCAACCGTTGCGGTGGAGTTGCTCGCCGAGTGGCCGGCGACGTCGAGATACGCCCGAGCCGGTGGGTTGCTCGTCCGGGTCTCGATAGCCGACGGCGATCACACCAACCATCGTGCGATCGTCGGGGATCGAGAACTCACGTCGAACCGCATCCTCGCCGTACGCAATGCCGAGAAACCACGTCGCGAGACCGGCGTCCACGGCGGCCAGTTGGAGCTGCATCGAGGCCATTCCGCCGTCGACATCCCAGAATCTCACCGGCCAACGGTCGAGGTCGTCAAGACCAAATTCAATCTTGTCGTCAGCCGAGTAGCGAGCCAGGTATCGCTGGGGATCTGACAACACCAGGATGACGACCGGTGACTTCTCGCGACTCGGCCGGTCTTCCCGATCGGGATCATGCGTGAGGCTCCAGAACTGGGCCACAGCCTCCGGATCGTCGAGCACCAGGAAGTCGATTCCCTGCGAGAACCCCGCCGACGGTGCCCTCCGCGCCAGGTCGACGATGCGCTCGAGTTCATCGAACGGTGGCG
>CAZONX010000136.1:0-5327 GCA_964581295.1 uncultured Acidimicrobiaceae bacterium
TCGCCGCGCTGGAACTGGCCGACGAGCCGGCTCGGAAGCACGGCGGCAAGCAAATCAGAGCTCTCGGCTTCAGCGCGCTCGAGCTCGGCAGCTTGACCACGCAACGACTCGACAACCCCGTTGAACTTGTTCGCGATATCACCGAACTCGTCGTGTGACTCGATCACGAGATCGACATCGAGAACTCCGTCTCCAACGCGCTGCGCCGCGTCGATGATCGGTTCGATCGGCCGCAGGAGGCGTCGTGCGATGACATACGCAAGGCCGATCACAACCGGGATCAGCACGAGCATCATCACGACGAGTGTGAAGATGTGGCTGCGGAGCGGGCCGTACGCCTCGGACGTAGCGACTTCCGTCACTGCGACCCACTGGAGTCCCCCAAAGTCGAGCGGAGTGGCGTACGACAACGTCTCGTGATCGAGGTAGTTGGTGGTCACGCCCTCGAAGGTATCTCCGGCAAGACCGGCGTCGACAGCCTCGCTGTCGACCGGCTGAATCAGCACGGTGGTGCCGAACGCCTTCAGCGCGTCCGAGATCTCCTGTGGGTAGCCCGCGTCGGCAACCTCGGCGAGGTACGCTTCCGGATCCTCCAGCCAGAGACGCGCGTCCGAGCGCATCAGGCCGTCGTCACCGACGATGTAGACCTCTCCGGTGTCTCCGAGTCCGGTACCCTTCCAGTCACCGCCGGCCGTCGTGAGCGCCCCAAGGGCCGCGTTCGGCACCTCGACGGCGATCGCGCCGGTCACGCGACCTTCGTCGCGAACTGCCACTGCGATGAACCCCGTCGGCTGGAATCCGGCAGGTGCATACGGCTGGAAATCGACGAAGACGGCCTCGCCGACTGCCGCGGTTGTGAGCTGACCCAGCACTGCTTCGGCCAGGGCGCTGTCGCGGTAGGGTCCGCGTGCGAGGTTGGTGCCGAATTCCGCGTGCTTGTCGACCGAGTAGACGACGTTCGATGTCTCGGCGTCGATCAATAGCACGTCTCCGAGGTCAACGGCGTCGGACATGTCGCGCAGCATCGGATGGTATGCCGCATGCGCGGCGCTGTAGCCCGAGCCGTCGCCCGCGTCGTCGAGTTGGGAGCGATCCTCGAACGGATTCGCAACGAGATAGTGGTATTGCAGATACTGCGCACGTTCCGAGGTGGGGAACACCTCGTCGACGGCGAGGGGTTCGACGCCGGGCGGCGTAATCTGCGCGAGCGCGGTCTCGTAGCGCACCCGGAGTTCTGCAATTTGGGCTTCGGTGAGCGTCTCGTCGAGCGTCTGGTAGCCGGCGTTGAGCTCGTCCAGCGCTCGAACCACGCCGAGATCTGCTGCCAACGTTGATGCCAATGCCTCGACTGAAGCGAGACCGCTCTCGATACGGGCAACTCGCGAATCTCCGATTCCCTGCAGCTGCGATTCGACGGTGGTGTTGAGGAAGCTGCGCGCCGTCCAGAAGTTGAACAGGCCCACGATCAGCACCGCAACGACGGTCACCACGGCCATCACCAACGCCACTTCGGTGCGCGCCCGCCGACCCCGCCGCTGCTTCGGTGCTGCGGTGTCCTGCGGAGCGGGCAGGGATGCCATCGTCATTGCTGCGACCCCGTCTCTGCCTCTTCGGCCGCTCCGCCAGTGCCGGACTCGTCGCCAGTGGCGGCGAACTGTGGAGCGGCAATCTCGAACTCTTCGGGAAGCGGCTGGAGCCGGCGGCTGCGCGACTTCATGATCTGATTGAGCTCGTCTGCCAGAGCGGGGTTGCGACTTGCCACGATGCCCGCAGCCGCGCTCCCGATGCGGATCACCTCGCAGTCGGCAATCGCCACGACCTCCTGCGGCGTCTCGTCGCGGGTCGATCGACTGACGACACCGAACACGTCGCCGTCCGATAGGTCGATAAATGCGCCGGGGTACTCGGCAACCAGGATCCTGGCACGGCCCTCCCAGAGCACGAGTACGTCTCGGTTGACACTGCCGGCCGGGAGAATGACCTCGCCGCGGGCGAACCGCTCGGCGACCGCATCGTTGCCGAGCGCCGTGAGGTCCTCGGAATCGAGCTCCGCAAACACCGCCGCCCGGCGGATCCGAGAAATGACGTCGCCCGTCGTCAGAGCGGCGTCCGCTTCCTCCTGGATTGGATCGTGGTGGTAGAGGTCGTACGCGGGGCTCGGGAGCGGCACGTCCATCCGGTGCGACTGGTACCAGACGAGCGAACCGAAATCACTGCGGACTCTGGGCTGGATCGCGTAATCGTCAATCCACATCTGCACGTCGTAACCCATGAGCGGGTCGTCGATCTGCGTCACGCGCACCAAGGGCGGCGGGTCCTCGAGAACGCCCTCGACGGAGCGGGCGGCGGCCAGCAACATCTCCTTGGCATTCGTGGGTGGATTCGAATAGGCCACCTGCAGAGACACAACGACTCGATGGAGGTTGCCCGGCTCATCGTGGTTCACCAGGCTCGCCGCCGACAGCGTGCTGTTCGGGACGATGTGGAGGTCTCCGTTGCGGTCGTGGATCCGAGACGACCGCCAGTTCGTATCGACCACGCGCCCCTCGATGTCGTTGACCGTGATCCAGTCGCCCGGGCTGAACGGACGATCGCCGAGGATCAGGAATCCGGATGCAAGCCCGCTCAGCGTGTCCTGGAGCGCCAACGAGACGACAAGCGATGTGACGCCGAGGGCGGCAAACAGACCGGTGAGGTCGACGTTCCACACGCCGGCGAAGAGCAGCCACGCCGCAACCAATAGAACGATCAGACGCGGCAGCATCATGAACAGTTGCGGGACGCTGCGAGTGCCCGGGATCTTGGCCAGCTGCCGGTTGTGCTCGGTGATGTAGCGAACCGCCTGGAGGGTCGCCGCCGTTGCGGCGATCAGCAGAGCGGTCGCCAGCACCTGCGAGGCCAACGCCGACTCGCTGAGGTTGAACACCGATACCACGAGCACCCAGAGCGCGGCAAGCGGAAGAACCCAGTTGCGCACCGTCGCGATGGGCTTCTCGAGCGGCGAACCCCGCTGGCGGAGCCGCTCTTGGACCTCGCCCGCACCGACGATGAGGACCGGCAACACGATGATCAGAACAACGGCCGCCGTCATGTCGAATCGTTCGAGCAATCCCGTCATGTCGTCGACTCCGACTCGATGCCGCTCGGTACGGCGATCCAACCCGACACATCCCCCGATTGGAATCGGTCGAGACCGGCCGCGTCCGCGAGACGGTCCTTGACCTGATCCGTGACCACAACATCACCGCGTCCCGCGGTGCGGGCAAGCAGGTAGGCCTCCTCAGCCGTGTCCCCCCACAGGTCATAGATGAGCCGCGCGTTGCCGATGAGCCCCATGGTCAACGAACCGCTCTGGACCCCGGCCGACAGGTCGAGATCCAGTTCGTGTTCGGCGGCAATCCGGCGAACCGCATCGCGCGCCTGGTGAGCGAATCGAACGGCACGCGGTGCATGATCGAGATATGGCGTCTCGATGCCACATACCGCGTAGTACGTGGTGCCCATGACCTTGACGCGTTCAACGCCGTTGATGCCGGCGATCTCGTCGGCGGCCGCCACCAGCGTCCGCATCAGATTCCGGTTCTCCGCAGTATCACGCGTTTGGAAGACCTCGTCGAGGCCGTCGAAAACACACACGACAACGCTCGCATGCGGCACGCTCTCCACCAGTCGCCGATCGCCCTGGGCAGTGGCCGCGGTGATCCCCGGCGGGAGGAGGGCAGCCAACACGCCGGTCTTGCGTTCCACCGCGTCCGCAAGTGCTTGCTTGCGGCCCGAGAGGTTCGACACCATGGTGTTGAGGTGGTCGGAGAGCACTCGGAACTCGCTCGCCCCCGACCTCGGAACCGCCACTTCGTCGCTCCCGTCACGGATCCGAGCGAGCGCTGCACTGATGGCCCGCAGGGGGTTGACGAAGGAGCTGGACCAGGCGACCGCGAAGAACGTCAATGCCACGACGAGCGTCGTCGCAAGGAACAGGTTCCCCTGCACGTAGTCAGTCAGCGGAGCGTCCACTTCCACTTCATTCGCCTCGACGATCAGGACCCAGTCCAGGTTCTCGAGATCGAGCGGTTGGTACGCGGTGTAGGCGGTGTCGCCGAGATAGCGCGTATCGGTGACCACACCGGACTCGCCCTGGAGCGCTGCCCGGACCGCCGTGCTGTCGACGTCCTGGAACAGCATCGTCGTGTTCAGGGCCCGCATCTGATTCTGCTCTTCGGCAGTGGCGGCGCCGAGCTCGGCCACCCGGGCCAGGTAGGCCTCTGGGTCCTCGGTGAACAGGCGGGCGTCCGACCGCATGCGCCCGTCGCTGCCAACCAGGTAGGCATCGCCGGTCTCACCGAGCTGACCGTTGCGCCGATCAAGCGACATGATGTCGTTGATCACGTCGTTCGACAGACTCCCGGCCACGACCCCAACGAGGCTTCCGTCGTCGTACAGCGGGGTCGCAGCGAACGCAGTCGGCTGATCGAAGCCCGGCGCGTACGTGGCAAAGTCCGAGCCGAAGACCAGTCCCGGCTCTCCTGAAGCGATGGTCTGGGTCACGAGCCTGGCGAGTGTGGTACCGCTGTGCGGCCCGCTGTCGAGGCTGGTGCCAAAGTCGATGGCCTTGTTCGTCGAATAGACGATCGAGCGCGCGTCCGGTTCGATCAGATAGAAGTCGGCGAGCCGGAGCCGGTCCGTGGCCGCACGAAGCGTCGGGTGAAGCTTCTTGTGAACCTCGGTCCACTCGCTGCCGTCGGAGGCATCAGTCAACAGCTTCTTCTCATCCATCGCGAGGTCGGTGCCGGCAAGGTACTCAGACTGCAGGTACAGGGCTGCCGGGCGGAGCCCTCCTGCGACCTCGAGCAGATCGACGGGTTCTCCGCGAACTTCCTCGAGCACGGGCAGATAGTCGTCGAAGTAGAACGCCGCCAGGTCGGTGCGCGCCGACTCGAGATCGTCGGGATCGATCGCTGCAAGCTTCTGGTAGGCCGAGTCGAATTCCTGCACGCCGTCGATGAGCATGTCGCTCGATCCCATGGCCTCGAACTCCGCACGAACCTGCCGAATGTAGGAGTTGAGTTCGTCCGCGCGGTCGACGCCCATCGTGGCGAGACGCAGATGGAGCAGGTCCTCACCGTCGGCCCCCGCTCCGGCGATGGCGATCACAACGGTTCCGAGGAGTGCCGTGACGCTGACCACGAGGATGCCGATGGCGAGACGCGTGGCAACCGACGTATGACGCGCCCACCACCCGGGCTTGCCGGCGGTCAATGACTCGTTCGTAAGGTCGTCTGCCACGGCGGAAAGGTTAGCCGCGGCCGGATCGGGGTGGGAACCCTTGT
>CAZONX010000137.1:0-5271 GCA_964581295.1 uncultured Acidimicrobiaceae bacterium
CTTTGCTCTTTGCTCTCTTCTGCCACACTCGCGCCATGACCCCTCCCGTTCTCGTCCTGAGTGCCCTTGCCGGGGAGATCGCGCTGTTGCGAGAGGCTCTCGTCGAATCCGATGTTGTCGACGTTCGCGGGGAACGCTTCGCCCGGGGGACGATCGACGGGCGATCAGTCATTCTCGGGACCGTCGGAGTGGGAAAGGTGAACGCCGCGATGGCGTCCGCGCTCGCCATTGATCGTTTCGAACCGTGCCTTCTGGTGTTCTCTGGTGTTGCGGGAGCGGTCGATCCGACTCTTGGGATCGGCGACATCGTCGTGGCCGAGTGGGTTGTCCAGCACGATGCGGGCACGGTCGACGCAACCGGCTTTCACGTCTACCAAGCGGGACACGTGCCGTTCTTCAATCCGACCGATCGGCTGGGCTACCGTCCGTCGCCCGATGCGCTCGCGCGGGCTCGGTCGATTGCTCCGAGCATCGATCTCGCTCCGGTCTTGGGAAGGGTGCCCCGTCTCCTGTTCGGATCCGTGGCCACGGGAGACCAGTTCATCCAATCCGACGACGAACGCCGCAGGCTGCACGATTCGCTCGCCGTCCATGCGGTCGAGATGGAGGGTGCAGCCGTTGCCCAGGTTGCTCAGCGCCTCGGCGTCGACCACCTCGTGGTTCGTGCCGTTTCCGATCTGGCGGGCGCCGACTCGCCGATCGATTTCGACCGGTTCCTCGACGACGTCTCGGTCAACTCGGCACGGGTCGTGCGAGGTCTGCTCACAGCGATCTAGTGGTCGTCGCAGAAATGGGCACCGTGCCGCTTGTGGCACGCCTCGGCACACTCCCGACTGCGCCTTCGTTGTGCGTCCTTGCCAGATGACGCCGATGCCTCGGAGACACCCAGCCGCCACTTCTGCGATAGACCTCTCGACCCTGCGACCGGAGCGGGCGCTCCGATCCCCGATCTGTGGCAGAATCGGTGGATGCAGCCCACCAAGCACATCTGGATGGACGGAGAGCTCGTCGACTGGGACGATGCAACCGTTCATGTCCTCGCCCACGGCCTCCACTACGGCACCGGCGCCTTTGAAGGAATCCGCGCCTACGAGACCGATGCGGGCCCTGCCGTATTTCGCCTCACCGAGCACATGGAGCGTCTCGAGCGGTCGTGCAAAGCGCTCATGCTGCCGGTCGAATGGAAGGTCGGCGATCTGGTGGACGCGTCGAAGGAACTGATTTCGCTCAACGGTCTGACCTCCGGGTACATCCGGCCGCTCGTGTTCTATGGGACCGGATCGATGGGATTGAACCCTGCCGGTGCAACGGTCCACACGATCATCGCCACCTGGGAATGGGGCGCCTACCTCGGCGAGGAAGGCCTCGCCAATGGGATTCGCGTCAAGGTCTCGTCGTGGCGTCGGATCGGCCAGGACGCGCTGATGCCGAATGCCAAGCTCACTGGCGGCTACATCAACTCGGTGCTGGCCAAGCAGGAGGCGTTGCGCGCCGGATACGACGAGGCTCTGATGTTGAACGCAGAAGGCTTCGTCGCCGAGGGCAGCGGCGAGAACCTCTTCGTTGTGCGCGACGGCATCGTGCGCACGCCGCCCGTAACTGCGGGAGTGCTCGATGGGATCACACGCGAGTCGGTGATGACACTGCTTCGTGATGACGGCTACGAGGTCATCGAGACCGACATTGCTCGAACCGATCTCTACTACGCCGACGAGTTGTTCTTCAGCGGCACCGCTGCCGAGGTGACCCCCGTGCGCGAAGTTGATGACCGCGCCGTCGGTGATGGTCGCCCGGGGCCGGTGACCAAGCGCGCTCAACAGATGTTCATGGACACGGTGACCGGCAAGAACGAACGCCACGCCGACTGGCTCGAATACGTCTGAGCCCGACGCCTTCTACCATGACGGCGCAACCGAGCGAGTGGACCCATGGCACAACAGCCGAATATCGAGCTTCGAACTTCCGACCGCCCTCGAGGCGAAGCGCACCCCAATCCTGAGCGGCGCTGGGTCCCCGATCGTCCTGGTGAGTTCACCGGCAGCGGAGTCCCGTGGGGCGGCGCGTTCGGCATGCCGGGTCCCGACGCCGGGTATGCCCTGAAGCTGGTCGCAAGCCGCGATTTGGTCCTTGCAGCGCACGAACACCGTGCCGATGCGAACATCGCCGTCGCTGCGGTTGCGGCAGCAAGAGCGTCTCTCTCGCGGCGCGGACCGACCAAACCCGACATCGACGCGGCGATCGTGATCCTCGGCTACGGCAGCGAGACCGATCTCGGCCCGATCCGGGCCGCGGCGATCGCAGGCTCTGCCCATCACCCCCAGCGGATTCGTCGCCTCGTCGCCGGCATTCCCGTCGACGTCATCGAGGACACCGCGGAGGACCTGGCCAAACGGGTCGCTTCCGGCGAATCGCTCATCGAAATCTGAAACGGGGCATCACATGAAGATCGTCAGAGTCGACACGGATGTCGACGACATCACCTACGGAGCAGTTGAGCCGGAAGGGATCCGCATCTATCGCGGCACGCCGTTCGTCGCGTGGGAGCCGACCGAAACCGTCGTCGATTGGGAACACGCCCGGCTGCTGTCACCGGTGATCCCCACGAAAGTTGTCGCCGTTGGCAAGAACTATGCGGAGCATGCGGCCGAGATGGGTGGTGACGTGCCGGAGACCCCCATCATCTTCATGAAGCCGCCGACCTCGGTGATCGGGCCGCTCCAGCCGATTCGAATCCCGGCACAGGCAGAGAACGTTCACCACGAGGCCGAGCTCGCCGTCGTGATCGGCAAGGTGACACGCAACGTCGCCATCGAAGACGTGGGAGCCCACATCATGGGCTACACGGCGGCGAACGACGTCACAGCACGCGACCTGCAGCGCGCCGACGGGCAGTGGACTCGGGCGAAAGGATTCGACTCGTTCTGTCCTCTCGGCCCGGCCATCGACACGGATCTCGATCCGCTCGAGGGGTTGTCTGTGATTGCCCGTGTGAACGGTGAAACCCGGCAATCCGGATCGACCGCCGACCTCGTGTTCGGCGTAGGGGAGCTGGTGTCGTTCATCTCGTCGATCATGACGCTGCTTCCCAGTGATGTGATTCTCACCGGAACACCGTCGGGTGTCGGGCCGATCGTCGCCGGCGATCGTGTCGAGGTCGAGATCGAGGGTGTTGGTGTTCTCATGAACCCGGTCGTCTCGGCATGACTCCACGAGTTCGATTTGCCCCTTCGCCGACCGGCTTTCTTCACGTCGGCGGAGCGCGCACGGCGCTGTACAACTGGCTCTTCGTGCGATCGCAAGGTGGCACGATGATCTTGCGGTCCGACGACACCGACGAGCAACGCAGCACACCGGAGTACGCAGCGGACATCCTCGAGTCAATGCGGTGGTTTGGTATCGACTGGGACGAGGGGATCGAGGTCGGTGGGCCGCACGGCGCCTACCGCCAATCCGGCCGAACCGAGCGCTATCGCGAGGTGGCCGACGGTCTCGTTGCAGGGGGCACCGCCTACTACTCCTTCGCAACTCCGGAGCAGCTCGATGCCTTCCGCAACGAAGCTCGGGCGGCCGGCGCCGCCCCGTCCTACGACGGTCGGTACGACCTCGACCAGGAAGCGGCGGCACGACGAATCGAAGCGGGGGAGCGGCCCACGATCCGATTCAAAGTGCCCCGACCCGGTCGCACAACGTTCGACGACATCGTTCGCGGCGAGGTCTCGTTCGAGCACAACCAGGTCGACGACTTCGTGATCCTGCGATCTGACCGCACGCCGACCTACCACCTCGCTTCGACGGTTGATGACGTGGACTACGGAATCACCCATGTGGTGCGCGGTGAGGATCTGCTCTCGTCGACTCCCAAGCACATCTTGCTCGCCGAAGCCATGGGGGCCGTGCCCGCACGTTATGCCCACCTTTCGCTGCTCATGGGTCCGGACGGCAAGAAGCTTTCGAAACGACACGGACACACGGCAATCAACGCCTATCGCGACGCCGGCTATCTGCCGGAAGCTCTCGTCAACTACCTCGCGCTACTCGGATGGAATCCCGGTGAAGACGACACGGTGCTACCGCTGGCCGAAATGGTCGATCGGTTCGACCTCAACACCGTCTCGAAGAACCCGGCGATCTTCGACACCGACAAACTCGAGTGGATGAACGGTGTCTACATCAGAGAGATGGATCCCGAGGACTTCGTGGCCCAGATCGTTGCGTCGCTCGAAGCCGACCAGGTGCGTCCGCTGACGGACGACGACCGGTCTCGGCTCGCTGCAATCGCCCCGCATGTCCAAGAGCGGACGAAGCTCCTCACCGAGATCCCCGGACAGGTCGGCTTCCTCCTCGTCGACAGTGTTGAGTTTGACGATCGTTCCTGGGCCAAGGTGATGGCGAAGCCGGGTGTCGCGGATGTGCTCGACGCAGCGGCTGAGCGACTCGCTGCGGTTGGCGAGTGGGACGTTGTCTCGATCGAAGCCGCTCTGCGCTCGATGGTCGCCGACCTCGAGATCGGTGCCGGCAAGGGCTTCCAGCCGATCAGGGTTGCGGTTTCCGGCTCCACGGTCAGCCCGCCGCTCTTCGAGTCGCTCGAGGCACTCGGGCGCGAGCAGACCCTCGACCGTGTGAAACGGGCCCGGTCGCTGATCGAATGATCGCCGACGCGCAGATCACTTTCCTGCCTTCGAGCGATCTCGGCCGCAGCCGCGCGTTCTACGAAGGGACCCTCGGCTTTGAATTGGTCGTCGATCAAGGGTCCTGCCACATCTTTCGTGCGGCGCCGGCCGCATTCGTCGGCACCTGCCACCGCGACCAGGTGGTGGCGGCCGACGGCGTGATATTCACCGTGGTGGTCGATGATGTCGACGGGTGGTGTGAGCGCATCGCGTCCCAACGCGGCGACGACGGTATCGAGCGCGGTCCCGAGTACAGCGAGCAATACGGCATCTACCACGCCTTCCTGCGAGACCCAGACGGAAACGTCATAGAGATCCAACGGTTCGATGATCCGGACTGGGCCACAGCGCCGAAGTAGGGTCAGAGCAGGGGTTCCGATAGCGGGTTGCCAATACGCGCTACCCGGCCGTATCCTTGCACCGCATTCGGGGGTGGTGTAATCGGCAACACACCGGGTTCTGGTCCCGTCATTGGGGGTTCGAGTCCTCCCCCCCGAGCCGACGACTCGCTGAGTCGTCTACATATGGCCCCGTCGTCTAGCGGCCTAGGACGCCGCCCTCTCAAGGCGGTAGCGTGGGTTCAAATCCCATCGGGGCTACA
>CAZONX010000138.1:0-5111 GCA_964581295.1 uncultured Acidimicrobiaceae bacterium
TGGGCTTCGGTCGTCATGTTCAGATCTGCAGCAGGTAGACGATGGTGAAGATCACGATCCACACGATGTCGACAAAGTGCCAGTAGAGCGCCACCAATTCGACGTTCATGCCGTGGTCGGGCGACAGGCGGCGACTCAGCGAAAACGCGACGAGCAGTGCCAGCATCAACACGCCGCCTGCAACGTGCAGCCCGTGGAATCCGGTCAGCATGTAGAACGACGACCCGAACGGACTCGTGCTGATCGTGAGGCCTTCGTGGACGAACTCGGTGAACTCGAAGATCTGCCCGGCGAGGAATGTGAGGCCGAGGAGCGCCGTGCCGATGAGCCAGATACGGCCCTGCCGCTGGTCCTTCTTCTGGAAGGAATTGTCGGCGAGCACCATGGTGAGCGAGCTCATCAGCAGCACGAACGAACTCGCCGACGTGAACGGGATGTTGAATATCTCCGACCCCGGTCCGCCGTTGGTGGTGTTTCGGTAGAGGATGAACGTTGAGATCATCGCCCCGAAGAAGAAGACTTCCGATCCGAGGAAGACCCACATCGCCGTCTTGCGCGTCCGATGGATCGGGTCCCCGGTGGATTCGAAATCCTGTTGGCCATCAGACTCAAAGACGTCGTCGGTGGCGACAGCCATCAGTGCGACCCCCTTGTGACTGGTTCAGCCGCCCACCCGACGAGTCCCCACAGCGCGAGGATGGCGCCGGCAGCGAGCACGGCGAACCCGATCGGCCCAGAGGAGATGAACACCAGGCCGGCGCCGATTACGGCGATGCCGGCTGCCGAGATAATCGGATAGAACGACGGCGAAGGCATGTGGATACCGCCCTTCTCCTCCACAACGTCCGGCTTGCCGGCCTGCTCGGGCGTGAGCTTCACGGCACGGCCCTGTTCGTCCTCCCCGTACTTCTGATACCAGAAGTCATCCTGGTGATGCACGATCGGGACCTGGTCGAAGTTGTGTACGGGGGGCGGCGACGTGGTCGACCATTCGAGGGTCCTGGCGTCCCAGGGGTCGTTGCCGGCGACCTTGCCCTTCCGATAGCTGACAATCACGTTCCAGATGAAGAAGAGGAACGAGATGGCAATCAGGAAGGCGCCGATCGTCGACATCAGATTCCACAGATCCCAACCCATGCCCTCGGCGTATCGGTAGGTCCGACGGGGCATGCCGTCGAGGCCGAGGATGTGCTGCGGGGCGAAGGTGAGATTGAACCCGATGAACATCAGCCAGAAGTGCCAGTGTCCGAGGGCCGAGTTGAGCATTCGTCCCGTCCACTTCGGGAACCAGTAGTAGGCGCCGGCGACGTAGCCGAACACCGCACCGCCGAAGAGCACATAGTGGAAGTGGGCCACGACGTAGTAGCTGTCGTGCTGCTGGGTGTTGGCGGGGACCACGGCGTGGGTGACGCCGGAGATGCCGCCGATGATGAACATCGCGATGAACCCGATGGCGAACAACATCGGTGTCGAGAAGGTGATCCGCCCACCCCACATCGTCCCGATCCAGTTGAAGATCTTCACCCCCGTCGGAATCGCTATCAGCATGGTCGCCAGCCCGAATCCTGCCTCGGCAACGGGCCCCATCCCCGCCGTGAACATGTGGTGGGCCCACACGCCGAATCCAAGGAAACCGATGGCGATGCCCGAGAAGACGACGAAGGCGTAGCCGAAGATCGGCTTCCGTGAGAACACGGGGAGAATCTCCGAGACGATGCCCATCGCAGGGAGCATGAGCACGTATACCTCAGGGTGACCGAAGATCCAGAACAAGTGCTGCCACAGCAGCGGATCGCCGGCCGCCTGCGCCTCGTAGAAGAGCGCTCCGAGGTTGCGATCGAGGAAGATCTGCCAGAGGCCGACGCCGATGACCGGAAGGCTGAAGACGAGCAGGAACGAGGTGACGACGGTCATCCAGACGAATATCGGCATCCGCATGAGGGTCATACCCGGAGCCCGCATGGTGAAGATCGTGGCCACGAAGTTGATCGACGACGCGAGCGAGGCAAAGCCGAGCAACTGGGCCCCGATCGAGTAGTAGTCCATCCGTACGTACTCGGTGATCTGCGTCGAGAGCGGGGCGTACCCGGTCCACGCTCCGTCCGGCGAGCCGCCAAGGAAGAACGACGAGGTCAGCAGAATCACGCTGAACAGGAACAGCCAGTAGGCGAAGGCGTTGAGGCGCGGGAACGCCACGTCCCGGGCGCCGATCATCAGCGGAACGAAGTAGTTCTGGAACGCTGCAGCAATCGGCATGATGACCGCAAACACCATCGTGAGGCCGTGCATCGTGAACAGCTGGTTGTAGGCGTCGGCCGACACCAGCGTGCCATTCGCCGACGCCAGCTGCAGACGGATGACGAGTGCCTCGAGCCCGGCAACGATGAAGAAGACCAGCGCGGATACGGCGTAGAGGATGCCGATCCGCTTGTGATCGATCGTCGTGATCCAGCTCCACAGCCCTTTCGTCGAGGGTGTGTAGCCGAGGTCGTCCGCAGTGGTCAGCGCCACGGGTCACCTCCTCGAGTGCCGAGTCCGTTCACTTCCATGCCTCCAGTAGCTCGACGAGCTGCGCAACCTGCTCGTCATCAAGGCCGTAGTCCGGCATGCCCATGACCCGACCCTCTGCGAGGTTATTGAACTCGGGCTCCATAGGTTTGACGGACAGCGGATCTGCAATCCACTCCGCAAGGTGCTCTGAAGTGTTCTCTTCGATCGCCGCTGCGATCGAGGTGCGGCTCCCGAAGTGGGTGAGGTCGGGGCCGAAGGCGGCGCCAAGGACCTCGATCGATTCCTCCGGCGTCTCCACCTTCGCTTGGTGGCATGTCGTGCAGAGCGCGGTGAAGGTCTCGTAGCCCGCTGCGGCGGGCCCGTCGGACGGCACCGGCGACGGCGCGAGCTGCTCGGCGGACCACGCTTCGAAATCGGCTTCGGAGTCCAGGAACACCCGGAACCGCATATCGGCGTGCGCCAGCCCGCAGTACTCGGCGCATTGGCCTTTGATCATCTCCCCTGCTGTCCCTGGATCGGGTGTGATTTTGATGAACGTTTCCCTGCCCGGTACGACGTCCCGCTTGCCAGCGAGGCTCGGAACCCAGAAGCTGTGGATCACGTCGGCCGATGTCATCAGCAGTTCGGAGGTCATCCCTGCCGGGAGGTGCAACTCGTTGGCGGTGGTGAGCGGTCGCCCATCCTCGTCGAGGATGTCCGGATACTGGAACTCCCACCACCACTGGTGGCCGATGACTTCGACACGCAGGAAGTCGCCTTCGGCCGGACGGCGAAGCTCGAAAAGCGTGGTGAGCGTCGGAACGGCGATCACGGCGAGGATCAGTGCCGGGATGATCGACCACACGATCTCGAGCCGGGTGTTGCCATGGACCTGCTTCGGCTCCTCATCTTCCCCAGGGCGTCTCCGGTAGCGGATGATCGCGTAGATGAGCGCGGCCTCCACCACGACGAAGACGGCGAACCCAATCCAGAACACGAAGTCCCAGAGGCGGTCGATCTGCTCGGCTTCGACCGACTGCGGATTCAACGAAGACTGCGGAAGGTCGCTCGAGCATGCCGCGAGAGCGAGCGCGCCAACGGTGATTGCTAGAACGGCGAAAAGGCGCACTGACCGGCGACGGCGAGCAACATCGTTTCCAACGGATTGGTTCACACAGTTCCCCAGGGAGGCGACCGAAGTGGGCGGGATAGTAAACCGCTGCTGCGCTTGCGGCAACGAGCTTTCTCACACAATGGCGTCAGACCGCCTCGCCGGTCCTCGATCGAGCGAAATGGGCCGCGAGCCAGGTCGTCAGCGGAACCGCGGCGACGAGGCCGATGCTGCCGACCAGGGTCCGAACGATCTCAACGGCGACGATCTCACTGTTCGCGATGGATCCAAGCGACTGGCGAGCCAGCACGAACAGCACGAGAAGCGGCAGCGATGCCCCCGCGTAGGCGAGGAGCAGGGTGTTGACGATCGACGCGATGTGATCACGGCCGACCCGCAGTGCCCGCCGAAAGAGCCCGGGTGCGTCGAGCGACGGATCGGCGGCGCCCAACTCCCAAACGGTCGCAGCCTGGGTGATGGTGACGTCGTCGAGTGCACCGGCGGCGCCGAGCACGATTCCGGCCAGGAGGAGACCGGTGACGTCGATGCCGTCGAAGAACGTCAGCAGCGAGGTCTCCTCTGCCGCCAGACCGCTGAAGCGCGCCGCAGCCACCGTGATCGCCGAAAGCACTGCGGTGAGCGTCAATGCGGACACCATGCCAACGAGGGCGATCGTGGTCATTCGGCTGAAGCCGTGGGCGAGGTACATGGTCACATAGGCGATGGCAGCGGAGCCGACCACGGCAACGAGCACGGCGCTCGGCCGTCGAGGATGGCCGGGAGCACGAACAGAAGGAGAATCAGCACGCTGATGACCAGGCCGCCGAGCGCCGTCGCACCGCGCCACCCGCCGAGCACCACGACCACGACGGCGAACGCGATCGCCACAACGAGCAAGACGAGCCGTCGGTCGAAATCGGCGAACTGGTACACCCCCTGTGGCTCCATTGGGCGGACGGAGAGGATCTCGAGTTGGTCCGCTTCGTGCACGTATTCGACCAGAGCCTCATCCCCGGCACGCAAGTCGGCGGCTGCTTCGCCTCGATATGCTTCGAACACCGAACTCCGTTCGGATCCAGAGTCTTTGACGACGAGCTCGACGGCAACGCATTCGATCTCGACGTCGAACGAACATGGTGCGGCCGCAACCGCGTTCACCGTCGCCGTGCGTGCCACCCGGGAGAGCACTACCCGATCGCCGACCGAGAACGCCGGTGACGTTGGCCCCGATAGGAACTCCTGGACGAAAACGAATCCCGCTTCCGGTCCGTCGTCGAGCTCGAAGTGCACCACGATGCAGGTCTGCGTCTCGATGCCGGTGCAGGCGCGTTCGGCCACTTCGACGACGGTGGCGTGATGGAACTCAGTTGGGACACCAAGAGCAGCGAGGTCGTCTGCCTGGCTCCGAGATGCCCCGGTCGGTCTCAGCAGGATCATTCCTACAACGATGAGCACACCGAGCACGATTCCGAATACGACGAACGGATCAAGGCGCCTCGAAGACGATCGA
>CAZONX010000139.1:0-5068 GCA_964581295.1 uncultured Acidimicrobiaceae bacterium
GCGGATCCGGATCGCGGGAACGCTGCAAGCGGGTTGTCGATCCCGGCATCCGGAGTAGTGTCCGAGGAGGCAGTGGACCCACGCGTTCCCTGCAACGTTGCGGAATGGGAGTCATCATGGCGATAGGTCCGGTACAGCTCTTCGTGCTCGGTTTTGATCATCCGGAGTTCCACGGGGCGATCATCGACGAGCTCGATCGTCTCAAACAGAGCGGCACGATCAAGGTGATCGATGCTCTGGCGGTACACAAGGACGCTGTGGGCGACGTTGAGGTCGCGCATCTCAGCAATCTCACGATGGAAGAAGCCATCGAGATCGGCAGCGTTGTTGGCGCTCTCGTTGGTCTTGGAATCGAGGGTGAAGAAGGTATGGAGATTGGCGCTGTGGCCGGTGCCGAGGCCGGTGCCGAGGCCGGCGCCGAGGGCCTCGAGGTCTTCTCCAACGATGACGCGTGGGATGTGATTGAGGAGATCCCGAACGACTCCGCTGCGGCGCTCATCCTCATTGAGCACCATTGGGCGGTCGGGCTTCGTGATGCGGTGGCCAGCGCTGGCGGTGTGCGTATTTCGGACGGCTTCATCGACCCGATCGATCTCGTCGCCGTCGGCCTCGTGGCCGGCGAAGAGGTGGCGGAGTACGAGGCGCTCGCGAACGCGTTCTAGAACACAGCACTAGAACACAGCAACAGAAGCATCTCCTGAAGAAGGGAATCAAATCATGCCGAGACCACGCAGAGTTGTACGACGGACGGCACGGCGCACCGGTCGACGCACGGCGCGTCGCACAGCGCCCCGCCGCTAGCGAACACCCAGCTCGACAACCAGGTGGACAACCAGGTGGACGGGTGCCAACCGCTGGCACCCGTCCATAGCAATGCCTCCTGTGGGCGTACGCATGCCGCGGCAGAGGTTCGCGTTTCCTTCGGGTGTTATGGGCGATCTATGCCGTGAACGTCAGGGTGTACTCCACCTCGTCGGCGAGATGTTCCACGCCGTTGGTGTGAGGAACGAATCCGTTCTTGCGAAGGACCCGGGTAGATGCACTGTTGCTGCCAGCGACACCGCCAACGACGGACCGTATGGATCCGTTGGCTCGGCACCAGTCGGCAGAAGCCGCGACGACCTCGGTCGCCAAGCCCCTGCCCAAACGCTTTCGGCGAACACATCCCCCAGACGCACGTCCCTCGCTCTGTCGCTGTTCTCGGACTCGGACAGGATCAGAAGCCCAACAGGGCGACCATCCGATCGGCCCCCAACGACGAGCACCGTGCCCTCCCTCAGGCGCTCGGCGAACCATGAGGCGGCCCGATCCATGTCGTATGGGCCCTGCCACCCCGGTGGAAGGTCACGAGTGACTGCCGCGGTCAATAGCGACACGACGAAGCCGTCACGCAGCGCCTCCGCTGCGTCGCCGGTCAGGAGGCGAGACCAATCGTCCACCAACCGGTCGGTCTCGAAAGAACAGTCGCCAAGAGCCATCGATCCACCGTACCACTCGCCCCGTGGCGCTGATACGGGAGGGGTGCCGACGGCCGTTCTCTTCATGACTCGTCCTCTCCCGTCCATGGCCATTCCGTTCCCACTTCACTAGACCGCCAACAACGCCGAGCGGGAAGCACACCGATACGCACGAGTGTCTTCCTGGAGTTACCGAGTGCGATAGCCTCGGCCAATGACTCCAGAAGCAGTGCAGACATGGCTGGACGCATACGTCGCGGCGTGGCGAAGCTACGACCCGGAACAGATCGGTGACCTCTTCACGGAGAACGCCACGTACACCTGCTACCCGTGGGATGAGCCCACGGGCGGTCGGGAGAGGATCGTGACCACTTGGCTCGACGCTCGGGATGAGGCGGGAAGCTGGGAAGGCGAATACCGGCCCTTCGTTGTTGCGGACAACCGAGCTGTGGCCACAGGCGAGACCCGCTATGCCAACGGCGAAGTCTTCCTCAATATCTGGCAACTGACCTTCGAAGACGAGGGCCGATGCCGTGCATTCGTCGAGTGGTTCATGACGCCTCCCACCAGCAAGGACTGATCGCTGGTCTCGGCTCGCGCGACTATCGCGGTGAGAGTCGGCAGGCGGCAGTCGGCGGCTCAATCGGGTCTGTCTCGCTCCCAGAGCCCCCCTGCGCATCCGCGGGAGCGGATGCGCGTCCCCCCACTGCTCTGGGGGACGGAAGAGGTGGCATGCGCTGGTCTTGTGTCCCCTCGGCCGCAGGACGGGGGGGACGCGGAGGAGCGCAGCGACGACGCAGGAGGGCACGGGGGACACCGTCCAACCCGCCCAGCCTGGCGGCGCTGCCACCTCCCCCTGAAGGGGAGGAGACGTATGGAGTGCCTCGCTGGACTACTCGAGCGGACGAGGTAGGCCGGTTACCACTGCGTCGACGATCTCTTTGAGCCACGAGTCGGTCACGTCGCCGCGGCGCATCATGATCCGGAACCACACCTGGGCTGCGACGGTCTCAACGATCTGGCCGGTGTCGGCCGACGCTGCGACATCGCCGCGCCCGATCGCCCGATCGACGATCACCCGGGCTTCTTCGAACCGTTGGGACCAGAAGGCGTCGGCCAGGCGCTGGATCGTCGGTGAGTCCGGTTCGCTGATGATGGCCGCTGCGAGCGCACGGCCGATCGAATCGGTGATGCCGGCGGCGATCGATCGTCCCAGACCGACCAGGTCGTCGCCGAGGTCGCCGGTGTCAGGGATCGGAATACCCTCACTGCCCCGCTCGAGCAGGGCATCGAGCACCACACGATCGGCGCTCCCCCATCGCCGGTAGATCGTGGTCTTGTGCACGCTTGACCGCGCGGCGATGCGGTCGACGCTGAGCGAACGCCAACCGAACTCGCCGAGTTCGAGGACCGTCGCCTCGAGCACGGCAGCCCGCACACGGGCGGAACGGCCGCCGGGTCTCTTCATGGATTGCATGCGTCAATCCTAACGCAACTTTCAGTTGCATTACTACCATCATCAGACTACGTTAACGCTACATCGTGTCGCAATAGGAGGAACCGTGAAGCAACTCACCACCAACATCACCATCGAGGGCAGCCCCGAAGCCGTCTGGAATACGCTGATGGACTTCGACGCCTACCCCGAATGGAACCCGTTCGTTCGTGAGATCACGGGCGACCCGACAACGGGCGATCAGCTCGCGGTCCGCATCCAGAATCCCGGCAGCAGGGCCATGTCGTTCTCCCCCACTGTCACCAAGGTCGAGGCGGCCCGACGGTTCGCTTGGCTTGGCAAGCTCGGGTTCAAGGGGTTGTTCGACGGCCATCACCAGTTCGACATCGAGCCAATCGACGCCGACACGGTCCGATTCACGCAGAGTGAAGACTTCAGCGGCGCCCTGGCTCCGATCTTGTGGCCGATGGTCGCGAGGAAGACCGAGGCCGGTTTCAATTCGATGAATGCGGCCCTCAAGGCCCGCGTCGAGGGCGCCTAGCCGAAGCCTCGCTCCCTCGCGATCATCTCCCCCTGAAGCTCCTTCACCTGTTTGGTGAGCGACACGTGATAGACGTGTGGATTGACGAGACGCCGCACGCCCGTGTCGAGCCGTTCCAGGTCGAGCGATCTGCGCCCCCGCATCTCGTCGAGCGACGGCGGCGATCCGATCCGCTCCCCATCTCCGTAAACAGGAACGACGAGTTCCTCGACATCGCGAATCCCGTCGAGGTGGCGGGCGATCCCCTCGCGGTGCGGGTGGTAGAGCTCGAGGCTGCCGCCGAAGGAAAGATCCTCGTCACCGGCGGAGACGACGTCGGCGGTCGCCAGACCCCGTTGGTCGTAGATCCGCCACACGCGCTTGTCCCCGGGGATTGGCATCTTCTCCGGCGTGTCCGAAATCTTCATCGCCGGGATCCACTCCCCTTCGCCGTCGATCGCCACCAGCTTGTAGACACCGCCGAGCGCGGAATAGCCCTGCGACGTGATCAGCCGCGTCCCGACCCCGTAGGTGAGGCGGCGGAGCACGGCGTTGCCGTTGACGCCGTAGCGAGGCGCCTCTTCGACGATCTGTGCACGAATCTGCCACATCGCCAGCTCGTCGAGCTCCGACGACAGCACAATCCGGGTATCCGGGAAGCCCGCATCGTCCAGCATCTGTGCCGCCCGGACGGCCAGGTGAGCCAGGTCGCCCGAGTCCAGACGGATCCCGATCGGTTCGTGGCCGTCGGCGCGCAGCTCCTCAAAGACCCGGATGGCGTTGGGGATGCCGCTCTCGAGCGTATCGATCGTGTCGACCAGCAGCACGCACTCGTCGGGGTAGGTGGCGGCGTAGGCACGGAACGCCCCGATTTCGCCCTCGCCGAGCGCCATGAACAACTGCACCATTGAATGGGCATGCGTGCCCTGTGGATCCACGCCCATGGCAGACGAAGCACCGACATTGCTCGAAGCGTCGGCGCCGCCGATCAGGGCTGCTCGCGTACCGGCGTTCGCACCGACATCCGGACCCCGACGCATGCCAAACTCGAGAACCGGACCGCCGGCTGCCGCCTCAGCGACCCTCGATGCCTTGGTAGCAACGAGGGTTTGATAGTTGAGATGGTTGAGGAACGAGGTCTCGAGGATCTGCGCCACGGCCAGCGGCCCTTCCACGACGGCAATGGGCTCATGGCCGTGCACGATCCGCCCCTCAGGAACCGAACGAATGGAGACGCCGCCGAAACCACCGGTCTCTGCAAGCCACGACAGGAATCCGTCGTCGAACCGACGGCGGCCTGCTGCATCGTGCTGGCCGCGGAGCTGGTCGAGATCCTCGTCTCGGACCCGCGTCGTCTCGATCCAATCGAGCAGCCAGTCGAGGCCGGCGAACACCGCGTAGCCCGCTTGGTGCCGTCCGTAGTCCGGGTATCGGCGGAAGAAGTAGTCGAACTGGGCCGTCCGCTCATGCAGCCCGTATTTCCAGTAGAGCTGCGACATCGTGAGCTGGTATTGATCCGTGAAGAGAAACCCCTCCGTGAGATCACGTCGGTCGTTGGTCATTGTTCACACCCTAGGAGTCCACGGCAGAATCAGAACCGAGACCTCGGAGCCAAGACTCGGACCGGCGGTTGGT
>CAZONX010000140.1:0-5061 GCA_964581295.1 uncultured Acidimicrobiaceae bacterium
AACCTCGGGTATCCCGACCTCCCACCAGGCGCCGCCTTCGGTCCAGTCGTACTGGGCGACTTCGATGACGATCACGGTGCTCCGGTCGGCTGCCTTGGCTCGTGCAAATGCGCCCTTGAACTCGTCGATCGTGGTGACCTTCTCGCTGATCGCGCCCATCGACTCGGCGTGTTTCACGAAGTCGACGCGGAACATCCGCTCATGCCGTGTGGTGTGGAGCAGGTTGTTGAACTCCTCGCCGCCGGTATTGACCTGGAGTCGGTTGATCACGGCGAAGCCGCCGTTGTCGCAGAGAAGGAAGATCACCTTGTGGCCGGTCATGACCGTGGAGTAGATGTCGGAGTTCATCATCAGGTATGAGCCGTCTCCGACCCAGCTGATCACGTCGCGGTCGGGGAGCGCCATCTTCGCTCCCCACGCGCCGGCGATTTCGTAGCCCATGCATGAGTATCCGTATTCGGCGTCGAATGAGCCGATCGACTTCGAATGCCATCCCATGTTCAACTCGCCCGGCAGGCCGCCGGCTGCGCTCACCTGGTAGTCGCTCGGGTCACAGATCGTGTTGACGGCACGGATGACCTGGGCGTACGTCAGCGGGTCGTAGTCGCCCGCCGTGAACTCGTCGAGATAGTCGTACCAGGAGCGGAGCTCCGCAGCCCCGCGTTCGAGCCACAATGTCGGCGCTCGGTAGTCACCGATCGCCTGTTCCAGCGCGTCGAGCGAGGTCTTCGCGTCGCCGATCACCGAGAGTGCCTGGTGCTTGGTCGCGTCGAAGCGACCGACGTTGAGCGACACCAGCGACATCGACTCGTTTCCGAAGATGGACCACGAACCGGTCGTGAAGTCCTGGAGCCGAGTTCCGACGGCGAGCACGACGTCTGCGTCATCCGCCATGACGTTCGCCGACGTGCTGCCGGTGACGCCGATCGGCCCGACGAAGTTGGGATGATCGGCGAGCAGCGTTGCCTTCCCGGCCACCGTTTCAGTCACGGGGATGCCATGCTTCTCGGCGAAGGCGGTGAGTTCCGCAACGGCTCCTGAGTAGTGCACACCGCCGCCGGCGATGATCAGCGGCTTCTCCGCAGCGAGCAGCGTCGCGGCGGCTCGCTCGATGTCTCTCGGGTCGGCGATCGGGCGGCGGATGTAGCGCACCTGCGTCTTGAAGAACTCGACGGGATAGTCGTAGGCCTCTGCCGCGATGTCCTGGGGCAAGCCGATGTAGACCGGTCCGCAGTCCGCGGGATCGGTGAGCGTTGCGATCGCTTGGGGGAGCGACTGGATGATCTGCTCTGGGCGGGTGATGCGGTCCCAGTAGCGGGTGACGGCGCGATAGGCGTCGCTGACTGTGGTCGATGGCGAGTCGAAGTGCTCGATCTGCTGAAGAACCGGATCAACGAAGCGATGCTGGAACGTGTCACCGCTAAAGATGAGGAGCGGCAGACGATTGGCGTGCGCCGTGGCGGCCGCGGTGATCATGTTTGACGACCCGGGTCCGACCGATGACGTGGCGATCATGATCTGGCGGCGGCGTTTCGCCTTTGCGTAGGCAACAGCGGCCAGGGCCATCGACTGTTCGTTGTGGCCGCGCCAGGTCGGCAGCACGTCTTGAACCGGGTAGAGCGCCTCGGCGAGGGACACGACATTGCCATGGCCGAAGATGCCGAAAGCACCGCCGAACAGCTGCACTTCGTCGCCGTCGATGACCGTTCGCTGGGCAACCAGGTACTTGACGATCGCCTGTGCGGTCGTGAGTCGAATCGTGTTCATGGGGTTGCTCCTTCTGCATTGCGAATGGTTTCCAGATAGTTGCGCATTGCGCCGGACAGCAGTGGTTCGAGGCCTGTGGTCAGATAGCGGGCACCGCGTTCTCTCCAGTCGAGGGCGTCGGCGGGGCTGCCGACGAAGATGCCGAGGGCTTTGTCGCTCGCGTTCACAACGTGCGCGATGCGGTTCATCGCCGTCTGGACCTCCGGGTGCGAGGGGTTGCCGACGTGCCCGAGTGAGTGGGCGAGATCGGTCGGTCCGATGAACACGACGTCGACGCCGTCGACCTCGACGATGTGCTCGACATTGGCGACACCCTCGGCGGTCTCAACCTGCACGACGACCAGCGTCTCTTCGTTCGACTGCCGGACGTAGTCACCGATCGGCGCCTGCATGCCGAAGCCCGCCGAGCGGGTCGCTGCAAGCCCGCGTGCGCCGCGTGGCTGATACTTGGCCGAATGCACGGCGGCCTCTGCCGCTTCACCTGAATCAACCCACGGGACGTGCATCCCGTGCGCGCCGGCGTCGAGGAAGCGGAGGATCGTCGACGGTTCGTTGGTGGTCACCCGAACGATCGGCGTGACGCCGTGCAGTTCGCAGGCCCGAGAGAGATCCTCGACGTCGCGCGGCGCCAGCGTGCCGTGCTCCGCATCGAGAACGAGGAAATCCCAGCCGCCGAGTGCGATGAACTCGGCGAGGGTCGCGTTCGAGTAGCGGACGAAGCAGCCGACGACCGTCTCGCCGGCTGCAAGGCGGTGTTTTGCGTGGTTCTCGATCACAGCGATCACCCATCCAGGCCGTGGATCACGACCGTCTTGAGTTCCGTCATTTCTTCCACCGCGTAGCGGATGCCCTCCTTGCCGATCCCGCTGCCCTTCAGCCCGCCGTACGGCATGAGGTCGGCCCGCCAGAGCGGTGTCCAGTTGATGTGGATTGCGCCGGCATCGACCTCGCGGGCGAAGCGCAGCGCGTTCGTCACGTCCTTCGTGAAGATCCCGGCGCCGAGTCCGTAGCTCGAGTCGTTTGCCAGAGCGATTGCCTCGTCGATGGTTGCGGCCCTGGTCACGCTCAACGTGGGACCGAAGACCTCCTGCTGCGACAGCTTCATGTCGGATGTGACGTCGGCCACAACGGTGGGGGAGAGCTTGGCTCCGTCCCGCTCGCCGCCGACCACGACGCGAGCCCCTGCCGTGACGGCTTCGTCGATCCAACCGGCCACGCGAACCGCCTCCTTCTCCGAGATCATGGCGCCGATCTTGGTGTCGGCGAGCAACGGGTCGCCCATGCGGAACGCCTCAACCGGACCTTGGAGCGCGTCGAGGTAGTCGTCGTAGACGTCTTCGTGCACGATGACGCGTTGGAGCGAGATACAGACCTGGCCAGCGTTCACGTAGCCTCCGGCGGCGCTGGCGTCGGCGGCCAGTTGCAGATCGGCGTCGGGCATCACGATCGTCGGGCAGTTGGCGCCGAGTTCGAGGGACAACCGCTTCACCCCCGCCACCCGGGTGATCTCCTCTCCGACGCTTGTGCTCCCCGTGAATGAGACCTTCCGCACGCGGGGGTCGGCAACGAGCGCCATCCCGACGGCTGCGCCACCGCCGGTGATGGTCTGGAGCGCTGCTTCGGGAAGGCCGGCCTCCGCCAGCTTCTCGGTGATGATCAAGGCGGTGAGCGGCGCTTGTGACGCCGGCTTGAGGATCACGGCATTGCCTGCTGCCAGCGCCGGGCCGATCTTGTGCACCACGAGCAGGCCCGGGTAGTTGAACGGTGTGATCGCGACGACGATCCCGGTCGGGATGCGCAGCGTGAATCCGAACTTGCCCTCGGCTCCTGCCTGCGCGTCGAGCGGTAAGGTCTCGCCGCGTATCTGTGTGCCTTCGAACGACGACAGGCGAAACATCTCGCCGAGTCGGCCGGCCTCGCCAAGAGCCTCGCCAATGGGCTTGCCGGTCTCGAGGCTGATCGTGCGGCCGATCCGTTCAACATCGGCGTCGAGCAAGTCGGCCGCTCTGCGGAGGATGTCGGCCCGCGCGGCACCGCCGAGATTGCGCATGACGGCGGCGCCACGCACGGCGGTGTTCAGCGCCTCCTCGACCTGTTCCGCAGTGGCGGCCGGCACCCGGTCGATGACCTCGCCGGAGTAGGGAGCGACAACGTCGATCCATTCGACTGCACTCTGCCAGCGGCCTCCTACGTACATGTCCATGGTGCTCTCCCTCAGTCGATGCGCAGGCTCGTGACGTCTTCCCAGGTTCCCGACTCCCACGAGCGGGTCATCGCTGCCTCGACTTCGGCGGCGGCCAGGGCATCGGCGAAGGTGACCGATGCCTCGCGTTGACCTACTACCGCCCGGAGGAACTCCAAGTCCTCGAAGACCTTGAGGTCCTCGTACCCGATCGGATTTCCGCCGCCGGGGACGATGTTGCCGTGGTGCGGGAAGGCGTCGCCGGCGAGGACGCGCACGTAGCCGTCGGCCGGCGTCTCCTCGGGGAGGTAGAGCTGGAGCTCGTTCATTGTTTCGAGATTCCAGGCTCCGGCGCCACGGGAGCCGTTGATCTCGAACGCCATCTCGCTCTGCGGGCCAAAGATGGACCGGTCGACTTCGAGTGTGCCCCGCACGCCGTTGCGGAACTCGACGAGAGCACCCACGTAGTCCTCGTTGGTCACAGCGCCGGTCGGATCGTCGGGCGATCCCCGGTCGTAGTGCGTGCCCTCACCCGGCTTGGGTAGCGGGCGTTCCTTGATGAAGATCTCCTTGGTCGCTACCACGCGGCTGATCGGCCCGACGAGGTAGTGCGCCATGTCGACCGTGTGGGACATGATGTCGGTGAGGACTCCGTATCCGGCCTCCTCGAGCAGATACCGCCAGCTCAGCATGCCGAGGCGGTCTCGCCCGTACATCGAGAAGAAGCGCCCGCGATAGTGGGTGAGGTCGCCGAGGCGTCCTTCCTCGATCAGCGCCTTGAGGTGCTGGACGAGTGGGGCCCACCGGTAGTTGAAACCGACCCCGGTGACCACGCCGGCGCGGCGTGCGGCGTATTCGATCTCGGCAGTGACGTCGGGTGCCTCGCCGACCGGTTTCTCGCAGAAGATGGCCTTGCCGGCCGCTGCCGCGGCGACGGCGATCTCGCGGTGGTGCTTGTTCGGAGCGCCGATCGTCACCACGTCAACATCGGGGTGATCGACGACCGCCCGCCAGTCGGTGGTTGCGGTTTCGAAACCGAAGTTCTCTTTGGCCAGGTCGGCGCGCTCTGGCACGCTGTCGGCCACGATCACCAGGCGCGGCATGAGCTTCGC
>CAZONX010000141.1:0-4957 GCA_964581295.1 uncultured Acidimicrobiaceae bacterium
TCGACGCCGATGCCATGGCCGCCGAGGTGGAAGCGCTGCGAGAGTCCCCGGGTGCCGAGGCGGCCACCAGCTACCAGCTGCCAGCTGCCAGCCCCGAGCCCGAGACGCCTACCAGCTCAGTGCCCGCGCCCCACGTGTCCTCCCCCTCAGGGGGAGGTGTCGCCGAAGGCGACGGAGAGGGTCAGCCCGAGAGCGAGACTCTGGAGTCTGTCAGCGAACTCGATCCGTCTTCCGTCCGCTCGGCCGAAGGGCGGGGGGACGCGGAGGAGCGCAGTGCCGAAGCAGCGGGGCAACCCACCCCCGAGGCAGCTACGAGCAATCAGCTGCCAGCTGCCAGCCCCGAACCCGCCCTCGAGGTGTCCTCCCCCTCAGGGGGAGGTGTCGCCGAAGGCGACGGAGAGGGTCAGCCCGAGAGCGAGACTCTGGAGTCTGTCAGCGAACTCGATCCGTCTTCCGTCCGCTCGGCCGAAGGGCGGGGGGACGCGGAGGAGCGCAGTGACGAAGCAGGGGGGCAACCCACCCCGGAACCCGAGTCCGAACCGGCCTCGGCCCCGGACCCGCTCGCCGGCCTCTTTGCCCAACTCCGCGATCCCGAGCCGACCTCGCCGCCGACTGCTGACGTGTCCTCCCCCTCAGGGGGAGGTGGTAGCGGCGAAGTCGTTGACGGAGGGGGTCAAGTCCCGGAGTTCCCCGCCGAACCCACCCCACCTGGTGTGTCCCCGACGGAAACAGAGGAGCATGCCGAGGAGCAGGCGATATTCGAACCAGATCCAGTCGCCGACCCCAAGGCCGTCGCAGCCCCCGCACCGACTACCGATCTCGACCCGTTCGAGCTCCGCGAGCGCTTGCTGCTCCCCGTCCAGAACCGAGCCCTGCGCACGGTGAAGCGCCACCTCGTCGAAGCCCAGAACCGATCGCTCGAAGACTTGCGCCTCACCGAAGGCTGGGAGCCGGATGGTTCGATCGTCGCCGACGAGGTGTTTGAATCCCTCGCCGTTCTCACCCACGAGAGCATGGTGGCGGGCTTCACGGCGGCTGCAGAGATGCTCGGTACCAATGAGACCCCGCAGCCTGACGCTGCCACGGCCCCGGACTTGTCGGAAGACTTCGCGACAGCACTGCTCGAAGCGACCCAGGCCTCCATTGCCCGCTCCCGTGCCTCGGGCGCCGGCCAGCGGGAGACCGGCGCCTCGCTCTCACGGGTCTTCCGGTCTTGGCGGACCGACGACGCCGAGCGCCGGGTCCGGTTCGCCTCCCGCTCTGCCTACCACGTGGGCGTCACCGCCGCCCTGGCCGATCTCGGCGTGACAAAGGCGGCTGTGGCCGAGTCAGGACGAGCGTGTCCTGAATGTCCGGCAAACAAGGGTCCGTGGCGGATCGGAGACGGTCCGCCGGCCGGAACGTCGGCACCCCCAGCGAGGCTCGAGTGCGCCTGCACCGTGGTGCCGTCTCGCTGACGCGCCAATCCTCGTAAACTCGGCCTGTGATCAATCCCGAACCCATTCCATATGTGAAGAAGAAGAAGAAGGGTCGATTCCGCAGGATCCTGTGGATCGTCCTCGGTGTCGGCTTCGTAGGCCTCATCTTCCTCCGGTCGATGGCGACCCTGTGGACCGACTACCTGTGGTATTCGAGTGTCGGCCAGGTCGGTGTGTGGACAACGTTGGTATTCACGCGCCTGTGGCTCGTGCTCGCCGCGTCGCTTGTGGCGATCGGCATCGTGTGGCTGAATCTCTACCTGGTCGATCGCATCTCCCCGCGCCGCGGCGTAATGCCGGGGAGCCCAGACGAGGAACTCCTGATGCGCTACCAGACGTGGGTGGAGCCTCGATCTGGCCGCCTCCGCTTCGGCGCATCGGCCTTCTTCGGAATCTTGCTCGGCGTGGGCGCTGCAGCATGGTGGGAGGATTGGCTCCTGTTCTCGCGAGGCGGATCGTTCGGCCTCGCTGATCCGATCTTCAATCATGACATCGGCCTCTACGTTTTCGACGTGCCGTTCCTGCGCGACGTGTTCGCGTGGGCCTTCCAATTGGTCCTCGTCCTCACGCTCATCGTTGTTGCGGTGCACTACCTCAACGGTGGGATCAACATCCAGGGCCCGGGGAAGCGAACGAGCTCGGGCGTCAAAGCCCACGTCTCGATCCTGCTCGCCCTCCTCGCCTTGCTGAAGGTGGCCGGATATCAACTCGACAAGTGGGACCTCCTCTACAGCTCCCGAGGGCAGGTGTTTGGCGCCTCGTACACCGACGTCAACGCACAGGTGCCGGCACTCAACCTGCTCATGGTCATCTCGTTGATCGCAGCCGTGATCCTCCTCGTGAACCTGTGGTTCCGGGGGTGGACGCTCCCGCTCGTTGCCGTCGGACTCTGGCTGATCACATCGATCATCGTCGGCGGCGTGTATCCGGCGTTGATTCAGCGCCTGACGGTCGAACCCGACGAGGTCAACAAGGAATCGGAGTACGTCGCCTACAACATTGAGTACACGCGGGAGGCCTATGGGCTCGCTGATGTTGAGCTCGAGCCCTTCGCCGCTTCCCCGACCCTGACCCCCGGGGACCTCGAGGCGAATGCAACCACCATCGACAACATCCGGTTGTGGGATCCTGGTGTGTTGAACGTCACCTATCGACAGCTCCAGAACATCGTCACCTACTACGACATCGGCGATGTGGACGTGGACCGCTACGAGATCGACGGCGAACTCACGCAGGTGATGGTTTCGGCCCGCGAACTCGAAGAGCCGGGCATACCGGGCGAAGGGTGGGTCACCGAACGCCTGGTATACACGCACGGGTTCGGATCGGTGTTGAGCCCGGCGAACGACGTGACCAGGCAGGGCCAGCCCGACTTCCTGGTGAAGGACATCCCGCCGGTCAACCTGTCGGACGATCCCAGCCTCAACATCGACCAGCCCCGGATCTACTTCTCGGATCACGCCGAGACCGACTACGTGATCGCGGGGACGAGCCAGCAGGAGGTCGATTTCCCAATCGGTTCGAGCGGCGCCGATGTCGCGACGAACTCCTACGACGGTGATGGCGGCGTCGACCTCGGTGGCTTCTTCCAACGGACGGCCTGGGCGCTGCGCTTCGGGAATCTCGACACGCTGATTTCCGACCGCTTGGACAGCGATTCGAAGGTGCTGCTCGAACGCAATCTCCGTTCGCGAATCAGCCGCCTCGCGCCGTTCCTCTACGGCGACGCCGACCCCTACATCGTGATTGCCGATGGGCGACTGAAGTGGGTCATGGACTTGTACACGATCACCGACCGGTATCCCTACTCCGCCCCCGCAAATACCGCCCGCCTCAACGCCGGCGCCGGGTTGCCGAATCAGTTCAACTACATCCGCAACTCGGTGAAGGCCGTCGTTGACGCATACGACGGAACGATCGATCTCTACGTGATCGATCCCGACGATCCGATCATCCAGGCGAACGAAGCGATCTTCCCTGGTGTGTTCCTTCCGGGTTCGGAGCTGCCGCCAGAGGTCATCGAGCATTTCCGGTATCCGGAGGATCTGTTCCGGATCCAAACCGACCAGTACCAGCTCTATCACATGACCAACCCCGACCAGTTCTTCACGGTGTCGGATCCGTGGCAGATCGCTCGCGATCCGTCGACCTCGCCGCGCCCTGCGCTGCGGGGACGGTTCGTCGATGCGAGCGGCCAGGAATTCAATCCGATGCTGCCGTACTACTTGCTGATGAAGCTGCCGGGGGAGGACCGTCCGTCGTTCCTGCTGATGCAGCCGTTCACGCCGCGCGGACGTCCGAACATGGTGTCGTTCATGGTCGCGAAGAGCGGTCCGCTCGAGGAGTACGGACGGATCATCGAGTACGGGCTGCCATCGGACAGCCAGATCGACGGTCCGGGCCAGGTCGGCAACTTCGTCAACCAGAATCCCGAGATCTCGTCTGAGTTCACGCTGCTCGGCCAGGGAGGTTCCCGGGTGATCCAGGGCAACATGCTCGTGATTCCGATCGAACAGTCGTTGCTCTACGTCCAGCCGATCTACATCAGCGCGAACGATGAGGCGTCAAGCACCGGAATCCCGGAGTTCAAGCGTGTTGTCGTGTCATTCAACGGCCAGATCGAGATGCGCGACAGCCTTTCTGAGGCGCTCACGGCCGTGTTTGGTGTGCCGGACGGCAACGGCGGGGACCCAGGCGATTCTGGGACCGCCGAACCGCCGACCGGCACACTCGAGGAACAGATCGTGGAGCTGCTCGCTCGTGCCGATCAGGCGTTCATCGACGCTGATGAGGCGATACGGAGCGGCGACCTGGTGCTCTGGGCGCAGAAGATCGAGGAGGCGCAGGCTGCCGTCGAAGAGGCGACCCGACTCCTGATGGCGGCGAACGACCGGCAGGATGCCGCAGAGGAAAGCGCGGGGACCGGCGACACCACCACCGACGCATAGGAACGTTTTGACTGCGTCGACAGCGAAACTGCCCCGACGCGTACCCAGGGTTCGCCAGGTCCTATTTGACGTCCTGAGCCCACAGAACGCGAGGGCCACTTTCTGAGCGGCCCAACGATGTCCTTTGTGACGGTGCCAAACCTGTGCACGCGGTGCTTCGCTAGCTCTCCTCCTCGTTTCTGCACTCGAAATCTGTGGCCGTCATGTCCGACAACCTCCAGCGAAGCGGTCGCCTCCCGGCAACATTCGTGATCCCACTTCGTCTCGCACTCGCGTTCGTGATGGTCGGTCGCCGAATTCGTCGTCGGCGGTTCCGACGCTGGTCGGCGACGACTCGGACGAGTCGCGGATCGTCACTGGAAGGCTGTGGCGATAGGCGGACCCGCTTCGTATACTTGCGTCTTCCACAGCGACGCGGGGTGGAGCAGTCTGGTAGCTCGTCGGGCTCATAACCCGAAGGTCGCGGGTTCAAATCCCGCCCCCGCTACGAAGAGAACCCTTGGGAATCCCACATCTCCCAAGGGTTTTCTC
>CAZONX010000142.1:0-2591 GCA_964581295.1 uncultured Acidimicrobiaceae bacterium
GGTAGATGAGGTTCGGGTCGTGCGGCGGGAGGAGGCGGTCCAGGTTGGCGTCTACGACATGGTGCCAGTAGTCGGCTGTCTCACCGCTGGATGGGGTGCGTTCCCAGGTCTCGGCGAGGGTGTCCTCGGCGATGCTCCAGAAGCTGTCGCCTCGTTCGACGGTGAATTCGTGTGATCTCTGGGATTCAGCGGGCTTTGGATGGATTGTCTCTCCGGGTTCTTCGGTGTTCGAGTCGGGGAGGATGGGGGGCAGGTCGAAGCGTTGGTCGGGATAGATGAGGTTCGGATCGTGCGGCGGCAACAGTCTGTGCCGGTTCGCATCGACGAGCTGTTGCCAATAGCCGGCTGTCTCGCTGTTGGAAGGGGCACGTCCCCATGCAGTCGTGAGGGTTTGTTCGGCGATCGTCCAGAAGTTGTCGCCGCTCTCGACGGTGATCTCGGCGAGGGCCCGGTCCTGGGTGTCGCCCGTCTCTTCGACTGTCTGTGCGCCGTCGGGGAGGATGAGGAACCAGCCCGGCGTGAGACGATCCGTGGTTTCAGCAAAGCGATGACCGTCGGCCATGGTCCGTCCGATGTTGAGGTCGCGGATCTCCTGCCAGCGTCGACCGTCGCCAAGAGTGCTCTCGGCAACCTGCCAGAGCGTGTCGTGGCGTCCGACCCGGTATGTGGGATGAGGGGACTCGACCGGTGTGCGCCGATGCGAAGAGGCATCGGGCACGATGACCGGTACCGGCTGATCGGCGACTTCGACCGTGGCGTGGCCGGCTGGGACGTGGGCTTGGAACTGTGTTGCGACGGCTGGAGCGACGCGGAGTGGCCCCATGGTGGCAACGGCCAGGGTGATGGCGGCAACGAGTTGGGCGACTGCCGGTTGGAGTCCTGGGAGAACGGGTAGACGACGGGCGGATCCGCCACGGATGGCAGCAGCCGCTTCGACGGTGAAGACGACGACGAGTTGCGCCCAGGTGAACCAGACGACCACAGCAAGGGTGTTGATCAGGAGCTGGGGGTTGATGCCACTGCGTAGGGCGAGTTGGATTTCGTCGAGCGTCGGAAGCGTTGTGGGTAGTGGCCATCCGACGTATGTGATCAGTGCGATCGGTACTCCGACAACGAACAACGCGACGGCGATGAGGGCACCGAGGCCACGGGCGAAGTTGTTGGCATGTCGCATCAGGGCTCCTGGGTGATGGCGGCGGCGGTTTCTGTGGCAGTGACGGTGATCGTTCCAATGGGAAGGAGGACCGGGTCGACAGTGAGGGTGACGGTTACGGTGACCGTGTCTCCAGCGACGGTGACGATGGCGGTGTGGCCGAGTGGAGTGAGGTACTCGTCGACTCTCGTGGCGGCTTGGTCGGGTAGGAGGAGTAGGTCTCCGGTGGTTCGTAGGGTGTCGAGGTCGACTGCCTGAGCGCCGGCTCGGGCTGCGTTGTCGGCGAGATGGCTTGCCTCTCGGAGGGTGTTCACTTTGCGTCCGCCGTCGATCGCGAGTCCGGCTGCCATGAGCAATGCGAGAGCGATCACTGCCAAAAAGGTGGAGACCGCCCCCCGCTCGCCGGTGACGCCGTGGCTCATGGGAAGCTCCCGGCGTCGGCGCGGTAGGTGTCGATGACTTCGACGGCGGTCGCTGTGAAGGTGCGACTGCCGGGGACGGCGAGCATGGCGATGTCGGCGAAGGACGCTTCACACGTCACGGTGACGACTACTTGGCCTCCGGCACCGAAATCGCCGGTATCGACCGACACGTCGAGGTGCCGGCAGCCCACGGCACCGGTGGCGATGTTGGCGGCAGCCGTTTCCTCTCCCGCTTCCACTGCTGCTGCGGGGCTGGCCACGAGCGATGCTGCCCGGGCGGCTTCGTGAGCTGCGTGTGCGACGTCGCCTTCGGCCTGGGCGACTCGTCCGGCGAATACGACGAGCAGCATGAACCCGATCAGCAGCGGTGCGAGTACCGCCAGTTCGGTCGAGACCGCCCCTCGTTGAGCATGGAGGAGCGTCATCGGTCCGGCTCCGGGATGAAGCGTTCAACCGGACCGACTGCGTAGGCGGTCACTCGCCAGTCGAATCCGGGGAGGAGTCGGGGTGCTCGTCCCGTGACTTGAGCGGTGACGGTGTCGGCGGTGCGGGTAACGGTCACGTCGGATTCGGTGATGTTGCCGGCAGCGTCGAGGAACCATTGGGCTGCTCTCATTCCGTCGGCTTCTGTGGCGGTGACCACCTGGGCGGCGTCTATGGCTTCGCGCGCAGCGCCGTCGGCGACTTGTTTGGCGTGCCACCACAACGCGACCTGGAACGGGACGAGGACGAGCGCGATGAGGACGGGCATGAGTACGGCCAGTTCGGTGGACGTAAGTCCCGTCTCGCGTCGGTGTCGTCTCGTCTCCATCACACAACCGTTTCGATCAGTTGCCCGGCGGGGCGACGTTGTCCGGGATCGCTTCGGCGTTCGACCGCATCTTGGCGATGAGGATTACGCCGGCGGCGACGGCGATAGCGACGAGAACGCCGGTGAGGACGGCTGCTTCGGTTGACATGGTGCCTCGCTCGTCGCGGACCTGGATCCCGATTCGGGTGAGGCCAACCTCGATCAG
>CAZONX010000142.1:2691-4864 GCA_964581295.1 uncultured Acidimicrobiaceae bacterium
CTGCAAGAGCTGTAGCGAGCGGCACCGGGCGAGGATGAATCGCACGCAGAAGGAGGACGATCCCGAGTCCGATCCCGGCGCCGGCGGCCATGGCTGCGAGTACCGTCATCGTCCCGCCCCTTCCTGTACAGGCGAGCGGCGGAGCGTGAAACGCTCGGGCACCTCAAGGTGGCTGTAGTGGTGCAACATCCACCCGGCACCGGAAAACACAGCCATCACGACAACCAGCCAAACCTGTCCTGCCGCGGTGTCATACGGCTCGAGGAGGTGACGGGCGAACAGATACAGAAACACGACCGTGGCCGCGGTCGTGGCGACCGCGATCCTGGCAGACGTCCGGATCCGGGCCCTCCCAACCTCGATCCGGGTACGCATGCGGACGTCACCTCGGATCGCCTCGGCCAGGCGGGCGAGGAGACCGCCGAGGTCCCGAGCCTCCATACGCGCGGCGGCGTCGAGGGAGGCGACGATCAGGTCCGCGGATGAGTGGTCGAGGTCCGCAGCAAGACCGTCCAGAGCGACCTCGAGTGGCTGGTGCCGGAGCCTGAGTGCAAACGTCTGCAACTGTGGCTTGATGGCTTCGGGAGCGACCGTCGCAGTCTGAATGAGTGATTCTTCGAGACCTGAAGCTCCGGCCATTGTGTCCCGGATCATGTCCGCCCAGGTGGCGATGGCTTCGGCGGTGGCGGTTTCCTGTTCCCGTCGGGCGGTGCCTCCGAGTGCGGCTGGTCCGGCGAGCACACCGACTGCCGCTCCGAGCCCGGCCACCGGCCAGCCGGTCACCACACCGATCACCAACCCAATGGCGGCGGCCAGTACGAGCCACCCTGCGGCACGTTCGGGCCGTACCGCGTTCGGGACGAACCGGCTGGCCGCGGGGATGACACGCACACCTCTCACCGAGGTGATCCCCAGCCACACTCCAAAGCCTGCGAGCGCACCCATGCCGGCGGCGAGTAGGACCTGCACGCTCACCACCACCCGGATGTGTTCGCGAGGTACGAGGGATCGAAGCCGGCGTCGACCAGAGCGGCAAGAGTGTCGTTCCGGATCGTCGGCCCGGGAGCAGGGACGGCTCTCCCATCGGCTGCCGGACGGTAGACCTCATTCGTGGCGATCTGGCGGGCCTCCGCTCCCAGCACTTCTCGCACCGATGTGACCCGGCGCAGACCATTGACCCAACCCAGATGAATGACGAGATCCAGAGCGTTCGCGATCCACTTGTTGGAGGTCTCCTCATCGAGGCCGGCTTCCGCCGTGTACATGCCGAGGCGGACGATCGCCCCCTTGGAGGAATCGGCGTGGATCGACGACATCGACCCGTCGTTGCCCTGTGACATGGCGCGCAGCATGTCAACCACCTCGACGCCTCGGATCTCACCGACGATGACCCGGTCGGGGTTCTGACGCAGCGTCGCTCGCACACAGTCGGCCAGGGTCGCTTCGCCTCGACCCTCGATGTTCGCGCCGCGCCGTTCCCACATAACCTGATCTGGGTGGAGGTCGGAGAACCGGTCGAGACCAATCTCCAGGTTGTCCTCGACCGTTACCACCCGCTCCTCTGGCGGGATCTCGTTCAGCAGACACCGCAGCATCGTCGTCTTGCCGGTATTCGTGCCTCCGGCCACGATCAGGCTGAGTTTCGCTTGAACCGCAGCAGCGAAGAACGCTGCCAGCCCTTCGTCGATGACACCGAGGTCGATCATGTGCTTCAGTCGATGGATGGTGAAGTCATGGCGGCGAATAGTGATCGCCGGTCGACCGGTCAGGCCCATCACCGCGTGGAGCCGTTCTCCTCCGGGAAGCTGGAGGTGGAGCTCCCATGACACCTGATCCCACCGTTTCTCGCTGCGGCCCGCCCGTCGTGCCGCCGATGCGACGATGTCGATCAGTTCCCGGTCGGAGTCCGCAGCCGGCTCTCCGCGAACCTTGGTTCCGTCCCGGTAGACGAGCCACACGTTGTCGCAGCCGTTGACATGGATGTTGGCCAAGTCCGGGTCGTCGATGTACGGCTGGAGCCGCCCCAAGCCGTGGACCCGGTCGAACACGGCGTCGGCCAGCTCTGACTCCGCCTCCGATTCGAGCGGACGGCCCCCATCTCGATAAGCATCCTCAGCGAGACGCCGCAACTCCGCAGCGATGAGAGAACGCGTGAGGGCCCGTTCGTCGTCCA
>CAZONX010000143.1:0-4810 GCA_964581295.1 uncultured Acidimicrobiaceae bacterium
TCCCATCACCTTCATATCCTTTGCGTCCATGACGCTCTACCTTCATTGGCCGTGCATCGTACGAATCGCAGGCTAGTCGGACGCTGCGATCCATCCCTGCCGCCGATGACTATGGCCAGCGCATATCCGGCTGGGTGTGTTGCGTGCGATGATCTGGGTGGTGTTGCACGCCCCGGTCTGGCGGTGAGCGTCCGGTGGAGTGGTGTATGAAGGGCCGGGGTCCGTGACGTGGTAGGGCCACCGTGCAACCCTCAGCGAGTGCTCATGGGCCACAGTCCACGCCAGGGTCAGATGCCAGACCGGTGGCCCACCAGATTCATGGCGGACCAATCGCAGCTTTGTGGTGGGCAACTCGCGGTTGCCCTACGGAGCGAATCGTGTGGAAGCTGCCGCAGGGCCTCCGACCGTTCGGTTAGTAGTCGAACGGTTCGAGTGATCCGTCGTGGTTGATCAACAACACCGGCTGAGAATTCCAGGTTTCCTCGGTACCACCCATGCCCGGAGAGTCCGGCGGCATTCCCGGCAGCGCGATGCCAACGGCATCGGGTCGCGTTTCCAGCAGCGTGTTCAAGGCCGCGGTAGGGATGTGCCCTTCGACGACGTAGCCATCAACGAAGGCGGTGTGGCACGAGCTCGCCTCGATTGGTACGCCCGCGTCCGCCTTGAGCGTCGCAAGATCTGGATTCTCTTGCTGTTCGACCGTTGCTCCGTTGTCCTGTAGGTACCCGACCCACTGTGTGCAGCACCCTCAGCCGGGAGCTTCGTGGACTTCGATGCGCACGCCGGTGAGTTCATCGGTGTCCGAGGACGCCTCTGGTGGTGTCGATTCGACCGCGCTACAGGCGCTGGCGAACACCGCGAGGAGGAGAAATAGTGGGGCGAAGCGAAACGCGGCGCGGGGCTTCATAGCGTGCCCCAGGAGCCAGGTGTCGCTGGGATGGAGATCGTCACTCCGCTGCCAATGTGCATGTCATCTTGACCACCCTGTGTGTTGTCGTAGAAGTGATTCGCCAAGCTCGCTTTGTCAGGATACCGCTATTTCGTCGATTCACGATCAAGGCTGCAATTCTGGCCCGTGGGTGCTGACGGGTCTCGCGCGAACAACCGGCGTCCTACTCAGCTGTCCGTCCGCTGCTGCTCGGACCAGGTGACTCGCCACTGGAACTCGCGTTCTTCTGGTCCCCATACCGATTTGAGGAATTCGAGGATCGACATGATTTCGTCGTCGCTGAGGGAGTCACCAAACGGCGGCATCCGGCTTTCCGCCAGATCGCTGCTGTCGCGCGTGATGCTGAGAAGGAGTTGGTCGGAGTGGTGCCAGGTGTGTCCGCTGTTGTCGTGAGGCGGTGGGCGGAGGCTTCCATCGTCGTTGCGCACCTTCCAATTCGGTTCGCCGGTGAGGTCGGCGCCATGGCACGACGAGCAGTATTGGCCGTAGATGATCTGGCCCTGCTCAACGCGGTCGATATCAAGTTGCGGGATCGGTGGCAACTCGTCTGCCGTGAATGCCACAGCGGACGGAATCGTCGCCTGCGTCGAGTCCGTGGCAGGACTTGGCGCACATGCGGACAGAATCATCGCAAGCGCAAGCGCAATCGCAACCGCAATCGTCGTGGCCACTGTCGTTGATCGCAGATCGGGCATCGGTCACCCCTACGCTGTGGGCGTGCCGATACCGCCGTTGCAGCGGCCGCCGGGTTCGGGGGAATCGAGCGAGCCTTCGAATTCCTTCACGAACTGCGCAAGGCGCGCGTCGCTTGCGTTCGGAAGCTCAAGTTGGTTCGCCCATGCCGTCACGATGATGGGCGATCCCTGTCCCACGACTGGACTGACAAGCACCTTGTCGAATCCGTCAGTGAAACCCCTAAGCACGTTCAGCTCGGCTTCGGCAAGACCGGGCTCGTAGGTAATCCACACTGCTCCGTGTTCGAGTGAGTGGACGGCGTTCTCAGATCGCACTTCTGCTGCGTAGAAGCCGCAGTTCTGCCAGATCTCGTCGTGGGCGCCTCCTGCGGGCACTTCCCCGTCCTCGTGGAGGTCACCGTCGACATGCTCGGGTGCCCCGACGGCGACGTTGGCGGTGCCTTCCGGGACTCCACGCAGTGCGGGATTGGAGAGAAACACGACGGCCACGAGGCCGACAACGAGCGCGCCACCACCGATCCAGATCAGTCGCTTGCGCCACGGCGATGAATCGGCACCTCGGGTGGCCTCTGTCCGCGTCTTGTCCTTCTTCGCCATATTGGTCGTTCCTTTCGCGTGTCTCTGCTTGTTGGGTGAGTGAATCGGCATGCCATTGAGTGTTCTTTCCGTTCGGTGGCGCGGTCAACCGATGCTTGTGCGTCGCATTGCCATTGCGTTGAACGCAACGATGACGGTGGACATTGACATCAGGAGCGCTCCGACGGCGGGGTTGAGGAGGATTCCTGCTGCGACTCCTACGCCGGCGGCGAGCGGGATCGCGATGACGTTGTAGCCGGTGGCCCAAGCGAGGTTCTGTACCATCTTGGTTCGCGTCAGCCGCGACAGATTCAGCGCTTTCGCCACACCGGCGGGGTCGTCTTGTATGAGTACGAGGTCGGCGCTTTCGATTGCGACGTTCGTTCCTGCCCCGATGGCGATACCGAGATCGGCGCTGAGGAGCGAGGGGGCGTCGTTGATTCCGTCGCCGATGAACGCGACCTTCGTGTCGCTCTGGAGGCGTTTGACGATTTCTGCTTTCTCGTGTGGCAGTACTCGGGCGTAGAAGCGTTGGATTCCGAGTTCGGCGGCGACGGTCCTTGCTACCGATTCGGCATCTCCGGTAATCATGACGGGTTCAATGTCCATTTCTCGGAGCGCCTCGACGGCGGCGAGGGCCGACGGGCGGATTTCGTCGGCGAGGGCGAACACTGCGAGGCCCCGGTTCTCGTTCATCAATACGACGGCGGTGTCACCGCGGTCGTCGGCACGGACGAGTCCAGCCACAATTGCGGCCGGGAGGGTCACGTCGAGGTCAGAGGCCCATTCGGGTCTGCCGATCCGATATGTGACACCGTCTACGGTGCCGGTGAGTCCGAATCCGGGCACTGCGGCGAGGTCGGTCACGTCGACGGGTGCGAGGTCGGCTTCGCTGGCGGCGTCCACGAAGACGAGCGCGAGCGGGTGTTCCGATCCGCGTTCGAGCGATGCAGCGATCTGAAGCGCCTGGTCGTGATCGAGTCCGTCGGTGTCGACCGACGACAGTGCGAAGTTGCCGAGGGTTAGCGTGCCGGTCTTGTCGAAGGCGACGATGCCGATCTCGCGGCCGCGCTCAAATGCCTCACGGTTTCGAACGAGGACTCCGTTTCGGGCGGCCATTGCGGTGGCATTCGATGTGACGAGTGGAACGGCGAGGCCGAGAGCGTGCGGGCAGGCGATAACGAGGACTGTGACGGCTCGGGTCACCGCGAACGTGACGCTGGCTCCTACGCCGAGCCAGATCGCGAACGTTGGCCCTGCGACACCGATCGCAACGATGGTGAGCCAGAATGCCGCTCGGTCGGCGAGTTGTTGGAATCGGCTCCTTGACGCTTGTGCGTCGGCTACCAGTCGCATGATCTGGGACAACGTTGTGTCATCCCCGATTCTCGTGACCGATGCGGTGAGGACGCCCTCGCCGTTGATTGCCCCCGCGACGACCTCGTTGTCGATGGTCTTCGTGACCGGTTTCGACTCTCCCGTGAGGAACGCCTCGTTCATCGACGATGTGCCCTCGGTGACCTTCCCGTCGATCGGTACCTGCTCCCCGGGTCGGATGACGAATCGATCTCCGACGCCGAGTTCGCCGACGTCGATGTCGGTGATCTCGCCGGTCTCATCGAGGCGGTGCGCGACGTCGGGGACCATGGCTGCGAGTTCGTCGAGAGCCGATGAGGCCGAGACGACGGATCGCATCTCGATCCAGTGGCCGAGCAGCATTACGTCGATGAGCGTTGCGAGTTCCCAGTAGAAGTCGTCGCCGTCGAAGCCGAGGGAGACGGCGACGCTGTATGTGTACGCCACGGTGATAGCGATCGTGATGAGCGTCATCATCCCCGGTCGCCGGACACGCATCTCAGCGGCGGCGCCCTTCAAGAATGGGCCACCTCCGTAGAAGAACAGGAGCGTGGCGAGAACGGTCGTCACCCACTCGCTGCCGGCGAAGCTGGCCGCTTCGTACCCGAACCACTCCTGTATCTGAGGTGAGAAGTAGAGAATCGGGACGGTGAGGAGGAGACTGACCAGGAGTCGGTCTCGGAACATCTCCGGCGAGTGGCCGGCGTGTTTGTCGTGGTCGGCGTGCTCGTCGTGTGATGCTGGGTCGGCTTCGTGGTCGCCGTGGGCGCTCTGATGCGGCGGGGCGTCGTGACTTGCTGTCATGTGTTCCATGGTGTTCAGCGGATTCCCGCTGCCTCCTGAATGGTGCGGACGTAGGCGGTTACGTCGGCGATGTCTTGGTCGGATAGGTGCGTCTGGGCCGGCATCGGTCCGAAGTTCCAATGATGCGGCTGTACGCCGTTGCGGATTGCGAGTGTGAACGCTCCGTCTGCGTGGTGGCCGGGCCGGTAGTAGTCATGCACGAGCGGCGGTCCCTGGTTGGTGCCGGTGCCGCCAATCCCGTGACACGTTGCGCACGTTCCCTCGAAGGCCACTTTGCCCGCAGTCGGGTCCCCTTCTGCAGGCACCGCGACGCTGGCGGTCTCGAAACTGCCGCCGCTTGCGACGAGTGCTACAGCCAGCGCGACGGCGACGGCAGCACCGATCCCGAGCATGACCTTGGTACGCATCCGGTGAGTCCAATCCCTACGCG
>CAZONX010000144.1:0-4799 GCA_964581295.1 uncultured Acidimicrobiaceae bacterium
AAGCTCCTCCGCACGCGCAAGCGCCCGGCAGCGGGCCGGGCACTTGCTCAATGCGGTGGGCCTGGGTCCTCGGTGGACCCCACACTCAAGGATTCGGGCAGACAGCGGGCCAGGAAGCCATCTACTCGTCTCCACCCCACGACCAGCCGTGGTAGGGACCGACTGGTCAGGTGTTCAGGGTGGTTTGGGGTCCCGGGCAGGAACGGTGGTGGTTCGTTCCGGCAGTGGATACTCCAAGCGTCCCCCGCTATGTGCTAGAGAGTATCGCGGACGCGCCAGATCGTGGCAACTGGTTTGTGTTCAGACGCCGATGGATCGGGCCGCGCGACCAGTGGCCTAGCGACTCTCCTTGATGGCATCCTCCAAGAGACTGATGTCGATCTTGATGCCGGGGCCCATTGTGGACGATACCGATGCGGTGCGTACGTAGCGACCCTTGGTCGATGCCGGACGTGCCCGGAAGATCTCGTCGGAAGCCGCAATGAGGTTCTCGATCAACGTGTCGGCCTCGAACGAGACCCGGCCGATCGGAAGGTGCACATTGCCGTAGCGATCATTGCGGTACTCGACACGGCCAGCTTTGAAGGCCGTAACCGTCTTGCCGATGTCTTTGGTGACCGTGCCGCTCTTCGGGTTCGGCATCAGGCCGCGCGGTCCAAGAACCGGGCCGAGCTTGCCGACGACCGACATCATCGCCGGGTCTGCAATCACGACATCGAAATCGAGCGCCTGATCACCGGACTTCATCGCATCGGCGAGTTCGGCGCCTCCGATCACGTCGGCGCCGGCTTCCTCTGCTTCGCGAGCCAGGTCGGATTCGGCGAATACAGCGACCTTGACATCCTTGCCGGTTCCGTTGGGGAGGCTGACCGTACCGCGGACGATCTGGTCGGCCTGCCGGGGGTCGATGCCCAACTCGTAGACCGCGTCGACCGACTCGTCGAACTTGGCGAATGCGAGGGTACGAACCAGGCCGACGGCCGCTTCGGGGTCGTAGACCGTCTGTTTGTCGAAGCCGCGGTCGACGTTCGTGCGGTTCTTGCTGTTCTTCATCGTTGCTCCTTGTGGTTCAAGCGGGGCGATGAACCCCTCCCACTCTTGCGTGCCGGCCGGTGTGCGCCGGCAACTGGTGGATGTCGGAGGCGTCAGCCGTCGACGGTGATGCCCATCGACCGGGCGGTACCTTCGACGACCTTCATGGCGCCTTCAATGTCGTTGGAGTTGAGGTCGGGCATCTTGATCTCGGCGATCTCGCGTACCTGGGCGCGTGTGACGCTGCCGACCTTCTCCCTGTGTGGCTCCGGGGAACCCTTCTCGAGCCGCGCCGCCTGACGAAGCAGAACGGCCGCCGGTGGCGTTTTGGTAATGAACGTGAAGCTGCGATCTTCGTAGATCGAGATCTCCACCGGGACGATCGTCCCCGCCTGGCTCGCCGTGGCATTGTTGTACGCCTGGACGAAGTCCATGATGTTCACGCCATGCTGTCCGAGTGCAGGACCGACCGGCGGAGCAGGGCTCGCCTGTCCGGCAGGGATCTGCAGCTTCAACACGGTCATCAGTTTCTTGCGACCCATCAGGGAACCTCGCTCGGGATTTAGTACTTGACGATCTGATCGAAGTTGAGTTCGACCGGCGTTTCACGACCGAAGATGTCGACGAGGACCCGCACCTTGGACTGGTCCACATTGATGTCTTCGATGACGCCGTTGAAATCGGCGAAGGGGCCCTCGACCACCCGGACGGTCTCTCCGACCTCCCAGGCCGGCTTGAACGTGGGCTTCACCTTCTTGCCTTCTTCTTTCTCAACACCGAGGATGCGCTCGACCTCACGCCGAGACAGCGGCGCCGGTTTGGTTTGGGAACCGACGAACCCGGTGACGCTCGGGGTGTTGCGCACGGCATACCACGAGTCGTCTTCGAGATACATGCGAACGAGCACGTATCCCGGGAATTTCTTGCGCTGGACGGTGACCTTCTTGCCGCCCTTGTATTCGACGACGTCTTCCATCGGAATGGCAACGTCGAAGATCTTGTCCTCGAGGTGCATCGACTTGACGCGAGTCTCGAGGTTCGCCTTGACCTTGTTCTCGTAGCCGGAGTACGAATGTATGACGTACCAGCCGCCGGGAAGGTCGTAGGGGCTGAGCGGCTTCTGCTCGACCTCTACAGGAGCGGTCTCCTCTTGGTCGTCGAGGGTGTCCTGTGTGGATTCGCTCATTAGGTCAAGTTCTCCAAGAGGTACAGAATGCCCTTCGAGAAGGCCCAGTCGAGGCCGAACACGAACAGCGTGATCACCGCCGTCACCGCGAACACCACAACGGTGTACGTAGTGAGTTCCTCGCGTGAAGGCCACGCGACTTTCTTCAGCTCTTGCCGTACTTCACGGAAGAACTGACGAATACCGACGCGCTGCTTCTTCTTCGGCTGACCGCTCTCGCGGCGCTTCTTCTTTGCACGCTCGTCTTCTTTCGCCTGAAGGCGACGCATCTCGCGGTTCAACTGCACTCCTCCTGAGTGGGCAGGGGTGGCGGGACTCGAACCCACAACATCCGGTTTTGGAGACCGGCGCTCTGCCAATTGGAGCTACACCCCTCCGGCCGGTTGTGGCCCGAGCAGAGAGTATATGGAGCGACGGGCACAAAGCACAAAGCTCCGATCTCCCCCCCATCGTAGGGCTGATGTGGGAATGCGGCCACGGTTCCTTTAGGCGGCGTGGTGAGAACGCCGCAGACCGACGACGATGATCGTCCCCGCAGTCGCTGCAACCGCTGCCCCGGCCGCCGCCGAAACAGCCACGGCGGCACGGCGCAGGCCGATGCGGCGCTCGCCGGATTCGTCGACCTCGCTCGGTGAGAACTGAGCGACCACCGAAGGAACGAGCGTCTCAGGCGCCGTCAAGTTCTCGCCTGCGAGCGCACCGAGTTGACGACGCAGCGTCCGGTAGCGGGCGGACTCAGCCTGACAGCGCAGGCAGGTCTCGATATGGGTGGCGAGTCGCTCCCCCAGTTCGTCGACGGAGTCGACCCCGGGAAGGCGCATGCGAACGATGGTGCACTTGGCGTTCATACTTCGTCCTCGCTGTGGTGGCGCCACAGGGATACCCGCAGCGACTTGCGCCCGCGGTGGAGTCTGACCTTGGCGGCGGTGACCGTGATGTCGAGGTGTTCGGCGATCTCGGTGTGGCTCCACTCGTAGACGTCCTTGAGGACCACAACCGACCGCAACGACTCGGGGAGCGCTTCGAGCGCCTCGCCGAGCGGCCCGCGGATGGCGGCGCTCACGCCGCCGCGTTCGGGGCTGAGCGATTCCGACTCGGGTTCTTGGTAGACCACGTCGAGCGGAGCGGCAGCGTGGCGCTTGCGGCGATCTCGGTGAGTGAAGGCGGTGTTGACCGTGATGCGGTGCATCCACGTCGAGAACTTGGCGTCACCGCGAAAACGGTCAATCGAGCGCCATGCCCGTACGAACGCCTCTTGCGCGACGTCGTGGGCAAGCTCTCGATCGGCGACCATGCGGACGGCCAACGTGTACACCTCGTGCTGGTGAATTCTGACGAGCTCGCCGAACGCAGCCTGGTCTCCCAAACTCGCACGACTCACGAGCTCCTCGCTGTCAAACCGTTCGACCTCTGGTTGGGTCATGGGGTTACCCCCGCGACGCGCACGACTGCTGATCCCGTGACCACATCGGCGTCGCCGCCAACCACCCGAACAGTCACCTGGGCGTCCGCTCTGTCGGGCGACAGGTCACGCACGGAGGACTCGACCGTGGCAGCGATCGCAGGCGCGAGGGCGCTGCGGAAGCGAACCTTGATGGTCGCGACGGGGGACGGCCCTTCGCCGTAGATCGAACACTGCTGCGCCATCCACGACAGCATCAACAAGCCGTGGACGACCACGCCGTTGAGACCGGCAGCTCTCGCCGATGCGTGGTCCCAGTGGAGCGGGTTGAGGTCACGCGTCGCCGCCGAGTACCGCACGAGGTCGCTCCGGCTCGCCGACTTTGCCGTCGAGCGCACCTCGCCGGCGACAGGGGCGCGGGTCGGTTCCGGATACGCGTTTGGCGCGCGCAGATCGACGGGCGGCTCGATGCGGTCGGTTGTCGACTCGGACGCGGCTTGGTCGGACATGAGGAACGTGGAGCGAGACTCGAGCACGATGTCACCGCCCGCGGTGCCGACGGCAGTGAACGTCACGAAGTAGGCGCCGCCGCGTTCCCTCACGCGGTCGACGGTGCCGGTCATCTCGATATCGGTGCCGATATGGATCGCTTCATGGAACGTGAACTGCTGGTCGACGTGGATCAGCGTCGCGAGGTAGGGCCGGATCCGTTCGTCGTTCAGGAGGATGCCGGCGACCGAGAACAGCAGCGCCGCGGCGTAGCCGGGAGGCGCATATTCATCCCATCGGCCGGGCCGATCGCCGGTCGCAGCGACGAACGCATCGGTACGTTCGCGGTCGACGCGATGCGTGACCGGACCGATGACGCTGCCTTCCAACTCCGCTGGTGTCATGGCGTTCAAGCGTAGCGGCGGCGGATCCGCCACTTCGGTCGTTCTTCGATGACTGCGTCCGGCTCACAACGAGAAGAGCCGGCCCTTGGGCCGGCTCTCACACTTCTGGACGAAGAGTGGCTACCGCGTCTCTTTGTGCGGCTTGTGCTCGCGGCACCAGCGGCAGTACTTCTTCAACTCCAGGCGCTCCCTGGTGTTGGACTTGCTCTTCGTCGTTACGTAGTTCCGCCGCTTGCACGTCTCGCATGCGAGGTTGATCGGCGGTCGTTTGTCACTTGCCATTGTC
>CAZONX010000145.1:0-4785 GCA_964581295.1 uncultured Acidimicrobiaceae bacterium
GCGGCGTAGACCGTCTTGGTGACGAACAGCGAGGCGACGCGTTCCATGTTGGCGATGACCCGCCGGCCCTCTGCAACCACAAACGGAAGGGAGGCGAATCGATTGTCGAGCAGAACGATCTGGGCAACGGCCCTGGTCGCCGGGGCACCCGAGCCCATGGCAATACCGATGTCCGCTCCCTTGAGAGCGAGGACGTCGTTGACGCCGTCTCCGGTCATCGCCACCGTGTGGCCGGCGTCCTGCATTGCCGTCACCATGTGGCGCTTCTGATCCGGGACAACACGGCCGAAGACCGAGTGGTCGGCGACGGCTTTACTGAACTCGGGAGATGCTGCGTCCGGAAGCCGCCGTGCGTCCACGCTCGTGGCGGCGTCGGGGACCCCAACCTCAGCCGCAATGGCCCCCACCGTCGCCGCGGCGTCACCCGAGATGACTTTTGGCGCCACATGCTGCTCAATGAAGTAGGCCACGGTGTCCGCAGCGTCGGACCGGATCTCTTCTGCGAACACCAGATAGCCCACGGCCCGAAGCCGTTCGGGGAGTCCGTTATCGTCCGATGGCAGCGGAGCATCGGTTGCAGCGACCGCGAGCACACGATCACCCGTTGCCGCAATCTCTCCAAGGCGTTCGAGCAGGTCTGGATCTCCACCTTCGAGCACGATCTCGGGAGCACCAATCACCCATGAGCACCCGTCGGCGAACCGCACTGCCGAAAACTTGCGTGCCGACGAGAACGGCACGAAGCGGTCAACGGCCCACGCCGGAGCTTCGGGATAGGCTTCTGCCACACCCTGCATTGTCGGATTGGGATGGGGGTCGGCTGCCGCGATTGCGGCGATCGCACCGGCGAGCTCTGCCGGGTCTCGATCAGAGACTGCGACGGTCTCTCGATGCCGAATGAGGCCGGTGGTGAGCGTCCCCGTCTTGTCGACGCACACAATGTCGACCCGCGCCAGTGTCTCGACCGCCGGGAGTTCCTGGACGAGCGCCTGGCGGCGGCCGAGACGGATCACGGCGACCGCCGACGCCATAGAGACGAGCAGAACCAAGCCCTGGGGCACCATGCCGACTACACCCGCGACCGTCGACACCATCGATTCGCCGATCGAGTGATCGGTCTGAAGTTGGCTCCACAACAGCAATCCACCGATCGGTATCAGGAGCCAGGTCACGATCCGCAGAATGCGGTCGATCCCCTGCTGGAGGGCGCTCTTGGTGAGCGTGAACTTCCTGGCCTCGGCAGCGAGATGCTGGGCGTAGGCGTCTTCGCCGACCGCAGTGGTCCTCATGGCCACCGACCCCGCCACAATGAACGAACCGGACAGCAACGTGTCGCCGGATGCCTTGCGCACCGGGTCGGCTTCACCGGTGATAAGCGACTCGTCGACCTGGACGCTCTGCACGCCGAGTGCGACCCCGTCTGCCGGGACCTGGTCGCCTGCGGAGAGGCGCACCACGTCGTCGAGCACGACCTGATCGGTCGGGATTTCCGTCGCTTCGCCATCGCGAACCACCGTCACACGTGGTGTGACGAGCACGCGCAGGCGGTCGAGCGTCCGCTTGGCTCGCAATTCCTGGACGATCCCAATGACGGCATTCGCCACCATGACGAATCCGAAGAGCGCGTCCGGCAGATGCCCGAAGACCAGCACGATCACGAGCATCACCGACATGATCGCGTTGAATCGTGTCAGAAGGTTCGAGCGAAGGATGTCGATGACGGATCGCGAACCCCGGGACTCCACCTCGTTGACCTTGCCCTCGTCGATGCGTTGACGCACCTCTTGGGAGGTGAGGCCGCGTGGTTCGGCGTCGACGGTCACAGCACTAGCTGCCGTAGTGGTCTTCGTAGTCGGCCACCGCCGCATTGACGACCTCGAGAGCGTGTTCACGCCCGTAGATCTCCGGAATCTCGACTCGAGTGTCCTCCCCCGGCACGTACTTGTACGTGAGGAAGTAGTGCTCGAGACGGGCGATGATCGCTGCAGGGATATCGCTCACATCCCGTGCCTCGTTGTGTACTGCGTCGCCCACCAGCACGGCGATGATCTTGTCATCGGCTTCGCCGTTGTCGATCATTCGCAGGCCACCAATGACCCTCGCGTTGAGCATGATCTCGGAGCGATCGATGGCTCGCTCCGAGATGACACAAATGTCGAGCGGGTCACCGTCGGCAACGGTGACTTCGGGCGAGAGGGCAGCGACGCGTTCGGCGCAGAACGTCTTCGGGATCAGCCCGTAGAGCGTCGGCGGCGAGCTACTCCCCCGCTGTGGCCGGTCGACCTTGAGATATCCGGTGCGCTTCTCCACCTCGTATTTCACGAAGTCGAACGGAGAGATCTCAATGAATGCCGTCACGACATCTGGAGCGTCCGGCCCGGTGTCGAGTCCGTGCCATGGATGCGGTCGCCAGCGAAAGAACGGTTCGGGAAATGCCATGCAACCTCCTGGCGAGTGAGCGTAGCTGGGGTCGAGTCGATCACCAGCACAACAGTGTGGGTTACATCTGATGTGATTGACATCTATATGTATTCCACATACACTGTCGCCATGGGACACCGAGGAGCACACCATCACGGGGGACGAAGGCGGGGCATCTCTCGCACCAGACACCGTTCCTCCGACGGCTCATGGACCGTCGATGCCCGCTTTGAGCGATTCAACGAGGCTGTCGTCCTCGCCCTACTCGAGAGCGGATCAGCGCACGGCTACGAACTCGCCGACGCCTTGAAGACGTGGGTGCCGGACCAGCAGATCGATCTTGGGAACCTCTACCGCATGCTCCGCTCCATGGAAGACGATGGGATCGTGCGATCCGAGTGGTCGCACGGTGACCTCGGACGCGCCAAGAGGACCTACGAGTTGACGGACGATGGAATACAGCTTCTCGGTGCCTGGATCGAGTCGCTCCGCAGCGCGAACGAGACAATCGCCGGGTTCCTTGACGAACACGGCGAGAGGAAGTGAGGAATGCCGTGAGACACCACGAACACCCAAGCAGGAGGCGTTGGGGCCGGATGGGCCGCACTCGCCTCGATGCAACCGAAGCGGACTCTCTGTATGGAGGTATCGGCCACCACGGCCGAGGGCTCTTCCATCGCTCCGGTGAGGATCGGATCGAGCATCTCGAAGGACTCCAGCGGGATCTCGAGGAGACGACAGCCGACGTCGCGAGCCGCCTCGAGTATCTCCGCCGACGGGAATCCGACTGACCGGCGGCCGAAGCTTTGCGCTTCAGAGCTGAGGGGGCCCGGTTCTGGTTTCCTCAGCCCGTCAGGCTCGGAGCCGCGGCCGCGAACACTGCTGCGACATAGTCGAGGAAGCGATCAACACCGTCGGCCCGGTCGACCACATCGGCGTACGCGAGAATCGAGCCGTTCCATCCCTCGGTGTGCCACCGCGCATCGCCCGGAAGCTGTACCTTCAGGAGCGTGTCGGCATCGAACGGCCACGGGTTGGAGTAGAAGTAGGCATCACCGGCTGGGTACAGCCCGAAGTTGAGTTGCGCGGGCTGTTCGATCGACTCGCCGCCTTCTTCGGATTTGACCGATCGTGTCCCAAACCACTCGAAGGCGAGGTCGAAGCCATGGGGCCACAGCTGGATCGGCCCCACGGTGCCGGCGATTCGATTCCTCTGGGCGGTCAACGCCGCATCTGCGGCCACCAACACATCGAACAGCTCCTGGGCGTCGGTTTTGTCATACGGTCGTGAGCCATCGTTCTCGAACTTGGCTCGGTCATAGTCACCGCCGAGTCCGAACTCGGCACCGGCGGCGATAAGCGCGTTCCCGATCTGCGTTGCGGTGAGGTCGGCATCCATCGGGAATGCTCGGCTCTCTCCCGTCGACGTCTCGAGCGTGATGAGGTGCCGGCGGGGATCCATGCGAACGAAAGCGGAGCCTCCGGTTGGCAGCGACATGGCTTCAGTCACGAATCCGTCCGGACGGACCCTCAACGAGATGTGCCACCACGAGGGATGCGGGGTGGCGTGGGCTCGGGGCAGCGCGGCAACCGCGTTGGCGTAGGCGTGGAGGGTGGCGCGAGTTGGTTCGCCATCTGACGAAAGTGCCGGAAAGGTTGTCATGGGGTTCGCTCCGATTCGGTTGACTCGCCGTATTCAATGCTCGCGAGCGGCGCATCATTCCCCGCGGTCGGCCTCCGGTACCCTTGCGGCATGGAACCGCTCATCCTGCCCGAGCCGCGCATCGACCCCGCAGCATTCGTCGCGACGACCGCCCGAGTGTACGGGCTGGTCGAGATCCGGGCTCGCGCGGTTGTCATGTTTGGAGCCGTGCTGCGCGCAGAGCTCGACCGGATCACGATCGGTGAGGAGACGAATCTCCAGGACAACGCCGTGGTTCATGCCGACCTCGGGATCCCGACGACGATCGGCAAGCGGGTGACGGTCGGGCATGCGGCAGTGGTGCATGGCGCCACGATCGGCGATCACTGTCTCGTCGGAATCGGTGCTCTGGCATTGAACGGTTCAGAACTCGGCGAAGGCGCTTGGCTCGCCGCAGGCTCGGTGCTTCCCGAAGGCCGGGCGATCCCCCCGTGGACCCTCGCCGTAGGCACGCCGGCAAAGTCGCTTCGCGATCTCCGCCCAGAAGAGATCGAACGCCAAGACAACGGCGTCGACGTGTACCTGCAATTCGCAGAGACCTACCGCAGCCTGTAGCTGGAAGACAGGTAGCGCGCTGGCTGGCTCATGCCCGATCCGCAGCCAGCACGCGGCACACCGTTCCTCTTCGACCCCCTCCGCCGCCTCCGGCGGCACCTCCCCCT
>CAZONX010000146.1:0-4716 GCA_964581295.1 uncultured Acidimicrobiaceae bacterium
AGCCCTACGTCGGTCCCGACGACGACCCGGTCAAGGGCATCTACCGAGTGGGCCCACTGGCACGCTTGAACGTGTGCGAGCGCATGGGAGTGCCGACGGCCGACGAGGCGCTCGTCGAATACCGCGAGCGAGCGGGCGGCATGGCCACCTCATCGTTCTTCTACCACTACGCACGGCTGATCGAGATTCTCGCTGCTACCGAGCGCATGGCGGATCACCTCGCCAACGACGACGTCACCAGCCCCCACGTTCGGGCCCGTGCCGGCGTCAATGCGCATCACGTGGTCGGTGTCTCAGAGGCGCCGCGGGGAACGCTCTTCCACGAGTACGAGGTCGATGAGCACGGCGTGCTCACCGACATGAACATGATCATCGCCACCGGTCAGAACAACCTGCCGATGAACGAGACGGTGCTCCAGATCGCGAAGGAGTGGATCGATGGTCCCTCCATTCCCGAGGGCATCCTCAACCGCATCGAGGCCGGGATCCGCGCCTATGACCCGTGCCTGAGCTGCTCGACGCACGCCATCGGCATGATGCCGCTCGTGGTCAGCCTCGTGGCGCCAGACGGCGAGGTCGTGTCCGAAGTACGGCGTGGCTGACACGCTGGTCATCGGCTACGGAAACGATCTACGCGGCGACGACCGTGCAGGCCGCGAAGTGGCCGATCGCATCGAGGCCGCTCAACTCGCGGGAGTCGAGGTCCGGTCGCAATCTCAGCTCACGCCGGAGCTGGCGCTCGACATCGCTCGCTCCGGCACGGTGGTGTTCGTCGATGCGGACATCGACTGCGCTGAACTCACCGTCCGACCCGTCGAAGCGCGCGAGCGCGGGGCTCAGGCCATGAGCCATCACACCGATCCCGAGACCATGCTGCTGCTCGCACGCGACGTCGGAGCGGTCCCTCGCGCGGCCCATTTGGTATCGATACCGGCGAGCGATCTGGCCCTCGGCTTCGAGATGTCGCCGGCCACGCAAGAAGCCGTCGGCGAAGCGGTCGAGGTCATCACGGCGCTCATCTCGCGGGCCTAACTCCGCTACGCGGCGACCGCAGGCTCCGTGCGCGACGACGCCGCGGTCAGCGACACGGCGGCCACCGCTCCGACAATCAGGACGAGGCCGACGAGTTGCAGGGGTCCGAGCGCCTCGTCGAGCAGGGCCCAAGCGGTGAGCGCTGCCGCCACCGGCTCGATCGTGATGACCACGCCCACGACGCGAGCCGGGGCTCGGGACAGCGACGCTATCTCGAGCGACAGCGGGAGCGCCATCGCGAGGGTTCCCAGCAACACAATGGTCCAGACGACCGTCGAGTCCGAGGGCATCGGCATCGACCACGGCCGGGCGAGGACGAAGCCCACGACACCGCCGATCGCAATTGCACCGGCGGCGAGCGGGAAGCCGCCGACGATCGCTCCGACGTGTTCGCTCAGTCGCAGATAGATCGCAAGGAACACAGCCGAGGCAATTCCGGCAAGCACACCGATGACGTCGACCGCCGCGAAGTCGCCGATCTGGACCAGCAGACCCACGCCAAACACCGAGGTGGCCACGGCGATCCATGTCACCGGTCTCGGATGGGCGTGGCCGATGACCCGATCCCACACCACGATGAGCACGGGCGCCAGAAACTCGAGGCCGACCGCGGGGCCGACGCCAATTCGTTCGAGCGATGTGTAGAAGAACGCGTTGAGGACGATCTGGAGCACACCGACGATCGCCACCCGCACCGGGGCGCGTGCGATCGCTCTCCGATACATGATCGCCCACGGGAAAAGGCAGAGTCCGGCGACGGCGATCCGAAGCGCCGAAAGCCGAAGTGGGTCCACATCGTCGATGATCGTTCCGACGAGCGCCGCGCTCGTACCGAAGATGATCCCGCCGACGGCGGCCATCGTGATGCCGACAGCGGTGCGGTTCACAGGACCTGTCTCTCTTTCGTGGCACGGAGACGCTAGCCCGCCAGGATCAGCAATCAGCAGCCGGGGCTTCGCGTCACGCATCGCGTTATCGTCGCTCTGCCGACCGAGGAGACCACCGTGACGACGAAGACCGAAACAACCACCGCGTGGTACTGCGTGCCAGCGGGCGATGTCGCAGGCTTGCTTGCGACGGATGTCGGCGCGGGGCTCACGTCCACCGAGGTCGCCGATCGCCTGGCGGAGTACGGGCCGAACTCGATACCGAAGGAACAGCCACCGAGCACGTGGAAGATTGCGCTGACCCAGATTCGGGAGCCGATGAACGTCATGCTCATCGTCGTCACCGTCCTGAGCTTCCTCATCGGCCAGGTGTCGACAGCGCTTCTCGTTGGCTTCCTCGTGGCCCTGAACGTGTGGATGGCCACCAGCCAGTCGCTCAAGGCACGAGCGAGCGCCGACGCACTCTCCGACCTGCAGGTGCCGTCCGCCCGGGTGGTTCGCAACGGCGGCGTTGACAGCATCGACTCGATCGGACTGGTACCCGGTGATGTCGTCATGGTCGAAGCCGGCGATCTCGTGCCGTCCGACGGCCGCATCATCGCATCCGCCACGCTCGAAGTGCAGGAAGCTGCGCTCACCGGCGAGAGCGCTCCGGTTTCGAAAGACCCTGCCGTCCTCGAGGATCCGGCGACCGCTCTCGGCGATCAGGCCGACATGCTGTTCCAAAACACGTCGGTGACCAGGGGCACCGCCACCATGGTCGTCACAGCCACAGGGTCGAACACCGAGATGGGGAAGATCGCGGGGATGCTCCAGGGCGTGACACGCGAGCCGTCACCGCTCGAGCGCGAACTTGGCCAATTGACGAAGTGGCTCGGTCTCATCGCATGGGTCGCCGTCGCAATCATCTTCGTCGTCGGCCTGGGGCGAGGCCTCGACACCGACACGCTGATCCTCCTCTGTGTCCTGACTGCCATCTCAGCGATCCCTGCCGGCCTGCCGACGTTCGTGCAGATCATGCTGTCGTCGGGTGCTCAACGTCTCGCACAAGCCAAGGCCGTAGTGAAGAGCCTCAACGATGTCGAGACCCTCGGCTCGACGAGCGCCATCAACAGCGACAAGACCGGGACGCTCACGATGAACGAGATGACCGCGGTCTCGATGTTCACCGGCGGCCGCTGGTACAAGGTGGAGGGGAGCGGCTACGAGAAGACCGGAGCCATCCTCCACGCGGCCGGAGACGAGGTGCCCGATTTCAGTGCCCTTGGCTACGGGCTCACGCTGTGCAGTGATGCGGTGGTCGAGGACGACGGCTCAGTGATCGGCGACCCCACCGAGGCGGCCTTGGTGGTCCTCGCAACGAAGCTCGGCGTCGACGCCGAGGAGTCGCGAGCCGAACTCCCGCGCCTTGCCGAAGTTCCGTTCGACTCGGCCTACAAATTCATGGCGACCTTCCATCTCGTCCCCGATTTCGAGGAAGACCCGGTGATCGAGCTGGTCAAGGGGGGGCCTGATGTGCTCCTGGAGCGCAGCTCGTCGGCGCTCTGGCGCGGCGAAGTCGTGCCGATCGACCAGGTGCGGGCCGACATCTTGGCAGCCAACCGTCAACTGTCGGAACGAGGCTTGCGCGTCCTGTCGTTTGCCGTTCGTCGCTACCCCGAGGCAGACACTGCTCGGATTCAGGACGACCCAATGTCCCAAGTGACCGAGCTGACGTTCATCTCGCTCGTCGGGATCATCGATCCGCTCCGCCCCGAGGCAAAGGTGGCGGTCGAGATCGCCAGGACAGCGGGAATCGACGTCCGCATGATCACGGGCGACCACACGATCACGGCCCGAGCGATCGCCGATGACCTCGGCCTGGGCGAAGGCGTGATCAACGGCAAGGACTTCGATCAGCTATCCGACGAGGAACTGACCGACCAGATCCCCGACCTCCACGTGTTCGGCCGCGTATCGCCGCAGGACAAGATTCGACTCGTGTCGGTGATGCAAGAGACGGGCCAGATCGTCGCCATGACAGGAGATGCCGTGAACGACGCGGCGGCGCTCAAGAAGGCCGACATCGGTGTCGCAATGGGCTCGGGCAGCGAGGTGTCGAAGCAGGCGGCCAAGATGATCCTCACCGACGACAACTTCGCCACGCTCGTGCACGCCGTCGAACTCGGCCGCGATATCTACGACAAGGTCAAGGCGTACATCGGCTACCAGCTCTCCGGCATGTTCGGCCTGTTGGCGCTCATGTTGCTCGCCACCATCTTCGACATCAACAGCGGCGTGGCACTCAGCCCGGGGATGATCCTCTATGTCAGCCTCTTCGTATCGGTCTTTCCTGTCCTGGCCATCATGAACGACGAGGCGGATCCAGGGCTCATGCTCCGAGCGCCGCGCGATCCAAGGGTTGCCGTCTTCAACCGCACGACCGGCATCCGGTGGGTCGTGTTCGGCGTTCTGCTCGGCATATGCGCGATCATCCCCCTCGTGTGGGGGCCAGACGAGCCGCAGGTCGACGCAGCATCGGTCTCGATGACAATGACCTACGCCATCACAGCGCTTGCCACCGTGGGACTCGGCGTCGTGAACCGGAGGGATCCCGGGCCGTTCTGGCAGGGGCCCGTGTATCCGTTCTTCATGTGGCTTGCCATACCTGCCGTCATCACCTGGCTCGGCGTTGAGCTGCCGCTGCTCCAGCGCTGGCTCGACACGACGACGCTCACCGGCTCGCAGTGGCTGGTCGTGCTTGGTCTCTCGCTGGTCGTGCCGGTGCTCGTCGAGATCGAGAAAGCGATCCGACGGA
>CAZONX010000147.1:0-4698 GCA_964581295.1 uncultured Acidimicrobiaceae bacterium
CACGTCGTTCGGCAGCCAAGGCCAACCCGTTCAGCGTCGGAGACAAGGTCGTCTATCCCCACCACGGCGCTGCGACCATCGTCCGCAAAGAGAAGCACGAATTCAAGGGCGAGAAGCAGGACTTCTACGTTCTGGAAATCGCGACCGACCAACTCATCGTGCGGGTGCCCGCTGCGTCCTCAATAGACCGGGGCGTGCGACCGGTCATCTCGAAGTCGAAGGCCCGCCAGGTATTCCAGACGCTGCGCGGGGAGCCGCAAGAGGCCGGTTCGAACTGGAGCCGCTGGTACAAGGTGCTCACCGAGAAAATCAACAGTGGCGACATCTTCCAAGTGGCCGAGGTCATCCGCGACCTTGACTATGCCCAGAAGATCAAAGGCATCTCGCCGGCGCTCAAGCGCATGCTCGCCAAGGCTCGCCTCATCATCATCAGCGAGCTGCAGTTCTCGCTCGACGTGAGCGAAGAAGAGGCGACCAAGCGCCTCGAGCGAGCACTTCCGCAAGTGGAACCGCCCGAAGACGCCTAGGACGCCACCGCTCATCGGATACCATTCGGGGCATGGACACTCGACGCCCGATCTGGGGCATCCTGTTGGCAGCGGGTCGTGGATCACGGTTCGGCCGTGCCAAACATGAACTCGACGTTGGCGGAACTCCGATGTGGGAGCTCGCTCGTCGGTCTCTGATCGACGGTGGTGTCGACAACGTCGTGCTCGTCGGAGATATCGCTGATGCCGTCCCAGGGGGAGAGCGACGGCAGGACTCTGTGGTGGCGGGGCTGCGCACCATTCCGGACGAAGAAGGATTCGTCCTCATCCATGACGCGGCACGCCCGCTCGTGACAGCGGAGCTTGTTCGGAGAGTCATCGACCGGTTGCTCGCTGCGGACGTTGATGGAGTCGTTCCGGTCGTCCCGGTTCGAGACACGATCAAGCGGATCAGCGACGACCGAGTGGTTGAGACGGTGAGTCGGGCCGACCTCGTATCGGTCCAGACGCCGCAGGGCTTCGAACTCGGCGCACTCCGAGCTGCGCACGACGCGTTCGACGGCGACGCCACCGACGACGCTGGCATGGTCGAGGCAACCGGCGGCGTGGTCGCGATCGTCGACGGAGATCCGTTGAATATCAAGGTCACGTACCCGGAGGATCTGACGCTGGCCGAGGCGCTACGATCACAGCGCTATGAGTGACTCACGTGTTCGTATTGGGTTTGGATTCGATGCACACCGTTTCGGCGGTGCCGGGCCGATTCGACTTGCGGGTATCGAGGTCGATACGACGCGAGGCGTTGAGGCGACGAGCGATGGCGATGTCGTGGCACACGCGATCGCCGACGCGCTGCTCGGTGCGCTCGCCCTCGGAGATCTCGGCACCTACTTTCCCTCATCCGATCCGGAAATGGACGGGATCGACTCGATGGAAATTCTCACCCGGGCCGCACGGCTCATCGAGGATCGGGCCCACCTGATCCACAATGTCGATGTGACCGTCGTGTCTCAGTCGATCCAGGTCGGACCACATCGCGAAGCCATGCGAGAGCGGCTCGCAGGCACGCTGCGAGTCGATCGTTCAGGGATCTCGATCAAGGCGACGACCACCGACGGAATGGGATCGATCGGCGCCGACGAGGGTCTCGCTGCAACCGCTGTGGTTACGGTCTACCGCTGAACGTCGCCACCATCAGCGCCGGGTCGTCGGTGAAGATGCCGCGCACGCCGGCGGCTGCAAGCGAGCGCGCGTCTTGCGGATCGTTCACAGTCCACACCAGTACGGCGAGGTCGCCAGCTGCCTCCACGATCCGGTCGGCGTCCGGCAGCGTGCTGGCGAGTGACAGATTCACCGAGACGTGTCCGTCGCCTGCCGCCCGAGCGATCACTTCGGTCGTGTCGAGCGCCGCCCCGGCGAGCAAGCCGGTCGGCACCTCCGGGGCCAGGCGCTTGACGGCGTCGAGCGTCCCCCAGTTGAACGACGACACGAGGATGCGGTCAGCGGTGTTGTGGCTTCCGATCCACTCGACAACCGGCTGAGCGATAGCGTGCGTGGCGTCGTGGTCGGCCTCGCGCGGGTCGTTCTTGATCTCGATGTTGAGGAGCGCTGACGGCCCAAGGGCATCCCACGCCTCGCTCAGCGTCGGCACCCATGGAGACGTCTCCTTGATCTGGCTGAGATCGAGATCGACGAGGGGCGGTTCGCCAGGCGCCACCCGGTCGTCATGGTGGATGATGAGTGCGCCGTCGCGGCTCGGGCGCACGTCGAGTTCGACGCCGTCTGCACCTGCTTCGACGGCGAGCGCGTAGGCCTCGACGGTATTCGCACGCACATGGGCCGAAGCCCCCCGATGACCAAAGATGAGTGGATGTTCCATCCCCCAACTCTATCGAACGCGTACCCAGGGTTCGCCACGTCCCATGTGACGTCCTGAGCCCACAGAACGAACACACCTCCCTCGCGTTTCTCGGGAGGTCCCATCGCCGTTGGGGCGCCGGGCGGCGGTAGCATCGCGTCCGATGAGGATCTACAACACCCTCGGGCGCAACTACGTCGACTTCGAACCGCGAGACGCTGGCAAGGTTGGCATGTACGTGTGCGGAGCGACGGTCCAATCCGAGCCACACCTCGGTCACGGGCGTTCCGCTGTGGCGTTTGATGTGATCCGCCGCTATCTCGAGTGGGTCGGCTACGACGTCACCTACGTTCGCAACGTCACCGACGTCGACGACAAGATCATCGACATCGCGGACACCGAAGGTCTCACGACCGATGCGGTCGTCAATCGCGCCTACAAAGCATTCGACGAGGCCCATCGTCGGCTCGGCGTCAAGACGCCGACCATCGAACCTTGGGCGACCCACCACATCGACGAGATGCTCGAACTCATCGGTCAACTGATCGACACCGACCATGCGTATGCGGTCGACGGAGATGTCTACTTCTCGGTCCGGTCTGATCCGGCGTATGGGCGGCTCTCGCGCCATGACCCCGACGATCTTCGGTCCGGGTCGCGCATCGAGCCGGATGAGCGCAAGCGGGATCCTCTCGACTTCGCACTCTGGAAGGCGGCGAAACCGGGTGAGCCCTCGTGGGACGCGCCCTGGGGCGCCGGTCGGCCGGGATGGCACATCGAATGCTCAGCCATGGCTCGCAAGTATCTCGGCGATGGGTTCGACATCCACGCCGGCGGCCACGATCTGATCTTCCCGCATCATGAGAATGAGATCGCCCAGTCGGAGTCGGCGACCGGCGCGCCCTTTGCCCGGATCTGGATGCACAACGGGATGATGAATCTCGACGGAGAGAAGATGTCCAAGTCGACGGGCCACGTGGTGGACCTGCTTGAAGCCCTCGACGTGTATCGCTCGGTTGCGGTGCGCCTTGTCTATCTCCGGACCCACTATCGCAAGCCGTTGGACTTCTCTGCCGATGCGATCGTTGACGCAGAGGCCGCCCTTGATCGGCTGTGGGGCTTCCGGAGAAGGACCCCCGGACCGGTAGAGGACGTGCCGGATGAGGATGTCCTGGAACGCTTCCGAGATCTGATGGAGAACGACTTCGATGTAGCTGGCGGCCTTGGGGTGCTGTTCGACCTCGTCCGCGAGGGAAATCGGCGCCTTGACGCGGGCGAGGGAGTTGGGTCTCTCACCGCCGCCTACGACGAAATCGTCGGAGTGATCGGCCTCGGGGAAGAGGCGGTTGACACGAGCGATGTCGATGTGGAGGTCGCATCGCTGGCCGGCCAGTTCGATGCCGAGACCGCTGATGTCGATGGTCTGCTTGCCGCACGGGACCGAGCTCGCGATCAACGGGAATGGGCAACGTCCGACGCCATTCGAGACGGACTCTCCGCGCTCGGGATTATCGTGGAGGACACAGCTGATGGCTCGCGCTGGCATCGGGGATAGGCTCGAAGGCTTCCATGCGGTCCAAGCTGCTGTCGCGGCGGGGCGGGCGAACACGGTGCAGATCGAACAGCGTCGACTCAACCGGGACTCCTATCAAGAGCTTGCCGACTTGGCTCGATCGTCCGGTGCTCGAGTCGAATTCGTTGACGATGTTCGAGATGCCGCCTTCACGTCTGCTCCACAGGGTGTTGTCGCGGTGTGTCGGCCCAAGGCGACGGTGTCGCTCGAGGACGCCGTTGCCTCGTCGGATCCCGCCGCGGTGCTGGTGTTCGACCATCTCGACGATCAGCGCAATCTCGGTGCAGCCATCCGGTCGGCGGTTGCTGCCGGGTTGAAGTCGGTTGTCGTGCCCAAGCGGCGCTCTGCGCCGATTGGCGCCGCAGCGTTTAAGGCCGCAGCCGGAACACTCGAGGAAGTGTCACTGTGCGAGGTCTCCTCGATCCCCGAGGCGCTCCGACGCCTGGAACAGTTGGGCGTATGGCGCGTGGGACTAGACGCGTCGGGTGAGCGTTCTCTGTTCGGATTCGACCTTCTCTCCGAACCCGTGGCGGTCGTTGTCGGTGCCGAGGGTGCAGGCTTGCACCGCCTCACTGCCGAGCGATGCGATGCCCTCGTGAGGATCCCGCATGCCGGCCCGGCCGAAAGCCTGAACGCGTCGGTCGCAACCGCCTTGGCGGTATTCGAGGTCTCCAGAGCGCGGGGCTGGGTATCCTGACGCCTGCGCCGGGTTAGCTCAGCTGGCAGAGCATCTCTCTTGTAAAGAGAAGGTCATCGGTTCGAATCCGATACCCGGCTCC
>CAZONX010000148.1:0-4660 GCA_964581295.1 uncultured Acidimicrobiaceae bacterium
CCGCCGCCACCACAACAACCACTGCAACCACCAACCCGACAACGACGTCGCCAACCACGTCAACCACAACGCCCGCCGAGCCTCCCGCTCCAACCGGTGACTTTGGCGGCACACTCGATGAGGTGCCGCTGATCGCCGAGGGCACCTACCCCGGACCCGAGTGGCCCGGATCGCTCGATGCCGTCGCCTTCGCCGATGCCGTCCCGGCTTCACTCCACGAACGACTCCTCCGCGACGGATTCGTCATTGAGGCCAACACCGACGACTACGCCTACCCGGAATCGCTTTCTTGGAGCAGCCAGTTCTCGTCGATCTACGAGGACCTCAGCCCCTACGGCGGCCGCGCCGTATTCGTGACAACGGATGCTGGCTACCACCTGTGGCACCAGGTGTTCGACAAAGTGCTTCGCGATACCGAGACCAACGCACTCCTCCCGGTCCTCGAGCGATTGATCACACGCCTGGTCGATGCGGCCCGAACCCAGGCGGCAGGCGCGGCCGCCACCGGTGTCGAAGACGCGGCGACGCGAGCCATGGAACACCTCAAGGCGGTGGCGACGGTGCTCGAACTCGACGTCGGGCCGATCGGAGATCGGGCCGCGGCCGAGGTTGCTCTCGTCGAGGAGCACAGCCAGCTCGTCGCATCGCCGACGGTCGGCGGCAAATGCCCCATCGCTTGCGTCGACTACTCGCTGATGACTCCGCGCGGCCACTACACCCGCACCGCGGAGCTCACCCGATACTTCAAGGCCATGTCGATGCTCGGAAACACCATGTACCTGGTCGACGACCCGCACCTACTGCGGGTTGGCATCCTGGTCTCTCGGCTGATCACCAACGACCCGCAGAACCTGGCGGATTGGGCCACCATCTACGACCCGACAGCGTTCCTCGTCGGCACGGCCGACGACTACACCCCGGTCGAGGTTGCAGCAGCGACCGAAACCATCCTCGCTCCGATGAGCGTGGCCGATGACGTCGCGCTCGCCGATGACGCCACAATGACGGCCATCGGCCTGGAATTGCTGTCGATGCGACCGGTACGGATCGACCCCGGCCTCGCATCTGCGCGCACCATGGGAGCCCGCTTTGTGCTCGACTCGTGGATCTATGACCAGCTCACCGACCCTGGAGTCGTAGACCGGATTCGCCCGACACCGCTCGATCTCGTCTCGGCGATGGGGAGTGACTACGCCGCTGAGATCCAGGCCGAGGCCGGAGAGAACGCGACATACCCCGACTATGGACCGAGCGTCGACGAGCTCCGGGACCTCACGGCCTCGCGGACCATCGACGACTGGAGCAGAACGGTCTACGACGGCTGGCTGTATGCGCTCCAACCACTCTGGACCGACCAGCATCCCGATGCATTCCCGCCGTTCATGCGCACCAGCGCGTGGCGGGCGAAATCCCACAACACGGGATTCGCCTCATACACGGAGCTGAAGCACGACACCATCCTCTATGCAAAGCAAGGCATTGCCGAGGGCGATGCGCCGGAGCCCCCGCCTCCTCCCAGACACTGGGTGGAACCCGATCCGGTCTCCTTCTCGCGCCTCACCGCCGTCGCTCGCATGATGCGCGACGGTCTCGTCGATGCCGGTCTGATGCTCGCCGGCGACTACGACACCGAGGAGGGCAATCCGTGGGATGAGGACGAGACGACCCGATGGGCGACGGAGCGTCTGATCGAGATCCTCGACCGCCTGGCGAGCATCGCCCGCGATGAGCTCGACGGCGTGGCGATCGCGCCGGACGACAACGAGTGGCTCTCCTCGATCGGCGGCCAGTTCTCCTGGCTCGTCGATGTCCTCAACCTGGGCGAGATCGAACCGACGCCGCTGATTGCCGACATCTTCCTCGATCCGTTCGCCGACGAGGTGCTGGAGATCGCCACGGGGCCGCTCGACACCATCCACGTCCTGGTTCCCGACGACGCAGGCCGTTTCGAGATCGCAACAGGCTCGGTCTACTCGTATTACGAGTTCTGGGGGCCACGGTCCGAACGTCTAAGCGACGAGGAGTGGTGGGATCGGATCGTGGCAGATGACCTCCCGGATCGGCCGTCGTGGTGGACCGAAGAACTCGGCTGATCGCGTGGCTCGCAGCGGTAGTGGTGTTCACCGGTGCATGCGGCGCGTTGCCCGAGCGGACCGGCACCGGCGAAGCCCAGAGCGTGCGGCTCCTGTTCGCTGGAGACATCATGCTCGGACGAGGCGTCGCTCCGACGGCTGCGTCCGATCCGGACGGACTGTTCTCCGATGTGCGCCGCCAGATACGAAGCGCGGATATCGCCGCAGCAAACGTCGAATCCCCGCTGACCACCCGTCCACACAGCTCCCCCAATCCCTTCGCCGTCGAGGCGGACCCCGACGCGGCGCGACTGCTCGCCCACGCCGGCTTCGACGTGCTCGGCATCGCGAACAACCACGCGGGCGACGCCGGGCCTGAATCGGTCACCGATAGCGTCTCGGCCATCGTCGATGCAGGCATGCTGGCGGTGGGCGGCGGCGCCGACCGCCAGTCGGCGTGGGACCCGGTCATCGTCGAGGTCGGCGGCATTCGCACGGTCTTCCTCGCGATCGATGCCTCCGGACAGGGGCTTGCTGCGACCGACGAAGCCGCAGGTATCGCCTCGTGGGATGCCGCCCGCGCCGAGCCGGCCATTCGCCGCGCACGATCCGACGCCGACATCGTCGCGGTCGGGATTCACGGAGGGATCGAGTACTGGACGGGTGACGATCCCCTCCTCGGTCCGATCGCTGAGACGCTCGCCGCGTGGGGCGTCGACATCGTGTGGGGTCACGGGCCCCACGTTGAGCAACCGGTAACGGTCATCGATCCGGACGACGACGGTCGGCCGACCGTGGTGGCAACGTCGCTTGGCAACTTCCTCTTCGATCAATTGACCACCGAAACGAGCAACGGCCTCTTGCTGGAGATCCTTGTCGATCGGGACGGTGTGATCGCTCACCGGATCGGCGGCAAGCACCACGACGACATCCGCGTGCACTTCAGTGGCTGGCGCTCGCCGCACAACGATGCCGCGCTAGTCGCCGGCAGCTGGTGGGCGATCGACCGGGCCATAGCGCCGACCCACACGGCGGCGCGCCTCGCCTCGTTCTCAGAAGGCACCGTGGTCAACGCAGGTAGGGGCGATCTCACCGCAGACGGATCGCACGAGTATCTCGTGTCATACCGGCACCCGGTCCGGGCCAAACCCGGCGATCCGTTGCCGGATCCTCCGGTCGATGCTGCCGGCATGAGCGCACATCTCGGCGTGCTGGACACGAACGGAACGCCGATCTGGCTGTCTCGCCGCCCGCCCCATCCCGTCGGGGCGGTGGCGGCGTGTGACGGCTCGGCAGCGTTCGCCTACACGACACTCGATGACGAGGCGGTGGTGGCAACCGGAGCAGGTGTGTGGAGCGGATTCGGCTTCGTTCTCGATGAGGAACTCCCGGGGCCGGGCACCGCTACGTGTGCCGATGTCGACGGCGATGGCCGCCTCGATCCAGTCGTCCTTGATCGGTGACGAGCAGCGCGGGTGCCGGGTCGATACGCTGGCGCCGATGCGCACGCTGGTGACCGTTCGAGAGCCGGGTAGGGAACCGATCGCGCTCGTGATCGACCGGGACCGCTTCTCTGATCCCGACGACGGGCTGATCGACGCTGAGATCGCAACCGGCGGCCTCTATGCACTCCCGGGTCTCGCCGATTGCCACGCCCACCTGGGTGTCGATCGGATCGGGCAGATGGGCACCCTCTCCGACGACGACATTCGCTCGAACTGCTTTGGGAACGCCTGGATGCAGGTGGAGGGCGGGGTGCTGCTGATCGCCGACAAGGGTTCGTCGAGCGACGTCTCGCTCGAGATCCTGGACGCGCCACCTTCCACTCGCCCAGAGATACAAATGGCCGGACGCATCATCGCCACCCCCGGTGGCTACTACCCCGGCTACGGACACGAAGTCGACGAAGCCGGTCTGGTCGACGCCGTGCGGTCGGCGAGCAGCGGCGCGGCATCGTGGGTGAAGATCATCGGAGATTGGCCCCGCAAGGGCGAGGGACCCAGAGCGAACTTCGGCGCCGCGGCGCTGAGGGCCGCCGTCGAGATCGCCCACCGTGCTGGGCGAAGGGTCGCTGTGCACACGATGGCGCCGGCCGGTATCGCTCCAGCCGTCGAGGCCGGCGTCGATTCGATCGAGCACGGCCTGTTTCTGTCGGGCGGCGACCTGAAAGGCCTCGCGGAGCGGGGCGGCGCGTGGGTTCCGACGGTGCTCGGAGCAGAGGCAATCATCGACTTCCTTGGCGCGACAAGCAGCGGAGGGAAGCTTCTGAAGCGCGGCGTTGAGAACGTGCGCGACCTCCTCCCCGAAGCCGAACGTCTTGGTGTCACGGTGCTCGCAGGCACCGATCTTGCGGTTCCACACGGCCGTGTTGCCCTCGAGGCCATCCGACTCCACCACCACGGCCTCTCATAACCCGCGGCGCTCCATGCGGCAACAGCGGCGGCCTACCGCTACCTCGATGTTGACCACGGTTTCGCGCCCGGCAAGCCCGCGAACGCCGTTTTCGTGCAGGACGAACCGCGACACCGTCTGGAAACGCTCCTCGAACCGCAGGTGATCGTCCGAGCGGGGGCGGTGATTCGTCAGCC
>CAZONX010000149.1:0-1354 GCA_964581295.1 uncultured Acidimicrobiaceae bacterium
GTGGCAGAACCGGCGGTGCGTCTGCTCGATCGAGAAGACTGGCACACGGTCACCGAGGCGCCGATCCTCGCGTACCTCCCGCCGAATCGATATGCGACGATCGACGAGAGCCGGAGCTTCCCATTCCATGCCGGCTGGTCGAGGTAGTTCATGATGACCATCGTCGAGCCCGAGCGGATCCTCGACCACCTGATCGCACAAGAGGACGAGTTGCTCGACCTCTGCGGCACCTTGGTTGCTATCGAGAGCCCGTCGCCCGACCCTGTGGCGACTCGCGAAGTGCTTGAGCGCCTCACGACGGAGCTCAACGAGCTTGGCTACCACCACCGGATGTCGGAGCCCAACAAGTCGGGCGGCTATCTCTATGCCAGGCCGGCCCGTCGCCGCCGCCACGAACCGTCGCAGCTCCTCGTTGGTCACGTCGACACGGTGTGGCCGGTCGGCACGCTCGAGACACGACCGTGGAATGTCAGCAACGGTGTGGCACACGGGCCCGGTGTGTTCGACATGAAGGCCGGAGTCGTTCAGATCCTGTACGCACTGCGGAGCATCCGCGACCTCGGCCTCGACCCTCCGGCGACGCCGCTCGTGATCTTCAACAGCGATGAGGAGATCGGAAGCAGAGAGAGCACGTCAGCCATTGATCGCCTGAGCCGCGTCGCTTCACGTGCGTTCGTCTGTGAGCCGGGCCTCGGGTCTACCGGCGCCATGAAGACCGCGCGCAAGGGCCTCGCCAAGTACACCGTCACGGTCCACGGGCGTGCGGCGCACGCCGGGTTGGATCCAGAGGCCGGAGCGAGCGCCATCCTCGAGTTGTCGTCAGTCATCCAACGGCTCTTCAACCTGACCGATCGCGAGCGTGACATCACCGTCAACGTTGGCACGATCGAAGGCGGGATACAGGCCAACGTCGTTGCTCCGCGAAGCCAGGCGGTCGTCGACGTGCGCGTGCTGAACGAGGAAGACGCCGTGAGCGTGGATGCTGCGATTCGATCCATGGAACCGGTCACCCCCGGCACGTCGATCACAGTCACGGGTGGGTTCGGGCGCCCGCCGATGGTTCGTTCCGAGCGCAATCAGGTGCTCTTCGAGCGCGCGAAGCGGATCGGCGCACGCCTCGGCATGGACCTGAGTGAGGTCACGGCCGGAGGCGGATCGGACGGCAACACCACGAGCCAGCACACCGCGACACTCGACGGGCTCGGGATCGTCGGAGACGGCGCCCACGCACCAAGCGAGCGCATCGACCTGACGAGCCTCGCCCCGAGAACGGCGCTCCTCGCCGCACTGCTCATGGAACCGATCGACCGAGAGGCGGAGGTTGAACGATGATCAAGTACTTCTTCTCGTCGCT
>CAZONX010000149.1:1454-4610 GCA_964581295.1 uncultured Acidimicrobiaceae bacterium
TCTGCCGGCCTCTTCGGCCGGGTCACATCGCTTGCGCCCCTGATGCCGCCGATCATGCGCCTGCGCTACGTCGGCCATGTGACGCGCGAGGGTCGCAAGCTGACGATGGACGATTTCCTGCCGCCGATCCCTGATGTCGAATACGACATACCGACACTTCTCATCATCGGCACATCGATGTCGGCAGGCAAGACCACGGCTGCAAAGCGGATCATCCGTCATCTCAAGGGTCTCGGTCTGCACATCGCAGGGACCAAGCTGACCGGCGCCGGGCGGTATCGCGACGTCCTGGCCATGTGGGACGCCGGCGCAGACGACATCTTCGACTTCGTCGACGTGGGCCTTCCCTCCACGATCGTCGAGCCTGAGGAGTATCGCCGCCGGTTGAGGCAGCTTCTGTCTCTGATCGCGGCATGCAAGCCGGACATCGTGGTCGCCGAGGCGGGTGCGTCGCCGCTCGAGCCCTACAACGGCGAGGTGGTGCTCGAAGAGCTCAGCGGGCATGTGCGATGCACGGTCCTTTGCGCCTCCGATCCCTATGCCGTGTCCGGGGTCATCGAGGGCTTCGGATACGGGCCGGATATCGTCGCCGGCATCGCCACGAACACCACCGCATCCGTGGAACTCGTCCGCCGCCTGACCGGCCACGAGGGTTTCTCGTTCATGATCGCCGAGGAGTCGGACGACGCCTTCGCGGTAATCCGAACCCGCTTCGGCGTCTAACGCATACCCAGGGTTCGCCACGCCGTATACGACGTCCTGAGCCCACAGAATGGGACACGCGACGTGCCGCGCACTAGCGTTGCCGCATGGTCGACTTCTATCTCGGCGGTCCCGTCGATCCTCAGACGGGAAAGCGCATCGCACAAGAGACAACCCAATACGAGGCGTCGGACCTCACCACGCACGGCGTCATCGTCGGCATGACCGGTTCCGGCAAGACAGGCCTCGGCATCATCTATCTCGAGGAGGCCCTCCGGTCGGGGATTCCGACGCTGGTCCTCGATCCGAAGGGGGACATGACGAATCTCCTCCTCACCTTCCCGGACCTCGCGCCGTCTGACTTCGAACCCTGGATCGATCCGGCCCAGGCGCAGGATGCCTCGGTCGCAGTGGTCGCAGCCGATACAGCCAACCTCTGGTCCAACGGTCTTGCAGGCTGGGACTTGAGCGGCGCGGACATCGGCGCCCTGCGCGACCGCGCCGGTTTCACGATCTACACGCCGGGATCGAAGGCCGGTGTGCCGCTCAATGTCGTGGGGTCACTCGTAGCCCCCGAAGGATCATTCGACGATCGCTCCGAGGCTCTGAGAGACGAGATCCAGGGATTCACCGCCGGACTGCTCGGAATGATCGGAATCGAAGCCGACCCGATCTCATCCCGAGAGAACATCCTGATAGCGAACCTCATCGAGCACGCCTGGAGGAACGGTGAGTCGCTCGGCATGGACACACTCCTCGGGTGGATCCAGCGGCCACCAATCCGCAAGCTCGGCGTGTTCGACATCGAGGCGTTCTTCCCCGCCGACGATCGGCTCGAACTCGCCATGAAGCTGAACGGACTGTTGGCGTCACCGGGTTTCGAGACATGGATGACTGGGGCCGACCTCGATATCCCGAGCCTCCTGTGGGATGCCGAGGGGAATCCACAAGCCGCCATCATCTACCTCGCCCATCTCTCCGACGAGGAACGCCAGTTCGTCGTCACCCTGATCCTTTCGAAGTTGATTACGTGGATGCGATCGCAACCCGGCAGCGGCGATCTGCGTGCCTTGGCCTACATGGACGAGGTATTTGGATTCGTGCCTCCGACCGCCAATCCGCCGGCCAAACAGCCGATACTGACGCTGCTCAAGCAGGCGCGCGCATTCGGCGTCGGACTGCTGCTCTCGACCCAGAACCCTGTCGACCTCGACTACAAAGCCATGTCGAACGCCGGGACATGGTGCATCGGACGCCTCCAAACCGAGCGCGACAAGGCCCGCATCCTTGAGGCCTTGACCACAGTGACGGGCGATGTGGACGTTGCCGAACTCGACGATCAGATCTCCGGACTCGCGAAACGCTCGTTCTTGTTGCACAACACGCGTGACCCGAAGCCACAGTTGTTCACGACACGGTGGGCGATGTCCTACCTGCGCGGTCCCTTGACCTCTACGCAGATCAGCGATCTGACGACCGACCGACCAGCCCCGAGTACCACTGATATACAGCAGGCACAGCCAGCGCCGGCAGGGACTGCGGCGGTGATCCTCGACGACTCGACGGTCGCGGTCATGCCCCCCGTCGCCGACGGAGTGTCGATCTTCCACCTCGACCCTGCCACAGCATGGGCGGACACGGTCGGCGCCGCTGCCGCACCGACTCGATACGAAGCAGCCGCTGCCGTGCGCATCACCGCGCGCTACGACGACACCCGCGCCGGCGTCGACCACGTGACCGAGTGGGAGGCCGTCGTGTTCCCGCTCGCCGAGAGCGACCGCGCCCTGGTGGAGGTCGACCACGACCCACGGGACTTCACCGAGTCGCCCGCGGCGTCGGCTCCCTATGAACTTGCTGATGCCCGCATCGACACCAAGACGTTCTGGTCCTCCCTGTCATCGTCGCTCAGAGAGCGCATGTATCGCGAGGGGAAGGTCACGATCTTCAAGAACCCACCGCTGAAGATGTACTCCCATGTCGATGAGACCATCGAAGAGTTCACAGCACGGTGCGATCTCGCTGCCGACGATGCTGCCGACGAGGCAACGGCGAAGCTCAGGGGTACATACGAGAAGCGGCTGCGAAGGGTTCAGCTCGCCGTCGACAAGTACGGCGCACAAGCCAATGCGGCAGCGGACGATGCTCGCTCGGGCGATTTCGATCTCGTCGCCGGCACCGTCTTCGACATGCTCGCCGGTCGGAAGCGTTCGAGGAGCATCTCCTCTGCATCCAAGGCGCGGCGTACCGCCCAGCGCCGGGTGGACGCGGCCACCGAGAAGGTCGATGCGAAGGTCGCCGAGTACGAAATCCTCCAGGAGGAGTTCCAGGATGAGGTTGCCGACCTCGTCGACGAGTGGGACGACAAGGCTGCCGAGATCGAGGAGATCGTCGTCGGCCTGGAGAAGAACGACATCACCGTCGCCGACCCGGTCTTGGTCTGGATCCCCCGCCCCT
>CAZONX010000150.1:0-2695 GCA_964581295.1 uncultured Acidimicrobiaceae bacterium
CGGTTGCCGGTGCGGCAGTACATGACGTATGGAACGTCCTTGTCGAGCGCATCGAGTTGGTCGGCGAAGTCGGCGTCGTAGAAGTCGACGTTGATCGCGTCGGCGAGTCGCGCCTCGGCGAACTCCTCCGGCGTACGGATGTCGAGCACGACGAGTCCCGATGGATCGGCCTCGATCACCTGTGCCGCCTCCTCGGGGGCCGCGAGTTCGATGGTCGCGGTGTCGCTTCCTGACGAGCAAGCGGCGACCAGCGTCGCGAGGACGACGAGCAGCCCGAGCAGTTTCGGGATCGTTGTGTTCTTCATTGTGATGTCATTCCTTCTTCTTCGGCCGGATCGCCAACCGCTCAGGCCAGCCCGAGGGCGACGAGCCCTCCGGTGAGGTTGGCGACTTCCCGGAAACCATATTGGGACAACAGCTTTGCAGCGACGCCTGATCGATTGCCGGTCCGGCAGATGAACAGGATTGCCCGATCGGGGTCGAGGTCACCGACTTGTCCGAACAGCGTTCCGAGACTCATCAATTCGGCCCCCGCAAGCGACCCCATCGCCCACTCAAACGGCTCACGCACATCGATGATCATCGCGTCGTGCGCGCCGCTCCAGGTCTGCCAATCGGCAGCCTCGACCAGGACCACGTCGTTCGTTCGGTCACCAATCACGTCAGTTGCATGAACAGCTTCTCGAGGCGCTCGGAGTCATAGCCGTCGAGCGCCGCCCGCTCGGGATCGCGAGCGCAGGCGGTCAGGGTCATGGCGAAGTACCGGTATCCGGCCTGTTCGAGCGCACGCATCGAGGCGGCGAACTGGGTAATTACGTCCGCGCAATCGCGGCCTTCTTCCAGCATGCCCTGAATCCCGCGAATCTGACCCTCGACGCGGCGAAGCCTCGTCAAGACGTCGTGAATCTCGGCGTCGTCCGTCTTCATGCGCCCAGGATATACCCCCGAGGGGTATACGCGGCCCAAGTTCATCGAACACGTCGGGACTATTCGGGAATTGATACGACTCGACTCAAGTTATACTATCCGAAGCAACTCAGACACATGGCACCACCGCACCGGTGGACACGCACAACGAAGGAGCACATCTACATGGGACGCGCCGTAGGCATTGACCTCGGAACCACCAACTCCGTCATCTCGACCCTCGAGGGCGGAGAACCAAAGATCATCAGCAACGCAGAGGGGCACCGCACCACGCCGTCGGTCGTCGCGTTCGCCAAGAATGGCGAAGTCCTCGTCGGCGACCAGGCAAAGCGGCAGGCCATCACCAATCCGGAGCGCACCGTCCGCTCGGTCAAGCGCCACATGGGCACCGACTGGAGCATGGAGGTCGACGGGAAGGCCTACAACTCGCAGGAGATCGCAGCCAGGATCCTCATGAAGCTGAAGGGCGACGCCGAGGCATTCCTCGGTGAACCGGTCACGGAAGCCGTAGTCACCGTTCCTGCCTACTTCGGGGATGCGCAGCGCCAGGCGACCAAGGAAGCCGGCCAGATCGCAGGCCTCGAGGTCTTGCGCATCATCAACGAACCGACCGCCGCAGCCCTGGCATACGGACTCGACAAGGCCGAGGACGATCACCTCATTCTCGTGTACGACCTCGGCGGAGGCACGTTCGACGTGTCGGTGCTCGAGATCGGCGAAGGCGTCTTCGAGGTGAAGTCCACCCACGGCGACACCACCCTCGGCGGCGACGACTGGGACGATCGAGTCATCGACTGGCTCGTCACCGGCTTCAAGAACGACAACGGTGTTGACCTCTCGACGGACCCCATGGCGATGACCCGCCTCAAGGAAGCGGCAGAGAAGGCCAAGATCGACCTGTCGTCGGTCATGGAAACCGAGATCAACCTGCCGTTCATCACCGCCACGAACGAGGGTCCAATTCACCTGCTTCGCACCCTCACTCGCTCGGAGTTCGAGCAGATGACCGAGGATCTCCTCGAGCGCACCAAGATGCCGTTCACTGAAGCACTCAAAGACGGTGGCGTGACGATGGCCGACATCGATCAGGTCATCCTCGTCGGCGGATCGACCCGCATGCCTGCCGTGCAGAGCATCGTCAACGAGCTTGCAGGCAAGGAGCCGAACAAGGGCGTGAACCCGGACGAGGTCGTGGCAGACGGCGCGGCACTCCAGGCGGGGGTCCTCAAGGGAGACGTAAAGGGGATTCTCCTCCTCGACGTGACCCCACTGACGCTCGGCGTTGAGACGGAGGGTGGCGTGTCGACCAAGATGATCGAGCGCAACACGACGATCCCAACGCGACGCACCGAGATCTTCACCACGGCGGCCGACAATCAGCCGGAGGTCGAGATCCACGTCCTCCAGGGCGAGCGTGCCATGGCGAACGACAACAAGAGCCTCGGACGCTTCAAGCTGCCAGGCATCGCCTCCGCGATGCGCGGTGTTCCGCAGATCGAGGTGACGTTCGACATCGATGCCAACGGCATCGTCTCCGTCTCAGCGAAGGACCTTGGAACCGGCCAAACCCAGCAGGTGACGATCACGGGCGGCACGGCGCTGGCCGACGATGACATCGACCAGATGGTCAAGGACGCTGAGACACACGCCAACGACGACCTGCGTCGCAAGGAAGCGGCCGAGGCCCGCAACCAAGCCGACCAGTCGGTCTATCAGATCGACAAGCAGCTCGCCGAGCACGGCGACAAGCTGACCGATGACGAGCGCA
>CAZONX010000150.1:2795-4446 GCA_964581295.1 uncultured Acidimicrobiaceae bacterium
CGCCCGATGCGTCCTCGCCCGATGTCTCCTCCCCCTCAGGGGGAGGTGGCAGCGGCGCAGCCGCTGCCGGAGGGGGTCAAACGGTCCCGATCGAAGCCACCGAACTCGAAGAGCTCGCGACGCTCGATCCAGGTCCAACCGCACACGATCTCGGGCTCGAACTACCGGAAAACCCGGATGAGGCGCAGACGCTGTTGCTTCGCGAATTGAGCGAGGCGCGCCAGGAGACCGGAGAGCAGCTCGAAATGCTCCAACGCGTCGCTGCCGACTTCGACAACTACCGTCGCCGCATCGAGCGGGACCAGGCGGAGAACGTCGAGCGGGCTTCGCAGCGCGTGATCGAGAGCCTATTGCCGACCCTCGACGCGTTTGACGCAGCGAGCGCGTTTGAGCCGCAGACGCCTTCGGAGGAACGGACCCGAGAGGGCATGCTCTCAACGCGAAGCCAGCTCCTCGAGACGCTCGCCCGCGAAGGATTCGAACCGATTCCCGCAACCGACGCCGAGTTCGACCCGAGGGTCCACGAGGCGGTCTCCGGACCCGGCGATGGCGACGGGGAACTCGTCGTCGACGCCGAGCTGCGCCGCGGGTATGTGATGCGAGGGCGCGTGATCCGGCCGTCGCTGGTGACGGTGAAGCATGCGTAAGGAATGGCTCGAGAAGGACTACTACGCCACCCTCGGGGTGTCGAAGTCCGCTTCGGGCAAGGAGATCAAGAAGGCATTCCGGAAGCTCGCTCGCGAGTTCCACCCGGACAACAACCCGGACGACGCCGTCGCCGAGGCCCGTTTCAAGGAGATCAACGAAGCGTACGACACGCTCTCAAGCGACGACGAGCGCAAGGAATACGACCACGCCAGGGAGATGGGCTACTTCGTCGGCGACACCGGCGGCCACCAGCAGTACGTTCGGGTCGAAGACCTGTTCGGAGGTCAGGCGGCACAGGGTGGCGGAGGGTTCCAGGATCTCCTTGGAGGTCTCGGAGATCTTTTCGGCCAGGGTGGTCAGCAGCATCAGCCGCGTCCGGCGTCCGGCCGCAACCTGCAAGCCGATCTCTCGCTGACGTTCCACGAGGCGCTGGCCGGGGCCACGAAGACGGTTGGCGTCGACGGGCGCAGCGTGAAGGTCAAGGTCCCTCAGGGCATCTCAGACGACACGAAGGTGCGCCTGTCCGCAAAGGGCGAACCGGGGTCGAACGGTGGACCGGCCGGCGATCTGTTCGTCCGGATTCACGTAGCCGAGCATCCGATCTTCGAGCGCGCCGGCAAGCGCGATCTGAGGATCGACGTGCCGGTCACGTTCGCCGAAGCAGCCCTCGGCGCCGTCGTGGAGGTTCCGACACTCGACGGAACGACGAAGATCCGCGTTCCGAAGGGCACGCAAGGCGGCACGGTCATGAAGGTGTCCGGCAAGGGTGTCGAAACCGCCACCGCGACCGGCGACCTCATGGTGACCGTCCGCGTGACGGTGCCGACCGAGCTCTCCGACAGCGAACGCGAGCTGCTCGAGGCCTTCCGCGATGAGCGTTCAACCGACAATCCCCGCGAACACCTCGGTGTGACATGAGCAACCCCGAAGACGCCCGCTACGTCATCTCCGTCGCCGCAGAACTGTCGGGCATGCACCCGCAGACGCTGCGAATCTACGAACG
>CAZONX010000151.1:0-4445 GCA_964581295.1 uncultured Acidimicrobiaceae bacterium
ACGGTGGTGACAACTTCGTCACGTTCGCAGCCATCACGGGGCCGCGGCTCGACGGCGGCGCGGACCTTCAGGCCCTCGCCAACTGCCTGGCCGCATTCGGTCTGGTTGCTCCCCCGAGCATCGACCGCGTCAACGAACTGCCATAGGAGGTAGTCCGCCAAACGGAAGCAAACGACCAGCGGGGAGCCCGGCCACGGTGCCGGGCTCCTCTTCGTTTCGCCAACTTTCGCCAAAACGCCGGCAACTAGCCTCCGAGACGCGCAGCCGACGGACCCGGATGAGAGAGGAAGCGCCATGGCGAGGACGTTCCGATATGGCCTGTACGGGGTTGGACGGATCGGCCAGGTGCACGGCCAGATCGTCAAAGACGAGGGTCACGTCATCGCCGCCGTCGGTGACGAGGTCCCGGCCGCGTCCGAGGACGCTCTCCGAACGTTGGGCGAGCCGACGGTGTCGACGTTCGACCGGCCCGCAGACATGATTGCGGCCGCGGATCTCGACGCGGTCATCATCTCGTCACATACGAAGGATCATGCCAGGGACGCACGGCCGTTCGTCGAGGCTGGCATCCCCGTCTATTTGGAGAAGCCACTCACGTCCGATCTCCCGGAGGCGTTCGACTTCGTCGAAGGAGTCGGCACCGACCGGACCCTCATTCAGATCGGCCTTCAGCGCCGGTTCGACGAGGCGCTGCTCCACGCCAAACAGTTGCTGGATGAGGGACTGATCGGCCCGGTTCGCGAGATCCGATCGGTACTGCGCGATCAGTACCCCCCGCCTCCGACCTACACCAGCCGTGGCCTCATCATCGACATGGGGATCCACGTTGCCGACGAGGCTCTCTGGCTCCTCGGTGAGTATCCCGACGAGGTGTGGGCCCGAGTGTTCGAGGCAAAGGACTACGACAGCCCGGTAGACGAGGGCGGGAACACGGCGTTCGTCGGCTTCACCACGAAGAGCGGCACCATCGGGCGCCTCGACCTGAGTCGAACCCACGCCTCGGGCTACAACAACGAGACCTACATCATCGGCACCGAGGGCACGATCCACGTAGGGCGCTTCTCCGGCTACCCGGGACCCATCCCGGTCGAGCTATGGACCAGCAAGGGTGAACTCCACCCGGCCTCACAGACATTCGACATGACGTTCCCGGCCGGCGACTACGCGGAGTTCCAGCCGCGTTTCCACACGGCGTATCAGCGAGCACACGTGGCGTTCCGCGAAGCGGTCGAAGCGAAGCGATCGTTCGCCGTTACACAGAACGAGGTGCTGAGTGCTCAGGTGTTCGTCGAAGCCGCGCACCTGTCGGCGCTCGACGAGGGTCGAATCCGCCGGTTCGCCCACTCCGATGACGTAGCCGAGTTCAGACGACTCTCTGTCGAGAACGGCCTCCTCCCATAGGACGTCAACCAGGGAACTGAGTGGCCTGCCACCCCCGACCGTCCCATGGGGACGCGGACCTGACCCGGCGCGATTTCAATCCCGACCCAGGGCCCGACACGGACATCGGGTGCGGGACAGTGTCTCTCGACCCGGCCTGACAGTCGACAACTGACTCGACCATGACGCCACAACCCCCAATGGACCTCCTGGTCTTCTTCGCCAACACGGTGTCCAGGTCACGGCCCAGCGTCCGGCAGCCGTGCAGGCGGTGCCTGATCGACCGCACCCCACGGCGGACACCGTCGCCGAGGTCATGCGGCCTACAAGGGCCTCATCCGACGCGTGCAGCCCGCCGGGTCGTCGGCCCGCTACGAGGATCGGGTCGGTGACAGCCGCCACCATGTCGTCTGCCGCACCTGCGGCCGTATGATCTCCGCGGACTGCGGGACCGGCGCCATCCCTTGCCGCACTAGCGCCGGCGGCTCAGCTACGAGATCGACGGGGCCGAGGTGATGCACTGGTGCCGCTGTCCCACTTGTCCGGAGGCAGCCAACGGCAGTTGAGCATGCGAACTACCATGGCTCAAAGCCCGCCATATCACAATTGAGGACGGACATGAGCACCCACGACCACGGAACAACAGTCAGTAGCGACGAACCGTCGGCAGCGAAATGCCCGGTGATGGGCGCCGCGAATCAGGCTGTTGGGATCACCGCGAACCAGCACTGGTGGCCGAATCAGTTGAACCTAAGGGTCCTCCGTCAGAACCCTCCCCAGGCCGATCCGATGGGCGGCGACTTTGAGTACGCCGCGGCGTTCGAGAGTCTCGACTTCGAGGCTCTGGCCAAGGACGTCGATGCATTGATGACCCAGTCGCAGGCCTGGTGGCCGGCCGACTACGGCCACTACGGGCCGCTCTTCATCCGGATGAGCTGGCACTCGGCAGGCACCTATCGCATCGCAGATGGCCGCGGTGGCGGCGGCAGCGGCGCCCAGCGCTTCGCGCCGCTGAACAGTTGGCCCGACAACGCGAACCTCGACAAGGCGCGTCGGCTGCTCTGGCCGATCAAGCAGAAGTACGGTCGAAAGATCTCCTGGGCCGACCTCGTGATCTTCGCTGGGAACCGCGCTCTGGAGACGATGGGTTTCAAGACCTTCGGCTTCGGCGGTGGCCGCGTGGACATCTGGGCGCCCGAGGAGGACGTCTACTGGGGCCCGGAGCGGGAGTGGCTCGGCGACGAGCGCTACACCGGCGACCGGGAACTGGCCAACCCGCTCGGCGCCGTCCAGATGGGTCTGATCTATGTCAATCCGGAGGGGCCGAACGGCAACCCGGATCCGCTGGCGGCGGCGGGAGACATCCGTGAGACATTCGCCCGCATGGCGATGAACGACGAAGAGACCGTGGCCCTCATTGCCGGCGGTCACACGTTCGGCAAGGCCCATGGTGCCGCGGATGGCGACGAGCACCTCGGTCCCGATCCCGAAGCCGCCGGGCTCGCCGAGCAGGGCTTGGGTTGGAAGAACAGATTCGGGACCGGCATGGGCGACGACACGATCACTGCCGGGCTCGAGGGTCCCTGGACCCCCGACCCGATCACCTGGGACAACAGCTACTTCGACATGCTGTTCAAGTACGAGTGGGAGCTGACCAAGAGCCCGGCGGGTGCGCACCAGTGGACGCCGAAGGGCATTGAGGACAAGGACCTCGCTCCCGACGCCCACGACCCGTCGAAGAAGCAAGCTCCGATGATGGCGACGACGGACCTCGCCGTGATCGTGGATCCGGCCTACGAGGAGATCTCGAAGCGCTTCTACGAGCATCCGAACGAGTTCGCCGATGCCTTCGCCCGGGCGTGGTACAAGCTGCTGCACCGCGACATGGGACCGGTATCGAGGTACCTCGGCCCGTGGGTTCCCGAAGAGACGCTGCTCTGGCAGGATCCGGTCCCCGGGGTCACGCACGAGCTGATCGACGACGAGGACATCGCCGCGCTGCAGGCCAAGATCCTCGATTGCGACCTGTCCATCTCACAGCTGGTGTCTGCCGCATGGGCGTCGGCCTCGACGTACCGCGATACCGACAAGCGCGGTGGCGCAAACGGGGCGCGTATCCGCCTCTCGCCGCAGGCGGAGTGGGACGTCAACGTGACGTCCGGCGTATCGGGGGTGCTTGGGGAACTGGAAGGAATCCAGCGGGAGTTCAACGGCTCGCAGACTGGCCGGAAGATGGTCTCGCTCGCCGACCTGATCGTGCTGGGCGGGTGCGCAGCCGTCGAGTCGGGAGCGAAGAAGGCTGGGCACGAAGTGCAGGTGCCCTTCTCTCCGGGTCGCACCGACGCCACCCAGGAGCAGACCGACACCGAGTCGTTTGCCGTGCTCGAGCCGACCGCAGACGGATTCCGCAACTACCTCCAGGTGGGTCACGAGGTTTCGGCGGAGGCCCTGCTGGTGGACAAGGCGTTCATGCTGACGCTGTCGGCTCCCGAGATGACGGCCCTCCTGGGCGGCATGCGCGTCCTCAATGCCAACGCTGGGCAGTCCGAGCACGGGGTCTTCACCGACCGACCCGGGACGCTGACGAACGACTTCTTCGTGAACCTGCTCGACAGTGCGACGGAGTGGAAGGCGATCTCTGAGTCCAAGGACGTGTTCGAGGGTCGGAGTCGCGACACCCGCGAGCTCCGGTGGACCGGCACTCGCGTCGACCTCGTCTTCGGCTCGGACTCCGAGCTCCGGGCGATCTCTGAGGTCTACGGAAGTGACGATGCGGAGCAGAAGTTCGTGCGAGATTTCGCCGCTGCGTGGAACAAGGTCATGAATCTCGATCGCTTCGACCTTGCGTGATCTGAGCCGATAGGTCGGACAACTGGCGGCGCGGCGATGTGAAACCCGGAAGGGTTGGGTGAACGCGATCTGGTCCGGAAGCGATCGGCCACCCGACGCAGCGTATGAGCTTCGGCAACACGCTCGCGATCAGTCGTGAAACCGGTGGGACGGAACAGGTACCGATAAGCCTCGCAGTGGAGCAGTTCCCGCAGGGAACTGCCGACAGACCCGCC
>CAZONX010000152.1:0-4318 GCA_964581295.1 uncultured Acidimicrobiaceae bacterium
TTGACGGTGAGCACCACAAAGAAGAGCACGATCGGCACGACCGCCATCGTCGCCGAACCGGACGTGTTGGCGTGGTAGGAGATGATCAAACCGGAAACCACGGAGAAGACTCCGATCAGTGCGGCGACGGCCATCATCGCCGGCACGCGGCGGACCAACAGCGCGGCAGTCGCCGGCGGACCGACCAGCAGCCCGAACACCAGCAACGTGCCGACGGTTTGGAACGAACCGACGATCGACAGGACGATGAGGACCAGCAGCAGGATGTGCGTCGCCCTGGGATGCAGCCCATAGAGGGCCGCTTTCTGCTCGTTGAACGAGAGCACGAGGAAGCTGCGATAGAACACCACGGAAGCCCCAACCGCTACAACCGTGATCACGGCCAGCACGATGAGGTCGGTCTGCGTTACGCCGAGCACATCGCCAAAGAGAATCGCTGTGAGGCTCCCGCTGTAGGTCGTCGATTTCGAGATCAGGATCACGCCGAGACCGAGCATGCCGACGAACAGCAGTCCGATTCCGGTGTCTTCGGAGAACGTCGTTTGCCGGTGCACGAGGTTGATCCCCAAGATCATCACAATCGCAGCGATGATGGCACCGAGCAGCGGGTTGAAGCCGAGCAGGATGGCGAGAGCGATGCCGGGGATGACCCCGTGGACAAGGGCATCGCCGAGGAACGTCATCCCCCGGATCACCACCCAGGTGCCGACGACCGAAGTGGTCAGGGCTGCGAGCGAGCCGGCGAGCAAGGCACGCTGCTGAAACGCCAACTCGAAGGGTTCGATCAACCAATCCATGGAGCCACCACGGTCCCGGGAACACGCCGTCGCTCGATCATGGCGTTCGCAGCGCTTGCGCAATTCGAGACACATTGGTTTCCAGCATGCCGATAAGTGTGTCTGCCTCCGTGCCCGGTTCGCCGAGCGAGCCCGTGTAGAGCTCGACAACGGCCACGTCATATCCCACCTCTGAGGCGACGGCGACGGCGAGCGTGTCCGGCTCGACGTTCTCCGTGAAGATCGCTGGAACCTGTTCGCGCTCGATCGTGGCGACGAGCGAGGCGAGCTCCGAGGATGACGGATTGGCCAGCGCAGTCCCCCCGGGGATGACGGTGCCGATCATCTCGAAGCCGTAGGCGTCCGAGAAGTAGCCGAACGATCGATGGTTGGTCACAAGCTTGCGCTCAGCTGGGGCAACGACCGCGAGCGCCGCAATGCTGTCTTCGTTGAGCGCAGCCAGTTCCGCGCCGTATGCGACGGCGCCGGCGGACCAATCGTGGTCTGGTGCCACCTCTGCGAGTTGCTCGCCGAGCAAGATCGCCGCGCTTTCGACCCGCAGTGGATCGAGCCAGAAATGGGGATCGAGTCCTTCCTCGCCGTGATCATGGCCGTCGTCGGCATCGTCTTCGGCTTCGACAAAGCGCCGAGGATCGATGTCCGGACCCACCTCCCAGACGCGAACGCCGTCCGCTGCTGCGGCCCCCAGCACATCATCGAGACCGGCCTCGAGTCCGAGACCATTGGCAACCACCAGGTCGGCACGCTGGACCGATGCAACCTGCTGTGACGATGGCTGGAAGTCGTGGGGGTTGACGCCGACCGGCATCAGCACTTCGACCTCGGCGGCATCCCCGGTCACATTCCGCACGACGTCGCCGAGAATCGTCGTCGTGGCAACGATGCGGACCACATCGCCGCTCGACGAACCGGAATCACACGCGGCCGTCGACACGGCCATCAGGCCGACGATCACGATCGCTGCGATTCTCCGCATTCTCGACTCCGTGCATATAATGAGAATGATTCCTATTCTTGTTCGAAAGCTATCAACGGACCCCGGATAATGCAAAACCTCGAACAGTTGGTTCGCCAGCACCTATCGACGCACGAGATTCGTCTCACACGCGGCCGCCGGGCAGCACTCCACGCAATCGCGGCCGCCGATGGACCACGCACCGCGGCAGAGATCCAGGCGGAGGTGACCGACGCAGTCCCCGTCTCGTCGCTCTACCGGTCACTCTCAGTGCTCACCGAAGCCGGTGTCCTCACCTCGCAACACGGCTCGGATGGCGTCATGCGATTCGAACTTGCCGAATGGCTCGCCGGACACCACCACCACCTGGTGTGCGTATCGTGTGGCGTCGCTGTCGACGTGACGCCGGACCATGATCAGGAGCAGGCGATCGAGCATCTCATCGAGGACATGGCCGCCGCCTCCGGATTCGCCGTCACCGGACATCGGTTCGAGATCGAAGGCTTGTGCGAATCATGCCGGTAAGACCACCAGCCGTCATCGCGGACGAAGCAGCGTTCCGCTACGGGTCGAGGATCGCGGTCGCCCCGTCGTCGTTTGCGATCCCCGAAGGCAGCATCACGGCGATCATCGGACCGAACGGTTCCGGCAAGTCGACCACGCTCAACGGTATCGCGGAGCTGATCGAGCCTTCATCGGGTTCGATCAGCACGATGCCGGTCGGCGGTGAGCCGCGGCGCGTCGCCTACGTGCTTCAGTCGACCCGCGTGAACGAGTCACTGCCGATCACGGTTCGCGAAGTCGTCACAATGGGTCGCTACGCCTCGACCGGCCCGTACCGACGCCTCGACAAGGTTGACCGGGCTGCGGTGGGGCAAGCGATGGACCGCATGGAGATCGCCGGCCTGGGCGACCGCCACATCACCGAACTCTCCGGTGGCCAACGCCAGCGCGTGTTCGTGGCTCAGGGCTTGGCGCAGGACCACGAGATGCTGCTCCTCGACGAGCCGCTCACCGGTCTCGACATCACTTCGGCGCAGGCGATCGACGAAGTGATCCACGAGGAGCAAGCGCATGGGTGCACGATCGTTCTGACCACACACGACCTCACAGCCGCGCAGGTCGCCGACTATGTCGTGCTCATGTCCGGGGTGGTGGTGGCATCGGGTCCGCCGAGCGAGGTGCTCACCGAAGAGCATCTCCGCACCGCCTACGGGCCGGGTTTGATCCACATGGAAGACACCCGGCTTTTCCTCGATGATCCGGCGCACCAGCATCCTCCGGCACCGCACGAGCATCAAGACCGGTCGATCCACCTCGAGGTATCGCCGACGGATCGCCATGCGGGGGAGGCGTCGGTCGAGTGAGGTTGCTCGGCGACCGATCCGCAGAAATCAGGCGGGCGCTGGCAGAGCCTTCGCCTGCTGCCGCTTGTAGTACAGGTAGGTCCCGATCCCGATGAAGACTTGCGGGAAGTAGGTGAGGGCACGCCACACCATGACCGCAGCTAGGGCATCGTTATTGACGGCGCCGAACCCCACGAGGATGCTCGTCATCGCGGCGTCGGTCGTTCCAAGGCCGCCTGGCGGCAACGGGATGAACGTCGTGAGCCGCCCGAACGCGAAAGCGGCGAAGGCCTCGAGAAACGTCACCGGTGCATTCTCAGCACCCTGAATAGCGAAGACTGCCGCCCAGAGGATCAAGAACTGCATGAACTGCTGAAGGTAGCTCGTCGCCGTGATCCTCAGCCATCCCTGGGTGACCACGTCGACGGTCGAATCCCGGAACTTCAGGACCTCGTCAACGACGCTGAAGGTGGGTTCCTTCTTCAGCAAGCCGTACGCCCACTTCACGGCCCGATCGCCCCACTCCCCGACCTTGCGGGCCGTGTCCGGACTCTTGAGAATCGCAGCGACCAACACAACCACGACAACGATCGCGATGATCCCGATGAGCGCCACAACGAACGCCGCACCTTGCGCCTGCCCGATGAGTACCAACCCGACCGCCGCGAAGATCGGGAGGCTGAGCGTGACGAAGGTGTTCCACGCGCTCACGATGCCGATGCCGGCCGTGGCTTCTCCCGGCCCGATCTTGTAGAAGCCCAGCATTGCGTACTGAACCGCAATACCGAACGCGCCGCCCAGCGGAATGACGTTGCTGATCATGAACGATGTCTGCCGGATCGTGAACGCCGGCCGGTATTTGAGACTCGGCAGAGCCGCTTGATACGGCCAGACATAGGCGATGATGTTGAAGATCGTCATCAGGAGGAGGATGACGAGGGCCACCGCTGACATCGCCTGGATCGCGGCCCAGGCCTGGTCATAGTCGCCGAACTGCGGCAGCACGATGCCGAAAACGAGCACCAGCACGATCACCGTGATGATCCCGCCGACGATCGTCTTGGTCTTGCTCGACTTCTTCGGCTCCGGGGCCGCGGCGATTTCCTCAGTCGTCATGCCAGCGAGTGTAGGGGGAGAGAGCTGCCAGCTGCCGGCTGCCAGCTGTCAGCCAGTTTCGTCTCCCCCAAGCATGTGGGGGAGACGCGTCCGAGCTGATGCTC
>CAZONX010000153.1:0-4317 GCA_964581295.1 uncultured Acidimicrobiaceae bacterium
TCGGGCGCCGGCACGCTGAAGGACGCGGTTTCAGAGGCAATGCGTGATTGGGTGGGGAGCGTCGAGAACACGCACTACATCATCGGTTCCGTCGTTGGCCCGCATCCATTTCCGTGGATGGTTCGCGAGCTTCAGCGCGTCATCGGCGACGAGATGCATGAACAGCTCCACGGCTCGGCAGAGCCCGATGTCGTGGTTGCCTGCGTCGGGGGTGGCTCGAACAGCATCGGAGCGTTTGCCACCTATGTCGAAGACGACGTCGATCTGGTCGGTGTCGAAGCAGGCGGATACGGTCTGGACACCGGGATGCACGGCGCCTCGCTGGTCGAAGGCTCGCCCGGTGTGATCCATGGATCCTTCACCTATCTCCTGCAGGACGACCAAGGCCAGGTGCTCGAGGCCCACTCGATCAGCGCAGGACTCGACTACCCGGGCGTCGGACCCGAACATGCCGCGTTCCGCGACGCCGGCATCGTGCGATATGAAGCCGTCACCGACGACGAAGCAGTCGAGGCACTGCACCTGCTGTCTCGCACCGAGGGAATCATTCCCGCTCTCGAATCTGCGCATGCCATCGCCTGGGTGGTACGCGAAGCCCCGTCGCTGGTCGGCAAAACGGTCGCCGTCCTTCTCTCTGGGCGCGGAGACAAGGACGTCATGCAAGTGGCGGCCCTCGATGACTGATACCGGCATTGAACGTTTGGCCAACCTCTTCAACACTGTTCGCTCGGAGCAGCGAGCCGCGCTTCTTCCGTATCTCACGGCTGGCCTCCCCGATGCCGATACGTCGGTGGCGCTCTTCGAAGCGATGGCGGAGGCGGGGGCCGACGGATTCGAAATCGGCATCCCGTACAGCGACCCCCTCATGGACGGACCCGTGATCGCGGAAGCCGGAGCACGGTCGCTGGCCGCCGGAACCACTCTCGAGACCGCATTCGATATCACGCGCCGTGTAGCCGCCTCTACCGGCAAGCCGATTCTTCTGATGACCTACACGAACCCGGTGCTCCACCACGGCGTCGAAGCCTTCGCTCGCGACGCGCAAGCGAGCGGCGCTTCGGGACTCATCGTGGCCGATCTGCCCGTGGAGGAGTCGGCGCCATTCCTCGAGGCGACGCGAACCGCCGACTTGGGCATGGCGCTCTTTGCGGCCCCGACCACAAGCGAGACTCGCCTCAGGCTGATCGCAGACGCGAAGCCGGCGTTCATCTACGGTGTTGCGTCGCTCGGCGTGACGGGGGAGCGGAGTTCGCTCTCCGACCGGGGCCGCGACTTGGCGGACCGCGTTCGATCGATCACCGAAGTGCCACTCGTGATGGGAGTCGGCATATCGACGCCGGACCAGGCCGCGGCGGCGTCCGTGAACGCCGACGGGATCATCGTGGGATCGGCGCTCGTCCGACGTGTGCTCGACGCTCCGGATTCGGCATCAGCCGTGGCCTCCGTCCGAGAAGCGGTCGGCGCTCTCTCGGGCGCCATCAGGGACTAGTTACTTCACCACGCCGAGAACGGCCCTTAACTCCGGCAGACCGCGCGCCGATACTGAATCAAGCACCCGTCGCGAGAGCACGGAGTTGGAGAGCAGTACCGGGAGTGGGACTCGAACCCACACGGGCTTGCGCCCAGCGGATTTTGAGTCCGCCGCGTCTTCCATTCCGCCATCCCGGCGCCGGGCCATGGTATCGAAAAGAACTCGCTACCAAATTGGCGACGTAACAGATAGTATGCGAGTGAACACGCAGAGTAGCAACCGAGACATCGGAGAGTGGTTGCGGTGAGAATAGTGAAGAACCTGCGCCGGGATGGGCACGAACGCGGCGCAGCCATGGTCGAGATGGCGATCGTGACGCCGCTGCTGGTTTTGCTTGTGTTCTCGATTCTCGAGTATGGGCTGCTGTTCCACGAGAAGCTCACGATCGCGTCGGCGGCATCGTCTGCAGCGCGTACCGGCGCCACGATGGGCACCCGGGCCGAGGCGGACTTCGCCATTCTCCAGGCGCTCGAGGCCGGCCTCTACGATCAGGTCGACGCCGCCGTTATCATCAAGGCTGACATCTTCAAGGCCAACACTGTCACCGGAGCGAAGACCGGCGCAGTCAACACCTACTCGTACATTGCGACCAACGTCGGATGCAAGTGGAGCCCGTGTCCCGATCCCGCCCTCGGCTCGCCGACCTACGGCGTCCCGAGCGGGTGGGGAGATCCGGCAGGTCGCGATACGCAGCTTGATCCCGGCGGGGGCGGACTCGACGTTCTCGGCGTCGAGATCACCTACCACCACAGCGCGATCACGGGCTTCATCCCCGGCATCGAACGCGACCTGTCCGAGCGGGCGCTCGTGCGCCTAGAGCCCGACACATTCGGCGCCGCAGGACCGTGAGGTGAGTATGCGATTCTCAAATCGAGTAGCTGAGCTTCGCGAAGACCAATCTGGTTTCGCCCTTGTCATGGTTGCCTTGTTGCTGACGGTGTTGATCAGCATGGCGGCGTTCGCTGTCGATTTCGGCTGGCTCTATTGGAACGCGATCAAGATCCAGCACGGCGCTGACGCGGCGGCGCTGTCAGGTGTGATCTTTGAACCGAACGATCAGGCCGTTGCGTACTCGGAGGCGCGCGACGCTGCTGCCGAGAACGGCTACAACAATGGGAGTCCCGGGACCACGGTGACACCCGTCGACTTCAACGATGACCCGACGGCCGTCTACAACGCCAACCAACTCTCTGTGACCGTTTCACACAGTGTGCCGACGTTCTTCATGTCCGTCTTCGGCGTTGACGATATCACGATCTCGAAGCACGCGATCGCGGAGTACGTCCTGCCCCTCGCAATGGGAAGCAACGAACCATACTTCGGCCAGGACCCGGCCCTCGGGAACAATCCGAACTTCTGGGCCAATATCCACGGCTACAAGGCCGGGACACAGTGGGGAGATCGGTACTCGGCGCAGTGTGTGGGGGCGACCACGGGAGACGGCTGCACCGTTCAGGATTACGCTCGTCCTACGACCCTCAACGGTGGCCGCTATACCGGCGGATATGTGTACGGGATCGAGAAACCAGACGCGGGCGGTGCGCTCACGGTCGAGGTATTCGACGGGCACTTCTATCGGGGCGGTGGCGACTTCTTCCTCGTCGGAGACGAGCACAAGAGTGGCGCCGACGGTCCGACCACGGTGTTCCAGCTCTACCGTCCGGATCCGACCCCGCTCGATACGTCCGACAACCCCATCGTGTGCACTGTCGCCTTTGGGCCGCTGCCAGCAGACCAGCACTACGCAGATTTCGACGGCGACGGCGACCTGGGAAGCAATGCCGGCGGTGGCCTGTGGAACGCGGATCCCAACGACGACTTCTACCCGGCTGGAAGCCCCGACGGGTATTTCGACTGGCGGGACATCGCTGCCTACGAAGCCGCCGGCGCCGTGGTGAATCCGACTGGATGGGACGTCGGCGACGTGTGGGAGGACGTGTGCCCGGGAGACTCAGGCTATGCAGGCATCTACCCACTCCGGGTGGTCACCCTGGACAACGGCGACTACGGCCTCAATCGATACTCACTGCGTGCTTCCACCTCGTCCGGTGCCGCACCGAGGATGTATGGACTCGGCGACATGTCGTTGTACGTGAACTTCGCCACCAACTACGCGACGTTCGATCTCGCCGAGGTCTCGCAAGTCCATGCCGGCAAGGATCTCGTTATCGAGCTCTGGGATTCCGACTCCGGGATCGGGAGCGTCTCGGTGAAGCAGCCCGGCGGCGCCACCCTATCGTGCGAGTGGTCGGCTACCACCGGTGACGGGGGCACCGATGGCGACTGCAGCATCCCGACGGGCTCGTACAGTTTCAACAACCACTCGATGGAGATTCGGGTGGACATACCGAATACGTACACCTGTGACCCGGCTACGGCGGACGGATGTTGGTGGACCATCGAGCTCTTCTACCCCGGCGGCGCCAACGATACGACTACGTGGTCGGCGCACATCGAGGGAAACCCGGTCCGGTTGGTCGAGTAGTGACCACGTCGCGAAGAACGGCACCCACTGCACGGGACCGGCGGGGGCGTGCGGAGCCATGGGCCATGGGACGACGAGAAGAACGACTCTTCCGGATCAACGACGAGATCGCTGCGCTGCGCCGTGACGAACACCTCGCCTTTGAGGAACTGATTGTGCTCGGCCACCTCGACGACGACGCCCGTCGCGACGCCGCCACAAGCGGTAGCCCGCTCGACGCCGCCGATGAGCGCGAGACATCAGGCGATGTGGCGCGCATGGAACGGCACGTGGATGAGTTGCGGGCCGCTCGTGAAAGCCT
>CAZONX010000154.1:0-4272 GCA_964581295.1 uncultured Acidimicrobiaceae bacterium
GCCATGTTTCCGAAGATGAAGTGGTGGAACGGAAGCAGGGCGTACCAGTAGAGCCGACCCGTGAGACCGCGAGGGCGGAAGTAGGCGGTCTGTCGCAGGAGGCGGTGATCTCTGACCGGTTCCACGCTCCATTCGAGCCAGGCATCGCCGGGGAGTCGCATTTCGGCGGAAAGCTGGAGGCGGCGTCCGGGTTCGACTCCGGTGACGCGCCAGAAATCGATCGTGTCTTCGAGGCGGACGTCCTGCGGGTGCCGGCGGCCCCGCCGCAGACCGACGCCGCCGACGACGACATCGATGAGCCCGCGAAGGCGCCATAGCCAGTCGTAGCCGTGATACCCCACATCGCCGCCGATGCGGCTGAACGATCGGTAGACAGCGGTCGCCTCAGCCGGAGTCTCAACCTCCTTGTGGTCGAGGAAGAGCGTGCCACCGCTCCACGACGGGTCTCCCTCGAAAGGTCGCGCCGGGCCGGTCGTGGCATCGGACCAGCGCGTATCGACATTCAGGTCCTTGCTGTGCTCGAGCGCTCGCTCAATGGCCGTATCGAGCGACGCCGGTTCGATACCGAAGCGTTCTTGCGCCGTGTGGTCGTGGACGACGACCTCGTTCTTGAGCGAGTCGACGAGCGGTCTGGCCACGCCGACCGGGAGCGGCGTCACGAGGCCGATCCACAGCGATGAGAGGCGCGGGCTCAGCACGGGCACTGGGACGACGAATCGGCGCGGGAGGCCGGCGATGCGCGCGTACGCCTGCATCATCTCCACGTAGGAGAGCACTTCAGAGCCGCCGATCTCGTAGATCGTGTGGCCGGGGGAGTCCTCGTTGAGGCAGGCGAGCAAGTACGCCAAGACATCGCGGATGCCAATGGGTTGGCATTGCGTCTGCACCCACGACGGCGTCACCATTGCAGGTAGGACCTCGGTGAGATAGCGGAGCATCTCGAAGGAGACGGAACCCGACCCGATGATCACGGCCGCTCGCACCTCTGTAACCGGCACGGGTCCGGCAGCAAGGCCACGCCCCACCTCGTGGCGACTCCCGAGGTGGGCCGAAAGGCGATCGTCCTCGTCGCCGAGGCCCCCGAGGTAGATGACGCGCGAGATGCCTGCGGTCTCGGCCGCTGCCGCGAAGTTGTGTGCAGCGACACGGTCTGCGTCCTCGAAACTGCCGGATCCGCCCATCGAATGGACCAGGTAGTAGGCGACGTCGCACCCTTGGAGCGCCGGCGCCAAGGTCTCCGGAAAGAATACGTCGGCGCGAATTACGTCGACCTCGTTGCTCCACGAGCGGCCGTTGAGCTTGCCAGGGTTCCTGGCGAGGCACACCACGTCGTGTCCGTCGGCGATGAGCCGAGGAACGAGCCGGCCTCCTATGTATCCGGTTGCTCCGGTGACGGCGATTCTCATGGTGTCCTCTTGCTAGTCCACCGTACTTCGGTACCGCGGTGGATTGTGGATCGACCGGTGGGTGGATTGTGGATCGGGCACCCCACAAGAGAAATTGCTACTAAATCTCATCCACCGGGCGCGAGAGCTCCGTATTCAGGTCAAGCGAACCCCATAGGAGGGGAAGAACAATGAAAAAGCTCATCGCGGTATTCGCCGCAACATTGATGGCTCTGGCGATTGCGGCACCCGCAATGGCACAGAGTGGCGCCACCATAACCCTGATCCACGGAATTCCGGATGCGGATGTCGATGTGGTCGTGGACGGTGAAGTCGTCTTCGAGAACTACAAGTTCGGTGAGATGCAGGACCTCTCGGCACTCGCCGGCGCGACGTTGACCGGTCTCACGGTCGTGCTCACGGGCACTGATACCGCCGTAATTGGCCCCATTGACTTCGATGTCCCGGCCTCAGGCAACTACACAGTGATCGCCAACTTGGACGCCTCGGGCACTCCGGCGCTCAACGCGTATGCAAACGACACTTCCGCGATTGAAGCCGGCAACGGCCGTCTGACCGTTCGTCACGACGCTGCCGCTCCGGTCGTGGACGTGAAGGCTGATGGCGCCGTGGCGTTCAGCAACCTGAGCAACCCGAACGAGGCCAGCGCCGACCTCCCCGCCGCGACCTACAGCGTCGAAGTGGTCCCGACCGGCGCCGATGAGCCAGTCGTCATTGGCCCGGCGGACATCGCTGTCAAGGACGGCGAGTCGCTCATCGTGTACGCGGTAGGATCGCTCGACGACGAGTCGTTGACGGTGCTCACTCAGAGCATCACCAACCTCGGTGCCGCTCCTGCTTCCGTCCAGACGGGCAACAGCCCGATTGATGACGGAATGTCGATGGGCGCCGTCGCAGGAATGATGATCATCGCCACCATGGTGGTTGGTGGGAGTCTCGTCCTCGCCCGCAAGTTCTAGAACGAAAGCAACCTATGAAGGAGCCGTAGGGGCGGGATGTATGTCCCGCCCCTACGCTCCGTTCAGACTCATGAGACACCGAATCGGAATCCTCGCCCTCGCCGTTGGCCTCCTCGCTGCGGCCTGTGCCTCGGGCACACCAGAACCGACCGCCGGCGCAGTGGCACCGACCACCACAACTGTCGCACCTGTAACGACGACTACTGAGGCTCCCCCAAGCGAGGGCACGACAACCACAGAGGCCGTTTCGCCGCTTGCCGAACTCGTCGCTCCCGTCGGTTCGGCTCAGTACAGTCCTGAAGACCACGTCGATGACCGACCGCTGCCAACCTCGATCACCATCGAAGGCATCGGTGTTGCCGACGCACCGGTTCTCGACGTCGGCGTTCGACCGGACGGCGATATGGAGATCCCAGGCGCCAGCGACGTTGGGTGGTATCGATTCAACCCCACGCCTGGCGAAGCCGGTTCCGCAGTCCTCGCCGCGCATATCCAGTACAACGGCGAACCGGGCGTCTTCCGATACCTGGACGACGTCGCGATCGGGGATGAGGTCGTGATCCACTTCGATGACGGGTCTCAGGCTGAATTCCAGGTCGTGGAGCTCGCGCAATACGTCAAGGACGAGTTGCCGAAGGAGCGGGTCTTCGCGAAGGACGGAGAGCCGGTCTTGACTCTCATCACATGCGGCGGCGACTTCAACCGATCGCTGAACAGCTACGAAGACAACGTCGTCGCCTACGCCGTTCCCATCAACGCCTGACACCCAGCGCCGGATTCATGGCCGAGCAGTCGGCATCGTCATCCGCCGGGTCGCTACGCTCCGAACTTGAGGTGTGGAGCCGCACCATGTGGCTGCACACGCACGAATGGGAGAGCGCATGAGAATCGCCGTCACCGGAGCTGGAGGCCTCATCGGCCGGCCACTGGTCGCGACGCTCGTTGGCGCAGGCCATGACGTCGTTCGATTGGTGCGGCGGCCACCGCAGGTTGCAGGCGAGATCGCATGGGATCCCGCAGCCGGGACGATCGACGCGACGGGCCTTGTAGGCATCGACGCGGCGGTTCACCTCGCCGGCGCTGGGATCGGCGACAAACGCTGGACTGACTCGTACAAGCAGGAGATCCTCGACAGCCGCGTGAAGGGGACGGAGCTGCTTGCCTCCACGCTCGCCGGCCTCGACCCGAAACCGGCAGTGATGGTCTCGGCATCGGCGATCGGTTGGTACGGCGATCGTGGCGACGAGATCCTCGACGAGACGGCCCCGCAAGGAGCCGGCTTCCTCGCCGATGTCACCGCGGCCTGGGAGTCCGCGGCCGAGCCTGCCGTGGCGGCCGGCATTCGCGTTGTCCACCCACGTACCGGCATCGTGCTCTCCAAGGACGGCGGGGCCCTTCAGCGGCTGCTGCTGCCGTTCAAGCTCGGGGCGGGTGGACGCACCGGATCCGGCGACCAGTGGTGGAGTTGGATCACTCTCGACGACGAGGTACGGGCGCTGACCCACCTGACGCTGGCGTCGGACCTTTCGGGTCCCGTGAATCTGACCGCGCCAAACCCGGTTACCAACCAGGAGTTCGTTAGCGCTCTTGGGGCCGTCCTCAAGCGGCCGACGATTCTCCCGACCCCTTCGTTCGCTCTGAATGCGATCCTGGGCTCCGAAATGGCCGATGCGCTGCTGTTCCAATCTCAGCGCGTCGTTCCTGAGCGACTGGTAGCAGACGGATTCGAGTTCGAGTCGCCCGTTCTCATTGACGCGCTCCGCTCGGCGCTCACCGCCACGAGTTGACACCCCTCCACGCGTACCCAGGGTTCGCGACGTCCTATTTGGCGTCCTGAGCCCACAGAATGGCCTACCGTCGGCTGCTGAGTCGTACCTCAGACCTTCTTCGGCACCGAGCCCGCGATG
>CAZONX010000155.1:0-4207 GCA_964581295.1 uncultured Acidimicrobiaceae bacterium
CCCGCATTGCCGTTGCGGTCAAACAGGTTCGGGGCATGCTCACCGAGATACCAGTAGCGCTCCTTCCACCCCATCACGGTCGAGTCGAGTCCGGGGAGAAGCGCGATCCAATCTCCGGGTATCTCGGCCGGTTCCAGATCGTCGGGGAGGAGCCAACCCGGCCCATTGGCCAGGTTGACCTCGACGGCCCCCACGGCCGAGAGGGCAGCCCGGGTGTTCCGCACCGTCCATCCGGTCCACCACTTCAGGTCGAGGGTGGTGCCAGGCCCGAAACGCTCCAGCCATCTTCGAACGAGTTCGGCCCGTGCCTCGGCGGGGTCCATCGCCGGCAGCGGTTCTCCGAGCCACACAGCGGTCGGAACCCATCGGTACTGGCTCGAAACCCAGCTGCCGAGCGGTCGGCCCCGCATGATTGCACCGTCGGCAGCAAGGAGGAACAGCACGCGCGTCGACGTGCCGACCGTGCCGCCCCACGACTTGCCCTCCCCGAAGGTCAGGGTCTCGCGCATCTCGGGGATCTCGTCTCGAAGTCCGTTCGCAGTGGCTTCGCCGCGGGCATTGAGCACGCCAAGCACTGCAGTCGTCACATTGTCAATCCACGCGTCGGCATCGTTGGTCTTGCCCTGGTCGGTCAGCATCTTCGAAAGGCGTCGTCGCTCAGCAGCTCCGAACGCATCGGGCGAGGCGGCGTGCATGATGCCGGCGAGGGCTCGCGTCGTGACGAAGAGCGTCTTGCGCATACCCCAGAGCCGGACCAGCGTCCGCTCGCCGTAGAGGGCTTGCTCGAGATCCTCGGAGACGAGGCCACTCGTTCTGGCCTGCGCGCTCAGGTAGACGGTCGATGGATCGCTCGCATGTAGTCCGACGACGCCAGCGACTGCCTCAGTCAGCGATCGGGCCGGTCGGGCGAGATGATGGCGCGTGCCCAGGCGGGCCCGGCGTTCACTCTCAGGGACGCGGCGCATGCTGTCAGTCAAGCCGATTCCCCGCACCTCGGCATCCGGTCCGCAGCACCGTATCTCGGAGGTTGAGCGAAACAAACGTACGTTCGACTTGACGACCGAACAGATGTTCGATAGAGTCGTCGGTGATACGAACAGACGTTCGGTTGGCCGGGAGTCTCCGTTTTCTGTCACACCCGGACGGTACGTTCGCATCGTGGGCACGGGCCCACCGCACAGGGCTGGCACAAGCCGGCGAACGGCAGATCGGCGACCGAGGAGGAGACACAGATGATTACGCAGCGAAGCACCAGCGTCCGAGCGTTGGTCATCATCTCCACGACCGTTGCAGCATTTGTGCTCCTCCTCGCGACTGCCGTCCACGCCATGACTGGGAGCACTCCGGTCCCATCCGAGGACTATCGCGTGCACGTCGGCGACACCCTCTGGTCGATCGCCAGCGACATGACCGACGCCGGCGATGACGTGCGGGGCACGATTTCGACCATCCGGTCGATGAACGACCTCGACGGTGCGATTCTCCAAATTGGCCAGACGCTGCAGGTGCCCTCAGACGCTGGCGAGTAGCGCTCCGACGCTCACCGAAGGAGCGGCAGGACGTCTCCGCTGTTTCGATCCGAGAGCACCATGACGAGATCATCGCTTCGCCCGGTCTCGAGGGCGAGATCGCTCAGCAGCCGAAGGGTCGCTTCCACGCCACGCGTCGGAGCGTTCCATGCGCATCCCGTGGCACGAGCGAGGTCCATTCCATGGATCGTCGCTTCGACCGCGCGAATCTGAGGAAGACCGAGCGGACCTCCGCATCCCCCATGGTGTAGCCTCCGCCTCGATGAGATGCCCCCTGTGTCTGACGGAAGATACCCGCGTGATCGATTCCCGGCCCGCCGAGGGGGGCACGGCGATCCGTCGACGCCGAGAGTGCTCGATCTGCGGCGAGCGCTTCACGACATTCGAACGGTCGGCGCAGGAGGCGACGGTCATCAAACGCGATGGACGCCGCGAAGCGTTCGATCGCGAGAAGCTGCGCCGGGGCCTCGAAGCCTCCCTTGCCGACCGTCCAGTCTCGATCGGCGCAATCGCCGACATCGTCTCTCGGATTGAGTCTTCGGCACGCGGGGGATCGCGGCTTGTGGCCAGTGATGAACTCGGCAAGGCGGTTCTTGGCGAACTGAGAGAACTCGATGAGGTCGCCTACCTGCGGTTCGCTTCGGTACACAAGGCGTTCCAGGGCGCCGAGGACTTCGGCCGCGAAGTCGCTGCCCTCGAGCAGCAGACCTGACCCGTCGACTCGTGCCGGTTACGGGATCTCGACAATCGCGATTTCAGTTTCGGTGGCCAGCAGCACGATCCTTGGATCGAGTTCTGCACGAACCACCGCGAGCGCTCGGTTCAGCTCGGCCTCGATGGCATCGTTTGCTGCATCTAGCTCGGCGACGAGGGCCGTAGCTCGCACCGTGTCGCCTTCCCTCAGGGCATCAAGGTATTCCAGCTGCCAAGTCGCGTAGCGCTCGGATGCTGCAGTCGCGAGATCTCGGGCAGCGGCGAAGGTGGGGTCGGGTGGAAGTTCGGAGATGAGGCGTGCCGTCGCGGCGAGTGATTCTGCGAGATCCACGCTCAGCCGATCGACGGTTGCAGAGTCAGCCTCGGTTGGAAGTTCGGGCGTGGCGAAGAGCATCGGCACCGCGGCTCGATACGCGAATGTGGTGGCGAGCCGTCCGGAGATTCCTTCGGCGTCGGCGCCGATGATCAGCATTGACGAGCGGGTGGGCTCGAGATCGTCGAGGGGGGCGGTCGGCAGCAACGGCGGTGTCGAAGGGAGGGGTGCAGTTGCTTGGGCCACGACCACGGTTGCGCGGGTATTGATGCCGCCAATCGCTGGCGCCACAGCCGAAACGGCTTCTGCCGAGCCGACGGGATCCGTGAGGATTGCCAGCGCCTCCTGGGTGGCTGGGAGCTCGTTGCGCAGTGAGGTGAGCGAGACGCGGTAGTTGGCCGCGAGTTCGTTCGCGTCTTGCTGGACGCCTCTGGGAAGCGTGTATGCGAGCCAGCCAAACGCCGCGATCACGGCAACCACGACCCCGGCGGCAATCCAACGGCCGTAGCTGTGGCCTCCCAACAGGGATGATGCAGCATCGGGCTCCCAGGTGGGGAGCGGGTCTCCTTCCTGCGGGGCGACCGGCACGAACTCGTCGCTGGCAGCGTCCTCGGCGAGCGAACCGCTCACCGCCGCCGTCGACGCGGTGACAGCGGCGCTTTCGGAAGCAACCACGGGGGCTGGCGGTTCGAGCTTCTCAAGTTCCGTGTACGTGGCGGTCGGTGTCGGTGGCTGATCGACGACACCGACGGCTTCAAGGAACCAACGGCCGTCGTTGCCCGGGAGGAGCGGTTCTTGATCTTTTCTGGCCATGGATCCGTTTGGTTGGCTACCAGCAAGATACCGCCGCCGGACCGACAGTTGGCGCACCGTGGGTACCCGCGTGGCGATACCATCGTGTCGAAGCAACCCGGGTACCAATCGTGCAGATCCCCATCCAAAGGCTCGACAGCGAACTCCCCGTTCCCGCTCACGCACATCGCAGTGACGGGGGCGTCGATCTCTATGCAAGGGACGCCGCGCGGCTCGGGCCAGGCGAGCGTGCGGTGGTCGCCACCGGGATCGCTGTGGCTATCCCGGACGGCTACGCCGGATTCGTGACCCCGCGCAGTGGCCTCGCCGCACGGCACGGCATCTCGGTTGTCAACGGGCCGGGCCTAGTCGACGCCGGCTACCGCGGCGAAATCAAGGTCGTGCTGGTCAACCTTTCGACCGAGGCGTTCGACGTCGAGCGCGGTGATCGTATCGCCCAATTGGTGGTCGTCCCCGTGGCAGTGCAGGACTTCATCGAGGTTGAGGAACTGCCCGATTCGAGCCGCGGCGCCGGCGGTTTCGGCTCAACCGGTTCGTGATTGATTCAGGCGGCTCCGTGGTAGCATCCACGCCAGCGCGGACGTAGCTCAGCTGGTAGAGCGCAACCTTGCCAAGGTTGAGGTCGCCGGTTCGAATCCGGTCGTCCGCTCGAGGGGCGGTTTCGACCGCCCTTTGCTGACAAAGGTCTCGGCGACGTGGCCGAGTGGTGAGGCAAGGGTCTGCAAAACCCTGTACCCGGGTTCGATTCCCGGCGTCGCCTCGGCGGGATACAATGCCCAAATTGGGCGCTTAGCTCAGCGGCAGAGCGCTGCCTCGACACGGCAGAGGTCGGCGGTTC
>CAZONX010000156.1:0-4192 GCA_964581295.1 uncultured Acidimicrobiaceae bacterium
ATATTACCAAACGGGACTGTATGGTAATGTATTGAAGGTGATGGACACGACAACCTCAATACAACCCAGGCGAGGACGCCCGCGCGACCCGGCGCTTGATCGAGCGATCGTCGAATCGGCGCGGGCGGTGCTGGCGCGCCGCGGCTTCACCGGTACGTCGATGGACGAGATCGCCCGCACGGCGGGTGTCGGCAAGGACACGTTGTATCGACGGTGGAAGTCGAAGGACTTGCTCGTGCAGCACGTCCTCGAGGTTCTCGCCGTTGGGAACGTACCGGTGCCGGCAGATGACGACCCCACGTACGCGCTGTTCGTCTTCCTCCAAGACATCGTGCGGCTGAACACGCGGTCCGACTTCGGTGCGATCCTGGCCGGGATCGTCGGAGAATCAGCGCGCAACCCGGAATTGGCCACGGCGTTCCATCAGTTCTGGGGCGAACGTCGCAGCATCGCCGCCGGCCTCGTGCGCCGGATCGTCGATCCGGACACCCCCGATGAAGAGGTCAGCCGGATCCTGGACCATGTGCTCGGCCCCATCTACTACCGCCTCCTGCTCTCCGGAGATCCGATCGACGACGCCTATCTGTGGGACCTCATTCTTGGTATCCCACGGTCGACCGGCGAACCCGACAATCAAGAATGAACCCCATGAAGAGGACAAACATGAAGACACAAGAACACATCGTTGCATTTGTCGAGCCGACCCGTGACGGGGAATCGACATTCGAGATCGCCCAAGAGACCGTTAGCAGCGGTGGGCGAGCCACCGTCGTCGTGCTCGTCAACCGCGAGACCATGACCCACGTACGGGCCTTCGCCGAGTCCGAAGGCCTCACCGTTCCGGACGCGACCGCGATCTACTTCGAGCGACTGGCCGATACGTACTCGTCACGCCTCGGCGATAGCGAATCGTCGGCCGTCGTCACCGAGAGTGCCTACGCGGGCCGACACCTGTTCGACACTGCCACCCGGGCGAACCCAACCACGATCGTCATGCCCCAGCGGCTGGCTCGGCGGCGTGGGTGGAGGTCCTTTGTCAGTCGCTCCCAGGTCCCGGTTCTGATCACCCCACCGCCCGCGGCTGTCGCTGCGTGACTCCCGCGTAGGCGGGGAAGTTCCAAGAATGTGAGACGAGCTGCTGCGCGCCGTATACGCTTGCGGGATGCTGCAGGACCGTCAGTTGGAAGGGGTCGTGGTCGCGCTCAACGCCGACATTGTTGGGTATTCGCGCCTGCTCGCCGATGACTTCGACGCTACCTCTGAAGGGATGATTGCCGTTCGCGGCGTCGTCGAGCGGTGCATCGCGGAGCGGCATGGAACGCTCGTCAACTTCGTAGGGGACAACTTCATGGCTGTCTTCGACACCGCGATAGCGGGCGTTCAGGCAGCGATCGAGATCTCCTCAACGCTCGAACGGGAAGAGGCTGAAGGGGCGGTCAGCGGAAGACTCCGCTTTCGGATGGGCATGGATCGCGGATCCGTCGCCGTCTCCGATGGTCACTACGAGGGAGATGCATTGAATGTTGCCGCGCGGATTCAAGCATTGGCGAGACCGGGTGGACTCTCGGTTTCCGGCCCGGTGTATCGAGAGCTCGACGAGCCAGCGCTTCGCTTTCGGCCGACCATCACCCACCGGCTGAAGAACATCCCGGAGCCGGTCGAGGTCTACGAGTTTGTTGACCTGCCGAGGGACGGATCGTCTGCAGATGCCGGCTCCGTGCTGGCGCTGGAGATACCGACCATTGCGGTTCTACCGATCCTCAGCGGGGGCGTTGATGACGACGTGGCCGCTGCGGCGACAGTGATCCGAGCGGACATCGTCCACCGTCTCTCCTCGATACCGGAACTCGTGGTGGTCGATGCCGGAGATGTCGAACCCGGCGGTGCCATGGGTCGTGCCGCTCGGTACATGCTCGAGAGCGGTGTTCACCAGTTCGGAGACCGGATTCGCGTGTATGCAACAGTCATGGACGTGACAACGATGAATGTCGTGAAGTCGCACAAGGTCTCGGGCATGGTGGATGAGTTGTTCGACCTGTCTGATCGGTTTTCCGAAGAGGTTGGTGAGGCAATCGAAATCGAGCTCGTTGTTGGTGTGCCCGCAGGGCTCTATGCCGAACTCGACGATCCGGTCGCGATTGAGAAGGTCTACCTGGGCTGGTATCACCTGAAGTCTGACACTCGGGAAGGCTGGGAGCGGGCGCTCTCGCTCTTCGGCGAGGTCGCCGCATCACATCCGGAGCTCCCATACGGATGGGTATTGTCGGCGTTCGCCAACTGGATGGGTGTGGCGAGCGACTGGGCAAGGGATCCGGCGGGTGCTCTCGCAACGGCGCGAGCTCAAGCCCGCACGGGCCTGGAACTCGGTGACCCGACCGGCCTGGCCCGGACCGTCGATGCTGCCGTATTGATGTCCCTCGGACGAATCGACGAGGCAGTCGAAACGATCGACAACATCGAGATCACCCGTCCGACGTGTGACATCACGTTCGCTCTCGAGGGAAGCCTCAAGCGGTATCTCGGAGAGTGGGAGGAAGCGGTGGACCTCCTGGATGTCGCCATGCGCCTCACCGGAGTCAACAACCCGTGGTACCCGACCGTCAAGGCGTGTTCGCTGTTCGTCGGCAACCGCTTCGAACAAGCCGCCTCCGTGGCGGAGTCCGTTCTCGAGTACCAACCGAACAACGCTGAAGCTCTGCTCGTCCTGGCGGCATCGCAGACGGAGATGGGCTTGGATCGGAGAGCACGCGCCACCGCCGACCGGTTCCGGGCGAGCTTCCCATCGCTCGACGTGTCTACGTGGTTGGATCGCAGCCCCTACCAGGACCCCGAGACGGTCGCGCGCTGGCGGGCCGACCTTGCATCTCTCGACCTCGTGGACGCGCGTTAGGCACCGGCCACCGTTGAACGATCGCACCGTCATCGGCACCACACCCGCGGGTAGGGTCCGAAGCCATGACCACGAACCTCACCGTGGCCCAAGAAGGCTGCCTCCTGCTCGCCGACATCACCGGATATACGAGCTACCTCCAGGGAACGGAGCTCGAACACGCCCAGGATGTCCTCGCGGATCTCCTCGAGACGATCATCGCGGGCATCGAGCCACCGTTTGAGGTGTCGAAGCTCGAGGGGGATGTCGTGTTCGCCCACGTGCCCGCCGCTGCTGTTCGACACCATCGAGTCCACGTATCTTGCCTTTCGACGCCGTCTGCGTGATGTGGTCCATGGGACAACCTGCGACTGCAATGCGTGTGTGCTGATCCCGTCGCGTGATCTGAAGTTCTTCGTGCACAGCGGTTCCTACGTGGTGCGCAGGATCGGCAGGACGGAGGAGCTGACCGGAGCCGACGTGGTTCTGGTTCATCGATTGCTCAAGGGATCGGCTCGCGAGGTTGTCGGAAACGACGCCTACCTCGTCTTGACCCGAGCGGTCCTCGATGGCATCGGCGGCAACGCGGCAGCCCTCGGGCTGACCGAGCACGTCGAGCATCTCGACATTGGCGATACCGACGTGTTCATCGAGAGTCTCCAGGAACGCTGGGAAGCCGAAGAGACCAGCGGCCACCAGGCGGTCTCACCCGAGTCGGCCCTCACTGCGATTGGCGCCGACATGCCGGCCACTCTGCAGGAGATGTGGTCGTGGTACACGAATCCCCGCAAACGCGTCCAGTGGCAAGAGGGCCTCACCAGAGTCACGGAGGCCGTTGATGGGAGGCGGGGTGTGGGCACGGTCAATCATTGCGCTCACGGTGGCGGCGTGACCATCCAGCATGTCCTGGACTGGCAGCCGTTCACGTCGTTCACAACTCGTGACGAGGTTCAAGGCGCGGGCCTGGTGGTCACCGTGACCTACGTCTTCACACCGGTCGAGGGTGGCACGAATGCGACGGCCTACTTCACGTGCGATCCGGAGCAGGCCTGGCCCCAGGTCGAGGCGGTCCTCAGCCCGAACTTCGGCAGCGCCAATCAACGGCTGATCGGGATGCCGGCCGCCCAAGCGGAATCAACGTAGATCGGCATTGGGCCGTTGGCTCGTGCGAGGGATGAGCCATTGATCGTCCGTCGCGGCGGGCTGCTCCGGGTGGAAATCCCCGCAGACATCGACATGGTGATAGGTTTGCCCGGAACCCCAGAAGGAGCGGTCATGGCACAAGATCCGAGCATTGGCAGAGAGATCCTCCCGATTCCCGAC
>CAZONX010000157.1:0-4179 GCA_964581295.1 uncultured Acidimicrobiaceae bacterium
TACATGAACGGGTACTTCACCGTCACGGAGTACCCCGTGCTCGAACTCATGGCGGACGGTGAGTATCGGACGGTGACGGACGTCGACGTGCTCGCCGTGCGGATCCCCGGCGCCGGGAGCGATGCAGAGGGAAGGTCCGACTCGTTCGTCGGGGTGGACCCGGACCTCGATGTCGATCTCGACCGTGTCGACCTGATCATCGCCGAGGTCAAGGAAGGCCGCGCTGACCTCAACTCGTCCGCCCGCGACCCACAGGTGCTGAAGGCAGCACTCAACCGCTTCGGGGCGGTCGCCGAGGGACGGATCGACGAAGTGGTCGCGTCATTGCTCGAAGACGGTGAGGCCGAGCATCCCGACGGCCCCCGGATCCGGCTGATGTCATTCGGCGCGCGCCCACCGACCCAGAGAGACGCCACGTACCGATGGAGGCTCCTCGGCGATCTCGCCGCGTTCATTCATCGGACCATCACCGACCACTGGTCGGCCGCACAGACCATCCAATCAAAGGACCCAGCCCTGTCGTTCTTCCTCCTCCTAGAAAAGGCAGTAAGAGGCGAGAAGTAGCAACCCGGAGCAAAGAACAAGGAGCAAAGAGCAAAGACCTGCGGGCGCCCAGTCTTTGTTCTTTCTTCTCTCCTGGTACCTTCGCCCTGTGTTCCACGTTGTGCTCCACCGCCCCGAGATCCCGCCGAACACCGGCAACCTCATGCGGCTCTGCGTCAACACGGGGAATCGGTTGCACTTGATTCGCCCGCTCGGCTTCGAACTCGACGACGCACGGCTGCGGCGCGCTGGTTTGGACTACCGCGAGTACGCCGATGTCACCGTGCACGACGATCTCGGTGTATTCCTCACAGTGATCCGACCGCAGCGGTTCTTCGCCTACACCCAGCATGCCGATCGCCTCTACACGGATGTCGCCTATCGAGACGGCGATGCCCTGTTGTTCGGTCGCGAGTCGGACGGGCTACCGACTGACGTCCTCGACCACGCGGCAGTGTCAGACCGCCTCCGCATCCCGATCGCCCCCGGGGGACGCTCGCTGAATCTGGCAAACGCGGCTGCAATCGTGGTGTACGAGGCGTGGCGCCAAGCGGACTTCACCTAGTGCTCGATGCGCCCATCTGGGACACCGGTCGGGTAGCTTGTCGGCTGTGAAACACCGATTCCCGATCCGGGTTCGTTTCTACGAACTGGATCCCTACAGCCACGTCAACCATGCCGTCTACATCCAGTACTTCGAGGCGGCGCGGATCGAGCTTCTTCGCGATGCCGGTTTGACGCTCCAAGGCATGCTGGATGACGGCGTGATGATCGTGGTGACCGACATCAACACACGGTTCCGCAAATCCGCGCTCGGCAACGACGATCTCGTCGTCGAGACCGAGGTGCTCGAATTCAAGCGGGTGACCTCGCGCTGGCGCCAGCGGCTGATGCGCGGCGATGAGGTCATCGTGGAACAGGAACTCGGCGCTGCCGTGACCAATCTCGACGGACGGCCGATCCGCTTTCCCGAGTCGATGGTTGCCGTGCTCAGGCCCTACCTGTTCGAGTCATGAGCATCGAGACGATCGAGCGGGCCGCGGCGATTGCTTGGCCGGCCGTCGAGACGACGAATCTTGACGCGTGGACGCTGTCGGCGGGAGATGGGTTCTCGCGACGTCGGAACTCTGCAATACCGGTGGGCCCAGCACCCACCGATCTCGAGAACCGGATTCGTGACGTCTCCGAGTGGTACCGCAGCCGCGAGCTGCCGACGCTCTATCGCATCACGCCAGCGTGCGATCCGGCAGTCGATGCGGTCCTCGCAGCGCGTGGATTCTCACTTGAGGCACCGACGCTGGTCATGACTCGCCCGATCGAGTCTTCAGGACCAACGGCCGGGGTCGTCGGCCGTCCAACCGCAACCCAAGAGTGGATTGCAGCAGAACTCGAAGCATTGGGGGTCCACGAAGCCATGGTTGGACCGTGGCTCACGACGATCAGATCAGTGCCATCTCCCGCCGCGTTCGTCTCCCCAACCGACGGCGACCGACGCGTTGGCGCGGGCCTCGGCGTTGTTGTGGATGACCTCGTCGGCGTGTTCGAGGTCGTGGTGCACCCCGCGGAACGCAGTCGGGGCCATGCCACCCGGATGATGGCGGCGCTCCACGAATTCGGGGCACGCAACGGAGCAAGCCGATCGTTCCTCCAGGTACTCGAAGGCGACGATCGCGCCATCGGTCTGCACCGATCGTTGGGATATCACGTGTCGCATCGCTATTGGTACCGAAGGAACGTTGGCGAATCCCGGGTGCCTCTGACGGCGCGATTGGTCGAATGACCGACGAAGATGGAACCACGCGCGCTGGGAGGCATCGTGAAATCGGAACAGGTTGCCGTCTTCGATGAGCTCGAACCACTGGTGCCGACGCGGGCGGCGATTGCCGGCGTCGACCTGGTCATCGTTCGATGGGAGACCTCTCAGGGTGTCTCCGTGCTCTACGGTCGATGCCTCCACCGAGGCGCGCTCCTGTCGGATGGCTGCATCAAGGGCGACAACCTCATCTGCGGTCTGCACGACTGGGACTATCGGTACCGGTCAGGGATTTCCCAGTACCACAACGACGAGCGGCTCGAACGATTCAGTTCATGGATCGAAGACGGCGCCGTCTTCGTGGATGCTGAGGAGGTCGCGGAGTGGGCCAGCACGAATCCCCAGCCATACGACGTCCGCTCCTACCAGGGCGACTACCAAGACCACACCGGCACGCCGGACGAGCCCCACGTCTCGGCGATTCGGGAGCTCGCGGGACACGGTCTAGACCGGGTCGGCGCTCATGGCCCGGCCGGAGCAATGGGCGTATCACGCACGAAGCTTCCGTCATGGGACGACATCCAGATCGTAACGGCGCAGCTTGCGGCGTTGCCGCTACTTGACGAGGAGTCGGTTGCTGCCGACTTGGTCATCGGCCCAGGCGCTGACCGGCCGCTGCGGCTCGAGATCCCACTGTTCGTGTCCGACATGTCGTTTGGATCGCTTTCCCAGGAAGCCAAGACGGCGCTCGCCCGGGGAGCAGAGCGTGCCGGCACGGGAATCGCATCAGGCGAGGGAGGGGCCCTGCCCGAGGAACGGGCGGAGAGTAGCCGCTACTTCTATGAGTTGGCATCTGCCGGTTTCGGATTCGAGTGGGACATCGTGGAGCAAGTGCAAGCCTTCCACTTCAAGGGTGGCCAGGCCGCCAAGACGGGGACCGGCGGGCACCTTCCTGGAGCGAAGGTCACACCAAAGATTGCTGAGGTGAGAGGCATCCCGGTTGGAAAGCCTGCCGTGTCGCCGGCCCGCTTCCCGCAATGGGACGACCTGAACGGATTCCGTGACCTGGCCACCGAGGTGCGCGAACGGACTGGTGGAATCCCAATCGGATTCAAGCTGTCGGCGCAGCACATCGAGGCCGATCTCGACGCAGCCCTCGAAGTTGGGGTCGACTATGTGATCCTTGATGGCCGGGGCGGCGGCACCGGATCCGCACCACTCGTCTTCAGAGACCACATCTCGGTCCCCACGATCCCCGCCCTCGCACGAGCGCGACGCCACCTCGACCGGTCTGGCGCCAACGACATGACGCTGGTCATCACGGGTGGCCTCCGAACAGCGGCGGACTTCGTCAAGGCCATGGCGCTTGGCGCGGACGGCGTTGCGGTGTCGAACGCCGCGCTGCAAGCCATCGGTTGCATCGGCATGCGAGCGTGTCATACGAACAACTGCCCGGTTGGGATTGCGACGCAACGCGACGAGCTCCAAGCAAGATTGCCGGTCGATGAGGCCGCCGAACGACTCGCCCGATACCTCAATGCGACCGTGAGCCTCATGCAGGTCCTCGCGAGAGCATGCGGCCACCGGAGCCTGGCCGACTTCTCCCCGGACGACCTGACAACGTTCAAGCGCGAGATGGCCGACCTCTCAGGGGTTGCGTTCTCGGGCCCGACGCCGGGAGCGAGCGGGTAGGAGCGCGCCGAACATCCAAACAGCACGTTTCGCAACCGCGCCGAGACACACGGCATTGAGTTGCGCGCTGAAGTGCCTCCACCTGGTTTCGTAGTTTCACTACGCTCCAGGACGGCACCTCCCGCACGCGGAGGAGACGGGCCCGTAGCTCAGTTGGTTAGAGCAGGCGACTCATAATCGCTTGGCCGCAG
>CAZONX010000158.1:0-4153 GCA_964581295.1 uncultured Acidimicrobiaceae bacterium
TGTCGTCGTCGTTTCCTCACCTGCTGCAGCCGCAGCCGTGGTGGTCGTTTCCGAGTCTGTCGAATCGTCGCTCGAACACGCTGCTACAACCAGCGTGAACACGAACAACACTACGAGTAGTCGTCTTGTCATTGGTCCTCCTTGACGGGGATTCTTGCCCCATCTCTTTCTCTCTGTTGCGCGACTTCGACCACGAGTCCACGGCTCGCCAACTCGTTCAACACCTCTTGGGGCGCGGATGAGCCGGTCACGAGCACGTCGACCGTGCCGATGTCTGCGATCTTGGCAACACTGATGTTTCCGATCTTCGGGCCTTCGGCCACCACGATGCATCGCTGAGCGGCATCGAGCATGTGCTGCTTCACTGCAGTCTCGGGCAGGTTGACATTGGTGATCCCCTCTTCGGGGTGCACGCCGTTGCAGCCGAGGAATACCGTCGAGACGTGCACGCGCTCGAGGATGTGGTTTGCCATCGGATCAACCAGCGAGTGCTGAAGTGGTCTGAGCGTGCCCCCCGTGACCACGACCGTGAATCTCGGGATGGCGCGTTCGAGTTCGAGCGCGACGTTGATCGCGCTCGTGAACACCACGATGTCGCGAAGGTCGTCTCGTGCAACGAGTGCGCGGGCCACTGCGGTCGTGGTGGTGCCCACGTCGACAATGATGGTCTCGCCACTCGACACAAGTGCCGCTGCAGCATGCCCGATCGCGGCCTTCTCTTCCGCCGAGGCACCGCTCGACTCTTCGTACGACCGCTCTTGTCTCGGCACCGGTGTGCGGATGACCGCGCCACCGTGAACTCGTTGAAGACTGCTGGACTCGTCGAGCAGGTCGAGATCACTTCTCACGGTGACCTCGGAAATCCCGAACATGGTGCTCAGGTCCGAGACTCTGACGAACTCTCGATCTCGCACGAGAGAGAGGATCTTCTCCCTACGAATTTCAGGCGGAACGGTTCGTTCCATGCTCCAGCGGCTGCCTTTCAGGATGAGCCCGACTACAATTTACGTTTACTTTCGTTTGTTTGTCAAGTCGGAAGTGGATGGTCGGTTGAATCTCCGACTTCGCAAGCGTCCGTGTGTGCCGGTATGGTCTGCCGACAGGCAGCGGCAGCCACACCTACCGAGACAGGGGCGACGCATGGCAGACGGATTCTCGCTGTACGGCAACAATCTCAAGGCGTCGTATGTGAAGCGTGCACGCGAGTGGCAACAGATGTTCGTCGACCGCTTCGACTACCAGCCCGGCGAGCGATACGACCTGTCGGCGGTCGACAACGAGTACCTCGGCTCGGTCTTCGGCCTCAAAGACATCGTTCGCGACGGAGGCGGTGAGCAGATCGATCCGAGCAATGCGGTGATCTGTGCGACGGTTCGCATGGGGTTCGGCCACTATCGGATCGCGATGGCCGGGGCATCCGCGGCGAAATCGATGGGCTACACGCCATATTGGCTCGACCTGTTGTCGATACCCGGTATATCGACCGATGTCATCAACTGGTGGAACAGCAACTACAGCAAATTCTCGCGCCTCTCCCAGCGCAGCCCCCTCTTCAACAAGTACGTGTGGGAATCGGTCACGACCGGCGACCGCACCATCCCCGGCCTGTGGTGGGCGCTCAACACCTTCGCTGCGGGATGGCCCTGGCGGTTCCTCAAGGCGAACGCCAGGGACTATCGAATGAGTGAGCTCTTCGCTGATCTCCACCGCTCGCTTCCGCCGGACACTCCGCTGCTTGGATCTCACATGTGGAACACCATGGGGGCAGTCGCAGGAGACATGACCCATGTCGTCGACATGATGTTCGACAACTGGCCGATGGCGTTCCAGATGATCGAAGGCGCCCAGCACGCCGTGCAATCACCGTCGGGCTACTACGGATTCCGGACGATGCGGGGCTTCGATGAGCAAAACACGATTCTCAAGCCGATGCCAAGCGATGCGCTGCACTATGTGGGGCATCATGTCGACCACGAGATCGTGGAGAACATCGAGTACGACTGCGGTAGCCGGCTGGCACGCATGGCAAACGGCGAGCCGCGGCGGTATCTCCTCACGATGGGCGGCGCCGGCGCTCAGCGAGACCTGTTCAAGGCGATCGTGGAGCACATGATGCCGATGGTCGATGCCGGCGAGGCAACCCTGATGGTGAACCTCGGCGACCATGCAGACAACTGGGATTGGATGAAGTCTGAACTCGGATCTCGGGTCTCCGACGTCCACCTCCACCGAACCTGGGACGACACCAAGGGGTTTGCCGATGAGATCCGAACTGGATCGGCAGACGGTGTGCACGTGTTCCTCTTCGACAACACCTTTCATGCGGTCTACTCGACGAACTATCTCATGCGGGTCGTCGATGTCCTCGTCAGCAAGCCGAGCGAGCTGGCCTTCTATCCGGTACCAAAGATCTTCAATGAACGCGTCGGCGGCCATGAAGCATGGGGAGCTATCCGGTCGGCGGAACTCGGCGATGGCACGGTCGAGACGCGTTCCATTCCTGAGACGCTGCACGCGATCGATCTCCTCACCCGAGAGGAAGATCTGATGGCGATGTATTGCGATTCGATCGTCAAGAACAAACAGATCGGGATCTACGACGGCGCCTACAAGTCGGTTGCCCTCGCTACCGGCACCACCTGGTCGCGAACGCTGGACACAGCTCCCGGATTCGAGGCCACCAAGTAGGTGTGCCGCAGCGTGCCGCTTGCGGCACGCTGCGCCTTTCCTACGGAAACCGCGCTAGTCCTCGATATTCGGATGCGGCGTGCCGCTCTGCGGCACGTTGCAGTTTCCGCAGGAAACTGCGCTAGTTCTCGGCGGGCGGCAGCGGTGGGCTGCTGGGCTGGTGGAGCTGGATCTGGGACCGGTACCACGCAGCACTTGCTTTGAGAATCCGCTCCTGGGTCGCATAGTCGACATACACCAAGCCGAATCGCTTGCTGTAGCCCTCGCCCCATTCGAAGTTGTCGAGGAGCGACCAGACGAAGTAGCCCCGCAGGTCGACGCCATCCGCAATGGCCTGAGCGGCTGCCCCGAAATACCCCTGGAGGTAGTTGATCCGATCAATGTCGACGACCTCGCCCGTGCTGTTGACGGAATCGTCGAAGGAGGCGCCGCTCTCGGTCACGTAGACGGGAAGACTGGTGAACTCAGTTGACACTCGGCGAAGGACGTTGCGTAACGATTCCGGTTTCACCGACCAACCCATGGAGGTCAGGGTTGGCGGTGCTTGCGTGATGCGGGCTCCGAGATGGGGATCGGTGGGATCGGTTCCAACCACGGGCTGGTGGTAGTGATTGATCCCGACGAAATCGGTGGGTGACGCGATGACCGTCAAGTCATCCGGCCTGACCAGCGACTCCAGTCCATATCGGTCGTAGAGCTCGTGGACAGAGTCCGGATATCGGCCAAGGTAGGCCGGCGCCAGGAACATCAAGTTGTTGTTGCCATCAACCCGTCGGGCGGCGGCAATGTCTTCCGGGCGGTCCGATGCGGCCACGACGTCGGTGATCACATTCGTGAGACCAATCCTGGTGTCCGGATAGGCCCCGTCTCGAATCGCGCGCACGGCCAGCCCATGAGCCAGATTGAGGTGATGGGCGGCCGCTACTGCGGCGGCGAGGTCACGCCTCCCCGGCGCATGGACTCCAGCGTGGTAGCCGTTGAACGATGAACACCACGGTTCGTTGAGTGTGATCCAGTCCGTCGCCAGGTCGCCGAGCGCATCCACGGTGCGCCGCGCGAAGTCTGCGAATCGGTCTGCGGTGCGTCGAGCCGGCCATCCGCCCGAAGCCTCCAGCGGCTGCGGAAGATCCCAGTGGTAGAGGGTCACGAACGGACGAATGCCCCGGCGGGCGAGTCCGTCCAGCAGTCCCCGATAGAACTCGACTCCCTGGGTATTGAGCGAACCTTCACCGCTGGGCTGCAGGCGCGCCCAAGAGACGGAGAACCGGTACGCCTGCAGGCCGATGCTCTCGGCGATGTCCAGGTCCGCCTCCCAGCGGCGGTAATGATCGCAGGCAACATCGCCGGTGTCGCCGTTGAGGATTGCACCGGGTCTGTGGGAGAAGACGTCCCAGATCGACGGGCCGCGTCCGCCTTCATCAACCCCGCCTTCGATCTGATAGGCGGCAGTCGCCGCGCCCCAGAG
>CAZONX010000159.1:0-4124 GCA_964581295.1 uncultured Acidimicrobiaceae bacterium
CATATGGGCGGCCACCATCGGGGCGAAGCAAGGTTCGATGCGGAAGACGCTCGGACGCCTCCGTCGGAAAGCATCGTTTCGCACGGGTCAATCGTTGGCAAACGGCATTTCCCAGCAAGGCGAAGACAGCTCAAGAGCCGGCGACACAGCAGGACCCTGTTCCACAGGGCTGATACATAGTTTCTCGGCTGACACGCACAACGCGATCAACGGGCGCTGGGCACTATCAGCATGTCGAACGCCTCGGGACCCTTGCCAAACCTCCCCTGATCTGAGATGAGGATTCCGCTGCCGATCTCAGCGGAACTCCCAGTGAGATAGGTTGCCGCACAGTCAGGTCATGAGGTTCAGGCGCTCAGCGGCACACCAGGTGGTCCGACTACGGCGCGACCGATTGGCGCTGTCTGACTGCTGTGGGAGTGCATTGCGCCTGTTTCGAGGCGCGCCTCACCGCGGCGGCAGCGCCAAGTCGTCCAAATCGAACGAAGAATCAACCCGATCAAGGATGCCGAATGCCACCCCGAAGGGTGGGAAACCGGCGTGATGAAGGCGTCAGCCACCGGCAGGTCGACGATGAGGTAGGGAGATGATCCTTCTCACGGGACCATGGCGCTCGTGTCCAAGACGCGCCGGTCGCGGTCGCTAGCGGACCTCCTCGATCTCCACATCGACATGTCCCGAGTAGTTCCAATACATGAAGGGGACATCAATCGCGTAGAACTCGAGCCGTCCATCTTGCGATGGCTTCAATTCGGCTCCCTCGCCAATGAAGTGCGGCTCGCCGCGGCCGACGGTCGCTATCAGACCGAACCAGGGTGTATGACGGGCGCGCCGCAGGACCTAAACGGCGCAAGCCACCACCTTGGGTGAATACCCGGCCCAGTCGGGACGAACCAGTCCGTCCAGCCGTGGACCGAAAGAACCGCGACCTAGTATCGCTTGCCGGCGTCAACGTCGACTCCCGAGTCGGTCCGCTTCAGCCGAGACTCGACCCGGACCATGACCGTTTCGGAGCCATTCGGGCTCATCGCAACTCCTCCTCTCAGTCGTGACGTTTCCATCCACAGCACCCGGACGGCACCAGCTCGGAACACGACTTGTGTGACCGATTCGCGCCCGCGATCCGGCGCTTGCGCTGCCGTTGCCTTGCGCGAACGACTGCATCAAACGTCGACCACCTCTGATCTCTTATCGACCAGCCTCTCTCAATTCGGCCTCGAATGTGTCTGTCGCCGCTGCCGGGATCGGTGACGCCTTGCTCTTCCGCCCACCCGTTATCCGCAGAATCGTCGCCTGCAACGTGTCGGCATCACTCGAAAAACCGACGTGGGTTTTGGCTTGAGAGCGGTTCCGCCCCACCACGTTGTCGGTACCTGTCGGGCACATCACGGTCTCTAGGCGTCCGGCGCGAATCTCGGAACCGATCGAGTCCTCCTCGCCAATGAACTTGGCCATACCCAGGACGGGTTCACCGTCGGGGCGGAAGAACGGGATCCTGCCCTTGTCCTCGAGCGCATTCGAGACCAGGTACAGAATCGACTTCTGATACGGACCAGCCGAGTCGTCCTTCTCTGCATCATCCCGAAGCGCGAAAAGGTTCAGTTCCTCGAGCCGGCCGCGGCGCAGCAAACCGAGGAGGGTGTCCTCATAGAGGTCCACAGTCGCCGCCGGCGCCCACAGACTGCAGGACTTGATCGTCAAACCCAGGCCCTTGCCTTTGACTGGTTCGGCCCGACTGAACGAGGTCCCGATGTACTTGGCGAGCGCTGCGTGAAGGATGCTGCCGGCACTGTGGCCCACAAGGTGGATCTCGAAGTCGCGGCGCTTTTTCGACACGGCGAACGCATCGATCAACTGGCGAGCGCCACCTGCGCTCACGCTGGAGGCCCGGATACCGTTCTCTTTGATCTCGTCCCAGCCCGCGCCTGCGATCCGAGTGCTGCGAGCGATGGACTCGATGAGGTCATCGATTCGGTCATCGAGGAAATCGAGGGGGCCGCCAGCTGGGGCCTCACCTGACCAACGGTCATACGTATCCGAGATCATGTTCATCAAGGTCGAATACCAGTCCGTGTTCCACACAAAGAACACCGGGTAGATCTGGTTGTTCAAGAACCCCGTCCGCATCCGCGCCGCCTGCCGTACGGCAGATGACGCCGGCACCAACCCGCCGTGGGCGTAGACAACCAATCGGGGCTGCTCCCAGTCGGCACTTGTCTGTTCGAAACGGTCGACGATCGAGGCGATGTCGCTCGCACTGGTCGCATACGTGCCTTCAGAGGCCAGCCGCCCGTCGTTGCCCAGCGCAACGATGTGGGGCCGAAGCTCGTGGAAGCTATACGACTGAGGCTGTTTCTCCTCGGTGAAGTCCGCCAGCGACTCGGTTGTCCGACCGACAGTTACCGGGGCTCCGAGTTGGGCAACCCACGCATCGGTACCCGTAGTCAGCCAGTCCTCGTACGACAGCAACGCAAACCCGCGGTACCCCCAATCGTCGCCCCAAGAGTTCTGCAGCCAGAAGCCGCGCCTGTTGTATGCCACGATGGCGAACGCGTGGCCGCCGAGCATTCGCGTCCCGGGCTTGCGGGATGGGAGGATGCCGGACCGAGACGACACATCTTGCCATCCGGCGTGGACGACTCCCGTCGCGTACAGGATCCCGACCTCAGCCAAGGCGGTGTGCATCGCCACGAGGTCCTTGTGGTTGACGCGGTAATAGGCGCCGAGCGGTCGCGTCGCTGCATCATCGGTTCTATCCGGGGTCAATTCCTCGGCGCGTCGTCCCGGCTGGTAAGGCCACGACTCGTCCGAGCAGACGCCATGCTTGTGCCAGCCTTTCACTGCGCCACGCGCGCTCGATCCCGAGTAGTCCTTTCCGGGCCATTCGTCGTAGCGACGAGCCATCTCGTAGAACATACGCGCGCTGACAATCGTGGCATCAGGGTCCGACTCGCGACGTCGCAGCAGGTAGTTGGCCACCGTCGCGAGGCCAAACCCTGTACAGGCGCCCTCCGTGCCTTGGTCGAGGACCGGAGGCCCATACCGTCGGTACCTGTCGAGATCCACAGCTGGTGGGACTTCGACCAGCGACGGTTGGTAGAGCCGGTCCCTGAAATCCATGCCGTCTGGCCTCGCGTCGAATGTGCGATTGCTCAGTAGCGCGTCAGACATGATGCCCTCCCTCTAGCGGAGTGTCGGTAGACGGATTCAGCCAGGTGGTCGCCGAGCGTGTCGGGCACACTGCCTACGCCACAAGCCGGGAAGCTCGCTTGGGCCAAGAACTCCCTCGATGCCCCGAGAAGTGGTTCATCGCTGGAATGACTCGCAGCCACCAAAAAGACCCCTCCTGAATCCCTACTCGGATCATACGAGGTCAACTCCACGCCAGACAGCCCCAAATATCGGCGGACCGGAGTTCAGGAGACCGTAGCTCGTGTCCGAAGAACGCGGTGCAAAGACAGCGAAGACAGTTGGGAGCCGGTGACCGATCGACTCGCTGCCGCAATGGAGCGGCTCATCGCATCGAGCATCGATCGAGTGCCGGCGCCCCCGCGGCCGGGCATGAGATAGCGTCGCAATCGTCGGGAGGCGTCGTTGACGTCGCGGTCGCGTCATCCCAGGTCACAACGCTCCAAGAACCCGGAAGAACGCGCTTCATGCAACACTTGCGCAACCGGTGCACCCGAAATCCTTATGCAGCAAGGGTTTCAGGCCGGCGCGACGCTTCGGCGGGAGAGCGCGTGCAGCCCGCGACAACAGATCATGATGCTGCGAAACGCTTGGCGGCTTCCTGCTCCGTATCACCGGAGCCCGCGGCGCTGGATCGTTGCATCGACCCGAGTGAAGAGCCACCGCGATAACGAGTCTGTCGCCGAAGCCGACGCTACGAGGTGCCGGTCTCTTCTCGCCACGTTCGAGTTCACGGAATCGTAAGGCGGATTCGTGCGCCGTCGGCCTCGGGCGCCGGTACCTTCGATACATGTCGATCCGATTCCTCATCGTCCTGGCGCTGCTGGTCGCCTCATGTTCGGCCGAGACCGATGCCCCTCCAACAACGACGACCACTGCGGTTGGTGTCGCTGAGACCCTCGTTGACAGCGACGAGCGAGTGATCCCGCCCGCAC
>CAZONX010000160.1:0-4030 GCA_964581295.1 uncultured Acidimicrobiaceae bacterium
ATCCGCACGAAGACGTCGTGGTGGGACGGCGCATTCTGGGTCGGACCGGCGAAGACGGAGGAACTCGCCAACCGAGAGGTGACCGAGTCGATCATCGACTTCCTCGAGATCGCCCGCTGGCGCAAGTACCCGGTCGCGATGCTGCCCTACGGCGTCCAGAAGCGTGTGGAGCTCGGACGTGCACTCGCCATGGAGCCGGAGTTGCTCCTCCTTGACGAGCCGGTGGCCGGCATGAACCTCGAGGAGACCGAAGACATGGCCCGCTTCATCCTCGATATCCGTGAGGAGCTGGGCATTGCGATGATCCTCGTCGAGCACGACATGGGCCTGGTGATGGACATCGCCGACCGCGTCATGGTGCTCGATTTCGGCGAACGCATCGCGATCGGCGCCCCGCAAGACGTGCAACGCAACCCGAACGTCATCAAGGCGTATCTGGGCGAAGAGATGGAGACGTAGAAGGCCCTGCGGGCCAGTCGCCAGTCGCCAGATAACCCAGAGCGCACGCTCGTACCTTCTGGTCTTGCCTCCGTCGTGGGAGAGATCAGACGGGCCGCCGTTCGTTCCTGCCCATGACTGGCGACTGAAGACTGGCGACTCGCTCTACCCCTCGTATCTTCGCGTCCGGTTCACCATCATCCAGGCGGCGGGGAGGACGAGACCGGCGAGGAGGATCTTGGCGAGGTCGCCGGCGATGAACGGGTAGAAGCCGGCCTCGAGCGCAGCGCTCAGCGTGGGGATCGACTCGACGGAAACCCAGAGCCACCCCACTCCGAGGAAATAGATGGCGGCGCTGCCGACCAAGAACGCCGGTATGGCTGTGCGGATCGTTCGATCGTGTCGCTGCTCGGCGAACCAGCCGACCAACCAGGCGGCAACGATGAAGCCAGCGAGGTACCCGAATGTTGAACCGGCGGCGTAGGCCAGGCCTCCCTCGGCGCCTGCGAAGAACGGTAGACCGATCGCTCCAAGGGTCACGTAGAGGAGCATGCTGCCCGCACCGAACCGGGATCCAAGAGCGGCACCAGCGAGCAGAACACCGAACGTCTGCCCGGTGATGGCGACGGGCGTGCCGGGAAGCGGAACCCTGACCTGAGCCACGAGGGCGGTCAGAAGAGCGAAGCCGACCATCAAGGCGACGGTCGTAGCCGCCCGGCGCGGCAGCGTTGCGCTGGCGATGACATTGGGATGAACTGCCTGCACGATCGGCCTTTCGCTCAGTCGACGGCCGCCAGGAAACTCAAGGACGAGTCGATACCGGCCGATGTGGACACGGATGAGACTCACGAGATCGCTGATGCGTTTCATGTTTGCGCTCGGTCTGTTGGTTGTCGTGTCGACGGCGCTGCCGGCGACTGCGACCCGGATAGCAGCGGGGTCGATGCCCGCGAGCGATGTGACCCCGGTACCGGTCCTGTCTCAGGCTCTCGAGGCGAGTCCCGAAGCCGTCTCGGCGCCGTCCCGACAACCAGCTCAATCGCCGATTCAGGCGTCCGGTGCGGTCTTCTCTCGAATCCGCATTCCCGCGATCGGTGTCGACGAGATCATCCGCTCGGGGGTTGCGTTGTCGGTGATCGACCGCGGCGTCGCGCATTGGATCGGAACATCGCCTCCCGGTGGTAGCGGCAACGTCGTTCTTGCAGGACACCGAACGACACACAGCCGCCCCTTCTACGCTCTCGATCGTCTCGAGCCTGGCGATCTCATCTATCTCGAGGACGCCAATGGCTTCGACGTGATGTACCGAGTCGTCGACACGTTCATCGTTCAGCCCGAGGACATCTGGATCACCTACGAGTTCGGCAAACCGATGCTCACGATGTTCGCTTGCCACCCGCTGGGTTCGGCAAACCAACGCATCGTGGTTCAGGCGGATCTCGTCGCAGGGCGCCGCATCTCATAACAGCGGTACCTAGTTCGGATCATCGGTAACCTCGTTCACCATGGACCCCGTTGCCACCGTGAGCGCCGAGCGCTTCGACGCATCCGAACCCGAGGTACCGCCGCGCCGTTCGATGCCGAAGTGGCCGTTCATCCTTGCCGGCTTGCTGATGCTCGTCGGAGTCGCCATCGCCGTCGCATGGCCCATCAAGGTCCCCTACTACACACTCTCGCCCGGGCCCCTCTATGACACGACAGACTTCGTCTACGTGGTCGGCGAAGACGCTCAGTTCGAGGTCGACGGCGAGATGTTCTTCCTCACCGTTGCCCTACGCGAAGCCAATGTCTTCGAGTACGTCGCCGGCCAACTGAATCCGAAGGTCGAAGTCGCACCGCGCCAGAACATCCGGCCTTCCGGAGTCTCCACCGAGGACCTCCGACGCGAGAACCTGGCCCGCATGGAGCAATCGAAGACCAACGCGACGTTCGTTGCCCTCACGAAACTCGGCTACGAGCCCACCTACACCGGGACCGGAGCGCTCGTGATCGAGACTGTCCCCGGATCCGCTGCCGAAGGTTTGCTTCTGGCCGACGATGTGATCGTGGGTATCGACGGCACCCCTATGGCATTCCGATCCGACGTCATCGACGAGCTTGGTGGAAGGGATATCGGCGACCCCGTCCGGCTGGATATCGAGCGGCTCATCGACGGATCGGATGATGTCGAGGTTGTTCAGGTCGACCTCGTTCTTGGGGCACACACCGATGATCCGACGAAGCCGATGGTCGGTGTACTGCTCGACAACAACACGCCCATCGTCGAGTTCCCGGTTGACGTGGAAACAGACACGCAGAACATCGGCGGTCCGTCGGCCGGGCTGATGTTCACCCTCGAGCTCATGAACCAACTCACCGAGCAAGACCTCACCGACGGCGAGCGCATCGCGGGAACCGGGACGATTTCCCGCGACGGAGCGGTCGGGGGTATCGGCGGTGTGAAGCAGAAGGTCTTCGGGGCGATCGATGCTGGAGCTACCGTCGTGTTCGTCCCGGCGTCGAACTACGACGACGCCCTCGAAGCGGCGGGCGACAAGATCGTTGTCGTACGTGTCGAGACGATCGACGATGCGCTCGTATATCTGAAGTTCAGCTGACACCGCCTCCGAATACCCGGGACCGACGGGTCGCCTCGTTACTCTGGCCGCATGGACCAGCCGACCTCTTCCGACGCGCCCACTGACGCATTCAGAATTGCCCGCAGGGGCTACGACCGACAGCAGGTCGATGCTCACGTGAAAGCTGCCGAGGAGCGGATCGGAACGCTCGATCGCCGCATCCACGAGCTCGAGTCTGGAATGAGCGAACTCGGCTTGAATCGCCCCACCGACCTCGCGACCGAGCTGGATCTGGTCGGCGAGGAGGTGAAGCGGGTGCTCAACGAGGCCCGAGTCGCCGCCGAGCAGATGCGCTCCCGCTCCGCCGACGATGCTGCCCGATGGCGAGCCGAGGCCGACGCAGAGTCACGGGCGGTTCGCGAGTCCATCAGAGCGTTGGCATACGAGGCCCGCGGCGCTGTGTGGGAGACCGGAACCGAAATGATCGCCGCCGCCGTTGCGCAGAGTGAGTCGCTGGTTGCCGGCGCAACCGAGCGGGCGCTCTTCATCCAGGCAGAAGCGGAGAGAGAAGCCTCGCACCTCACCGGTGATGCCAGGCGCGAGCGCGAGGAATCGGTCCGCGCCACCCGCGATGAGGCAGAGACGTTGGTTGCCTCGGCCCGCCAGGAAGCGGAGTCGTTGCTCTCGGCCGCCCGCCGCCAGGCCGACGCTGCCGAGGAACGGGCGCGAGCGCTCGAAGTTCGTCGGACTGAGCTGATGGCTGAGTTGGAAGCCGCCCGCTCCACGATCGCCGGCGTCGAGGCCGACGCCGAATCAGAAGCGGTGGTCGAAGCGGAACCCGAGGCCGACGACGATGTGCCGGTCGCTCCCGACGAGGTTCTCGTCGTGGCGTCCGGCGAAGATACGAAGACCCACTGGCCTGAGGACGAGGGCTCCGTGAAGATCGTCTCACCATCGCGCGTGTTCACCGCCGAACCCGTCGACGCCGATGCCATGGCCGCCGAGGTGGAAGCGCTGCGAGAGTCCCCGGGTGC
>CAZONX010000161.1:0-2583 GCA_964581295.1 uncultured Acidimicrobiaceae bacterium
TCAGGGGGAGGTGCCGAGCGCAGCGAGGCGGAGGGGGTCAAGCGCTTCCCTGGTCTGCCACGGTGCGATCGGTGCGCGCCATAACGGCTGACGACTGACGATTCGTCTCCTACCCCGTACTCCCAAAGATCCGCACCGCCTGGAGCGCGAGTTCGTTGAACGGCGGGCGGTTTCCGGCTGGCTCCGCGGGGTAGGTGCTCTTCACCTCAATGAGTAGCTCGGTCGTCCCGAGGCTTGCGATGGGGACTCGCTGCGCTTCGTTTGTGTTGGTGAGGCGTCCCGAGATCTCGATCTCCAAGTCGTCGGTGGTGATCAAGTAGCCCTGGATCTTGTAGTTCTTCTTGAAGCGCTCGTCGTCGAACAGGTTCTGCAATTCGATCTCGGTGATCCGAACCGGCTCCGGGAAGGTGAATCGCAGCGAGGCGTCCACGCCGCGGGCCCCGTCGTCGTTCCAGTCGGTGTCGGCATCGTCGTCGATCAGATGTTCCGGCTCGTGCCCGGTGAGGAACGAGCTGGCTTCAACCGCGCTCGGGAAGAGCTCGACCGCAGCCTGAGGAATCGTGGTTGATGTTGACGTCGTTGTGGACGACGACGCGGTGTCGTCGCCACCGCGGAACACGTTGAATACCAGGGCGGCCAGGGCGACGAACAGCACGACCGCAACGAGGACGCCGAGGGCACGTCCGCCGGGGGAGGTGCGAAGCGTCGGAGCCGGTGCCACCGGCAGGGGATCCTGGCTGAGTCGGGCACCGCACTGTTCGCAGTGCCGGTTGTAGTTCGGGTTCTGCGCACCACACGAGGGACAGGCGATCGTCGCCACCGGGGCAGGCGCCGACGGGTCGTCGGGGATGATGGCGTCGCTGTCCGCGGCCGGGGGAGGCGGAGGAGGCGGCGGCTGCCGTCTCGGCGTCTCTGGCTCAGTGGGGGCCTCGCCGAGCTCGAAGGGCTCGAACAGGTCGTCGAAGTCGGGTTTGTCCTGGTCCATCGGTCACAATCTTCTCAGAGGTCTGTGTCCAGGTATTGTGGCACGAATGATGCCTATTGCGCTGGTTCGTGTCGCAGAGCCGTGGACGTTGTGGAACGTCCTTGGGGCGATCTTCCTCGTCGCCCTTGCCGTGGGCGCTGTCTATTGGTTCGTGCGCTGGCGGTAGCCGACATCCAACTCAGCATTTCGTGTCACACCCGATCCGTACGGTGCAGAACATGGCTGAATACCGATGCACCGAATGCTCCTATCGAACAAGGCGCTGGATGGGCTTCTGCCCACAGTGTCGAGGCACGAACACGCTTGCAGAGTCGACGTTCGACCAGACGCCCGCCGACGCTCCGATGCCGGTGGGCGAGATCGCCGCGGAGACACTGATTCGCCTGCGATCGGGGATCGACGAGTTCGACCGAGTCCTCGGCGGGGGATTCATACCGGGTTCCGTGGTGCTGCTCGGGGGTGCACCCGGCGTCGGCAAGTCCACGCTTGTGCTCGACATCGGTGCGGCGCTCGCCGAATCCGGGATCAGCGTGTTGATCGCAACGGGAGAGGAGTCTCGCGACCAGGTTGGCCTTCGGGCCGGCCGGATCGGCGCCGTCAACGCCGGGCTGTTAGTCGCTGCCGAGTCTCGTGTCGTACCGCTCTGCGAACTCATCAGATCCGGAGTCTTCCCGGTCGTCGTCATCGACTCGATCCAGACCGTGACTACCGCGAGTGGCAGCGGGGGAGCAGGCACGGCCGCTCTTGTGCGCGACGCTGCGGCGCAATTGATCCGCGCTGCGAAGGAGAGCGGGGTGGCCGTGGTGCTGATCGGTCACGTGACCAAGGATGGCGCGATCGCCGGTCCGAAGAGTCTCGAGCACATGGTCGACGTTGTCTTGTCACTCGATGGAGATCCGCACCGGAATCTCAGGTTCCTGCGCGGATCGAAGAATCGGTTCGGATCGGTGCATGAGACCGGTGTGTTCGAGATGACCGGCCGCGGTCTCCGGCCGTTGGTCGACCCGAGCGCCCACCTCGCAGGGGTGCGAACTGCTTCGGTCGCTGGGAGCGTTCTGTTCCCCGCCCTCGATGGCCGCCGATCGCTGTTGGTCGAGATTCAGGCGCTCGCCGTGCCGACGCGTGCCGCGCAACCACGGCGGAGCGTGAAGGGTCTTGCCGCATCGAGGGTGCACCAGGTCATCGCGTCGATCGAGCGGCACGCCAAGATCCCCCTGGGTAGTAGTGAGGTCTATGTGTCGGTCATGGGAGGCATCACGATCGCTGAGCCGGCGGCCGACCTACCAACGGCCCTGGCCATCGCCTCGGCCGTCTACGGGATTCCGCTCGGCACCGTCGCGGCATGGGGCGAGGTGGCCCTCACCGGCGAGGTCCGTGCGGTCGATCAGGCCGATCGGCGCCGGTCGGAGAGCCACCGGCTCGGGATTGAGCGAACGGTCGAGGGTGGAGATGGGCGACTGCTGGCCGATGTGTTTCGTGACGCGGGTGTCGGCCCACGCGAAACCGGCGGACGGACCAGCCTTCGAGCGGTCCCCGTTCGGGGCGGAGGTTCGGGTTGAAGGGCAGCAAGCAACCTGTTGTTGGGCTGGTGCTGTGTC
>CAZONX010000161.1:2683-3936 GCA_964581295.1 uncultured Acidimicrobiaceae bacterium
CGGACCGCCGCGAGCGACGTTCCTGACCGGCAGAACGGCGCAAAGGTTGGTGGACAAAGCACTAGCCTGCAGCGTGAATGAATCCGAAGACACCACCGCCCCTTGACGTGCTTCGCCGGTTTGCCCCCGGCACGACCTTGCGTGACGGAGCCGAACTGGTCTTTCGGCAAGAAACCGGAATCCTGATGGTTCTCGCCCCGAGCAGTGAGATCGACGATCTCTGCACCGGTGGATTCCGGTTCGCCGATGTGCCGGTCACTGCGCAGAGAATCGCGGAGCTGGCGAAAATGGACGGCGGCATCGTGATTGATGACGCGACCCACACAATCACGCGAGCCAACGTGCACTTCATCCCCGATCCGAGGATCCCAACCGACGAGACCGGGACGCGATTCAGAACTGCCGATCGGCTGGCATCACAGACCGGACTGCCGGTGCTTGCGGTGAGCGAAGAAGGTCGAGATCTCGCGGTCGTGTTCGTTGGCGACGAACGGTTCGTCCTGAAGTCGCCGACGGCCTTGTTTGGCGAAGCCAATCGCCGTCTACAGTCGCTCGAGCGGCTCCGCAGCCGCCTCGATGATGCGGTCGAACGACTTTCTTTGTACGAGATCGATGACATCGTGACCATGCGGGACGCCGTCAAGGTCATCCAGCGTGCGGCGCTTGTGTTGCGCCACGTCGAGGAGCTCGAGCTCATTGCCGTTGAGTTGGGCGATGGCGCTCCACTCGTGCGGCTCCAGGCGACCGATGTGGCCGAGAGCGTCCCCGAGCTCATCGACCTGGTGAACGCCGACTACCAGCCGAGAAAGCCTCGCCGAGGGTCGTCAGTGGCGCCACGGCTTGACGAGATGGCCACCGAGGATCTCTACCACACGGGCCGCGTCGGGGAACTTCTTGGCTTGGTGCCGCTCGACGATGAGGTCAGCCCGCGCGGCGCGCGTGCGCTTGCCGCAGTGCCGCGGATCCCCGATTCGGTTCGCGAGCGGATACAGAAGCGGTTCGGCACCTATCAGCGGCTCCGCGCAACGACGGTCGAAGAGCTCGACCAGATCGACGGTGTTGGTCCGAAACGCGCTGCGAGGATCCGGGCATACCTCGACCAGGGCAACGGAATCCTCTCGCGTCGTCTCGAGGACTGAGTCCCACCAGCGGTACTCCCTGAGCGACCGGTACACTTCCCTTTCCTCAACCACACGGTGACACTTGGCGACGAAGAAACCTGCTCCGAAGAAGACACCCGCGAAGAAGGCTCC
>CAZONX010000162.1:0-3931 GCA_964581295.1 uncultured Acidimicrobiaceae bacterium
GATGGCGCGCCCGCAAGCCAAGCATCGGCAAGAGGGGGGATCCCACCGAGCTCTCACGACCCACGGGCGCGCCGACTCGGATCGTCGCGAACCACACCACCTGGCACTCGGCCGACCCTACGCGCTTCAACTCCGCCGTGTGGGGGAATCTCCGGGTCGCGGAATGAGCACCGTGCGTTTGCTAGTTTCCCGATCGATCCAAAGAAGGATGGCAGTGGATGCGAGTGCTGGTGCTTGGCGGAACGCTCTTCGTCGGTCGGGCGATCGTCGAACGTGCCCGAGTCCTCGGCCACGATGTGACCATCTTCAATCGGGGTCGCACGAACGCTGGGCTCTTTCCTGAGGTTGAGCACATCGTCGGGGATCGCAATACCGACCTCTCGAGTCTCGCAGGCCGCACGTTCGATGCGGTGGTGGATACTTCTGCCTACTTCCCCCGCCAGGTGGTTGCCGTGGCCGACACCATCGGCGACGGGATCGGCCACTACACCTTCGTGTCATCGGCCTCCGTGTACGCCGACCATGACATTCCCGATGCCGACGAGGACGCCCCCCTGGCCGAGGTTGCCGACCCGGAGGTCGAGGAACTCGGGCCCGACTACGGCGGTTTCAAGGCGCTGTGCGAACGCGAGCTCGATGCAAGGCTGCCGGGGCGGGTACACCACGTGCGGTCGGGCCTGATCGCGGGGCCGTACGACCCCACGAACCGATTCACTTACTGGGTTGAACGCCTGTCGCGAGGCGGCCGTGTACTTGCACCCGAACCGCCGGATCAGCCCGTCCAGTTCATCGACGTGCGAGACCTGGCGGACTGGATGCTCGTCGCGGCTCAGGCCGGGATCACGGGATCGTTCAATGCCGTCGGTCCGCAACAGACCTTGCGGCGCGTTTTGGAGGCAGTCGTGACAGCGGTCGATAGCTCCGGGCACCTTGATTGGATCAGAGAGGACTTCTTGATGGACCAGGGTGTGGAGCCCTGGACAGACCTACCCCTTTGGCTGCCACCCCTGTCGGTTCCCACGCACAGTGCGTTCATGCAGCGGAGCAACCGTCGTGCGGTCGACCTCGGGCTCACAATCAGCTCGATTGAGGACACGGTTGTGGCAACCCGGGAATGGCTCAGGGCCGAGCCGCCTGGATCGGTCGACAAGGACTACGGCGTCAGCTTGCCGGATGCCGGCATCACCGCTGCTCGGGAACGCGAATTGCTCGAGCTCTGGCACCAGAAGGGCAAGGAAGGATCGCAGGGTTGACCGCCCCTGCCGTCGGAGCGGCAATTTGGCCGTCGTTGGCTACACGTCATCGAAAGCTCGGAGCCATTCGGACCAATAGAACTTCCATTGCGCGACGTCGTCATAGGTCGGCAGTTCCTCGTGGCCGATGGTGACCTTGGTCTTGTCATTTCTCCCTTCGAGGGAGAAGACCGCAACGCCGGGACCGATCTTGAGGCGAACGGCCTTCGATGCCGGTTTCGATCGCAGCGAAGTGTCCTCGCCGGGAAAGAGGTGTCGACGCTGCTCCTCGTCAAGCAACAAGGTCCGGAGCAGATCGGCGTCGGCGCCGACCGTCATTGACTTGTTCGCGGTGAACGTTCCGTCGGGGCGTTGGTAGGGCAATCGCAGTCCGACGATCCGCTCGTACCCGACCGCAATCGTCTGCGCCCACCACGCGTCAACACCACGCTCGTCGCGCAGGTAGGTCGCGATGGCCGTGTGACCGCCGTCGGAGCTAGGCCACGCCTCCACCACATCGCACCAGTCGTCCCATCCCTGCCCGGTGCGCTCTCGAAGTGCGTCGTCGGAGAGTTCGGGTTCCGAGGCCCACATTCGTCGTCGACCGGGAAAGGACCGAGAGTCCAATCCCGATTGCTCTGTCGCGTAGCGATCGCCCGCGGTCTCCATCCGCGAGCGAATTCGCTCGTACAGCCGCGTTTGTGCCGTCATGCCTGCTGCCTCCGCTGATGACGTTTCGGGCGGACCGACGCCCTCGTGTCGCCCCCTCGATGGTACGGCTCTGGTTTCGCTTCGGAGACCTTCTCGTCGGTCAACCAGCAGCAGACACCTCATCGTCGTGCGGCGCCCGACTCTCGCCTCCAACGCGAGCTTGCACCGCAACGCTGCCAGGGCGACGGCCGTGCCACGAGTGGTACGCTCGGACAGCTTCGAGGGACGCACCGATGGATCCGACGGATCACACATCTGGCTCGGACCGAGCGCTCCTGGGCGTCATCGTCGTCGTCACGCTCTTGGGCTCGACGGGGCCGGTCTGTTCGTTGGCGATCAGGTCTTCGACCGGATGGGCTTCGGTCCAGCCGACGGTGAGATCACATCGACGCCATCGCGCGAGTACCTGCGCCTGGTGTACGGAGTTCTTGGCGCGGTGATCGTCGGATGGATGCTGACGCTCGGCGCCATCGTTCGAGGTCCGTTGCGCAGGCGAGAGCGATGGGCATGGCAGCGGTCGCCGTTTCGGTCGCCGCCTGGTTCGTGCTCGACACGGGTCTCTCGTTGGTTCTCGGATTCATCGGACACGGACTCTTCAACGTCGCGTTCACCGCAGCGCTGGCAATCCCGCTGACCGCGATCAGGGCAGAACTCGACTGAGGACGCACGCTGGCACATCGGTGGTGGCTGGCCTTCGGCTCAAAGACGCGCCCGAGGCGTGGAATCGCACCAACGTGCCGTCGAGTAGACCCGATCCACTGCTGCGAGGTCGGCCGAGGCAGCAGGAAGCATCCTTGGCGCCTGGCTATATCTGACGCTGGCTGTTTTGGTCTAGGAAGTCGCCGGCGTTGCCATCACGACCGTCGCCCATTCCGCCGCCGTGTCAATCGACTTGGGACAGGCTGCTATTGCGATTGCAATCGCCGGCGTCACGTTCATGCGACGCGAAACCACGTCGTGGATTTGGGGAGGTCGGGTGGGCGCTGCGTGGAGAGTGCTCCTAAGACCCAAACCGATCAAGGAACAACTGCTTCGTGCCGAGTCACTCCCATGAGAATCATGCGGTCAGCCGCTCTCCTCCTCGTTCTGGTGTGCGCATCGTGCAACAGCGCTACATCGTCGTCGACCTGTACCGAGTATGCGACCGAGATCCACAAGATGGTCGCAGCGGGCGCATCATCCGAAGAGCTCGACACGTTCATCGAGGAATCCGAAGAACACGTTGCGCGGATGATCGCCGACGATCCCGACCAGGCGGGACCTTGCGCCGAAGCCATCCTCGAGGCACTCTTCACCGGCGCATTTGACGAAATTGAAGTGATGCTCGACGGCTAGTTGCCTCGGACCTGTTCCCATCCGGCAGGGAGCGCTGGGGGAACCTCCCGTTGTGATTCCGACCACGAGTGTGAAGCGGATCGCCCTCGGCTCCCATGGGAGATGCCCCCTGTTCTTCCCTCACGCGCTCAGAGCGCTTTACCGACGCACCGATCGTTGGCGGAACTGCCCTGCACAAGGTTTCGTCGTACCGCGGTACGCTGACAGGCGTGTTCGATCCGTATTCAATCGACTCCGCAGAAGTGGCGGCGGCGTTCGCGTCCTACGACGATGCCGTACGGATCGAGCTGCTCGCTCTCCGGCAATTGATCCTTGATACGGCCGCAGCGACCCCCGGCGTTGGCGCCATCGAGGAGACCCTGAAGTGGGGACAGCCCGCCTACCTCACCAACGAGACCCGTAGCGGGAGCACCATCCGCATCGCCCCGACGGGGTCCAAGTTGGCGCACGACTACGCGATGTTCTTCATCTGCCACACGAATCTGGTTGAAACGTTCGAACTCCTTTTTGGCGAGACATTCACCTACGACGGCAAACGAGCGCTGCTCTTCACGGTCGGGGAGAGCATTCCGGGGCCAGAGCTTGAAGAATGTGTCGCCATGGCCCAGACCTACCACCTGAATCGAGCCTGATCGTGCAGAAGCGCGGCCGTC
>CAZONX010000163.1:0-3890 GCA_964581295.1 uncultured Acidimicrobiaceae bacterium
ATGATGAGGGCCAGTGCGACGGCGGCCGCCGCGACAATCACGAGGGCGTACTCGGCGGTGGCCTGCCCGCGTTCGTCGGAGAAGCGAAATCGCATGATGATTCCTTTCGTTCACCGGCGTCCGGCCGGGGCGGTGGGAAGTCAGAGACCGAGCCGCTCGAGGCTCCCGAGGACTGCGGGGCCGACCGTGAGGACGAGAAAGCCGGGAAGAATGAGCAGGGCAAGCGGAAACAGGAGTTTGACGGGGAGGCGTCGTGCAGCATTGATCTGGCGCGATCGCTCTTCGCTGCGTAGAGCAGCCGCGTATCCCGAAACGGCAGGCAACAGCGGGGCACCGGTGGCCAGAGCGCGCCGAGCCACGACGAAGAGACCAGGATCGTCGAGCAGCGGGCTGCCGGGGGCGTGTTCGCGTCGCCCGGCACGCCGCAGCGTCGACGAAGCTTCACCGGGCACCGCAGTCGTCGCGGCATCGATAGCGGCCGCGAACGTGAGTCCGGCAGTGAGGCCGAGAGCCGTGAGTTCGGCGAGCAGCGCCTCGTCGTCGTCGGAGATTGATGGCCGAACCACCCGGCGAATGACGAGTGCAGCGCCCACACCGAGAACGGCCACGATTGCCACGATGGGGGCGGCAGAAAGCAGCATGAGCGAGGCGATGCTCGCCGCGATCCGATGCCGGCCGAGCCACACCGCGAGACAGAGCAGTGTCGCTCCGAACAGCATCATTGCTCCGCCCGCCGGACGATGAGAGCAACGAGCAGCAGGCCGAGCACCTCGAGCACCAACCCAGTCGCCAGTACGACGATACCGGCCGGTCTGTGTGCCAGCAGCACCGATCCGCGACCACTCGCGAACAGCAGCAACGCGAACACCACGGGAGCAACACCGACCACAGCGGCCGAAAGGCGCGCTTGCGCGGTGGCCGCCCGTCGCTCGCGAACCAACTCGGCAGCGGCGGTCGCCCGTGCGGCGAGACCATCGAACGCGTCGGCAACCCGGGCTCCCGACCAGTCACTGAGGCGGAATGCGGCCGCCGCGAGCCGCCCGTTGGCCGGGAAGCTGCGTTCCACGATCGCCGCGATATCGCTCATCGGTGCGCCCGCCGCGGCAAGCCGACTCGGCTGCTCGAACGACAAGGACGGCACGCGCTCCGCAGCGTCGCCGAGCGCGCTCCGCAGCGATGCACCGGCCCGAAGCTCCGCGGTGATCGCTCGAAAGTAGGTCGCCTCGTCATCGGGCGTGAGCTGCTTCTTTCGGCGACGCATCGCGGAGAGGACCGCCCACCCGGCAGCGCCGGTCAGAAAGAGCCTCGGTTCGACCGCGGCCACCGACACGATGGCGAGTACCGCCGGGTGAAGACCCATCACGAGGCCCGTTGCGAGGAGCACGGCCATCAGCACGGGTAGACCTCGGTGATGCCATCGGCGTCGACGTCACAGATCGACGCCACGGTGCGAACGTGCGACCGCCGGGCGACGAAGACGACCCGGTCGATCGCCGAGCGAATCTGGCGCCGAAGTGTCTCGGTGGATACGCCGGAGTCGCCTGTCGCAGCGAGGCTCTCGAGACGCCAAAGGGCTTCTTCGGGACCATTGGCATGGATGGTCGACATCGACCCGTCGTGTCCGGTGCTCATCGCCTGAATCATGTCGAGCGCCTCCGGGCTCCGAACTTCCCCCACAACGATGCGATCGGGCCGAAGGCGCAACGCGTGTCGCAACAGGGTGCGGAGGGTGATCTCACCTGCCCCCTCCGCGTTCGGCGGTCGGGCCTCGAGACGCACCACGTGGCCGTCGAATCGCAACTCGGCGGCGTCCTCAACGGTGACGGTGCGCTCCAGCGGTCCGATCTCCCTTGACAGCACGTTCAACAGGGTGGTCTTGCCGGCGCCGGTCCCACCGGCGACGAGCAGGTTCATGCGATCTGCCACCGATGACCGCAGCAGCGCGGCGCCATCCGCCGATATGCCTCCACCGACGACGAGTGCGTCGAGATCGCTCACCGCCGCCGAGAACCGTCGCACAGCGACGATCGGTCCGTCAACCGATGCCGGCGGAATCACAGCATGCAGGCGTGAGCCGTCCGGGAGGCGCGCGTCGACGGCCGGGCTAGCGCGGTCGATCCGCAGGCCGAGTGGAGCGAGCACACGCTCCACAGCGGAAATGATCGCTCGGTCGTCGGCGGAAGAACGGTCGCTTCGTTCGAGCGTGCCGCATCGCTCGACCCAGATTTCCGACGGGCCATTGACGAGCACGTCGGTCACCTCTGGATCCCTGAGCAGGTGCTCGACCGGGCCGAGGCCTGCCAATGCATCGACGGCATCGACGATGGCCTCGGGACCGGCGAGCGGAGCGACGTCGGGAACGATTGCCGATGCAGCAGCCGTCAGGGCCGTGCGCTCGAGCGGCACGTCGGAGTCGAGGAGACGCCGGATGATCCGATCGGTCACACCCATGCGTGGCTCCACACCTTGCGCCATCCACGAATCCAGCGATCTCCGGGATGCGGTGCACGGCCGGCGAGGAGCCTTCCGACGGTGCCGGCATGTGGTCGAGGTAGCACGACGCCTCCTTGCGGCGGGCGGACCCGCCACGCCGAACGCTGATGGATTGCCGGGCCTACGAACCGCTGGAGCATGGATCCCGGAACGAGTGGAAGCACCGGAATCGCTCCGCCATCTCCGGGGTGGCTGCCCGGGAGTCGGAGCACGACGGCAGGCCACCCGCCCACGAGGGCCTGGAGCACCTCTTCTGCGTCCTCCGGATCGATACCGCCATTTCTCAGGACGGTGACGCCGCTGCGTTGCGGCGAGAGGTCGGCCTTCGTCGGACCATCGGAGACGAGGCGCTGCAACGTCATGTCGCCCGGGTAGCGAGGTCCGGATGGGTCAGTGTCGACGACCAGGGCGGTCCCGGCCGCAGCGGCGAGTGCGAGCGGCGCGACGGCCCCGAGCACTTCGTCCTCCGGCGACCAGATAGCAAACGCCGGCATCACAACTCCCTGAGACAACTGGAGGCACCGTATGTGCCGGGCTCCGTTGAATCAATACCTCCGATTCACGGTCACGTTGACCCGGAAATCTGCCGATACACTCGGCGTGATGCAGCAGGCAGCTTTCTTCGACCTCGACAAGACCGTCATCGCCAAGTCGTCGACGCTCGCCTTCGGCAAGCCGCTCTACCAGGCCGGGTTTCTCGGGCGCAAAGCCCTGGCTCGCATGGGCATGGCGCAGGTCTTCTACCGGTTGTTCGGCGCCGACGAGGACCAACTCAGCCGGGCGCGCGACGAACTGCTCCACCTGATCGCGGGATGGCAGCAGGACGAAGTCGAACAGCTTGTTCGCGAGACGCTCTCCGACGTGGCAGAGCCGCTCGTCTATGCCGAGGCGCTGTTCCTCATTGACGAACACGCACGGCGGGGCCGGCGCGTCATCATCATCTCGGCAAGCCCGGAGGAGATCGTTCGGCCCATGGCCGAGTACATCGGCGTGACCGAGGTCATCGCGACGAAGGTGAAGACCGATAGCCAGGGGCGCTACCTCCCGGAGGTCGAGGTATACGCCATGGGGCCCGGCAAGGCCGACGCCATGGAAGCCCTGGCCCGCACGGAGGGGATCGACCTCGAGGGTTCCTTCGCGTACTCGGATTCAATCACCGATCTACCGATGCTCGAGGCGGTCGGGAACCCGGTCGTGGTCAATCCCGAGAAGGAATTGCGAGCGATCGCCGAGGAACGCGACTGGCCGATGCTGGAGTTCCAGCGGCCGGTCACCGTCGGGCCCACCATTCCGCGGCCGTCGCCGCTCACGGGTGCCGCCGTTGCTCTCTCCGCCGCGGCGCTCGCCGCAGCCGTGGCGCTGCTGAAACGTCGTTCACGCGGCTGAGCGAGCCGTCC
>CAZONX010000164.1:0-3877 GCA_964581295.1 uncultured Acidimicrobiaceae bacterium
CCGTTGCGCAGATGTCGAGCGGGTGCTCGAGGTTGCCGTACGGCGTCGTCGACGTCACCCCGCCCTCGGGCGTGGTGGTCGAGTGCTGGCCTCCGGTCATGCCGAAGTTCAGGTTGTTCATCACGATCACCGTGATGCCGATGTTGCGGCGGGCGGCCGAGAGCAGGTGCGCGCCGCCGATGCCGGTGCCGCCATCGCCCATGATGACAATCACGTCGAGGTCGGGGTTGGCGAGCTTGATGCCGGTTGCGTAGGTGATCGAGCGCCCGTGGAGGCCGTGGAACGCCGACGTGGTGAAGTACTGATCGGAGAGGCCGGAGCACCCTATATCGGAAACGATCACGACTTGTGCCGGATCGAGGTCGAGTTTGATCATCGCCTCGTTCAGGCGGTCGAGAATCGGCCCGTGGCCGCAACCCGGGCAGAAGGGATAGGGATCGTCGGTTCGGAAGGTTGCGATCGGCGTGATCGTGATCATGCTCATCGCACGGCCTGCGCGATCTCGTCTGCGGTGATCATGGTGCCGTCGATGCGGTTGACCCCGAGGACGGTTCGATCGCCCGCTACTCGCTCGATCTCTCTGCGATAGAGCCCCATGTTGAGTTCGGGAACAATGATGCGCTTGATGCCGCGCAAGGCATCGTCGAGCGCCGTCTCCGGGATCGGCCACAGGCTCTGCACCACCAGGCTCGATACAACAACGCCATCTTTCCGCAGCCCGGTGACGGCCGCACGGGCGGCGCCGGCCGTCACACCGTACGAAAGCACGAGCGTGTCGGCTCCCGATTCGAGATCAGCATCGACCATCTCGATCTCGTCGCGGTGTTCCTCGATCTTCGCAACCAGATGCTCGTTGAGGGCCCCGACCTTCGTCGCGTTCTTGGTGATGTAGGCACCCTCGTCGTGCGTGGAGCCGGTGAGTCGGAACGCATCGCCCTCCCCGTAGCGCCGCATCGGCTGGACCACGTCGGCTGGCTCCCATGCATAGGGAAGGCCACTGCCCTTCTCGACGCGGTCGACCGCCCCGACGCTCGGATACTCGTCGACATCGACCGCCGACAGCGTCATGGCGAGTTCCTTGTCGGTGAGGAGGAACACCGGGCAGCGGAAGCGTTCGGCAAGCTCAAAGGCCTTGGCCGTCAACCCATACGACTCGGGAACGCTCGACGGGGCGAGCACGATCACCGGGTATCCACCGGCCGTCCCCCAACGGACAAACTGCACATCGCCCTGAGCCACGGTGGTGGCGCCACCCGTCGCCGGCCCGAGGCGCTGCACGTCGACGACTACAAGCGGGACCTCGCCCATGATGGCAAGGCCGATGTTCTCCGAGTAGAGACTCATCCCGGGACCGGACGTGGCGGTCATCGCCTTCGATCCGGCCATCGCGGCACCGAGGCACATGCCCATCGACGCGATCTCATCCTCGCCCTGCATCGCGACACCACCGACCTTCGGGAGCTCCCGCATCATCGCCATGAGGATGCCGGACGCAGGGGTGATGGGGTATCCGGCGAAGAAGGTGCAGCCGGCGTCGATGGCCCCCCGCACGATCGCCGTGGCACCATCAACGTACTCGCGCCGAGGCGCTCCGGTGGTCGTCGTCATGGCGTCAGGCTAGGACCATCGCCGTCGATTGAGTGAGCACTTCTGCCCCAGACGCGAGCGTCCACGCAGCCGACGGCTGCGTGGATGCTCATGGTCGTCTCGACCGTCAGCCGTCGGAGCCCGCAGCCGATTCGGCTGCGATCGTCGCAACGATGTCAGCGTTGGCGAGCGTCGTGACATCACCCAGCTGACGCTGTTCCGAGATGTCCTTCAGCAGCCGGCGCATGATCTTCCCCGAACGGGTCTTTGGCAGATCCTCGGTGAAGACGATGCTCTTCGGCTTGGCGATCGGGCCAATCGAATCGGCAACGTAGGTGCGCAGCTCCTGGAGGAGCGCCTCATCTCCGACGTAGCCGCCGCGCAGCGTCACAAAAGCGGCGATGGCCTGGCCGGTCACCGGGTCGGCACGACCGACGACGGCTGCCTCGGCAACCGACGGGTGCGCCACGAGGGCCGACTCGACCTCGGTGGTCGAGATGTTGTGGCCCGCGATCAGCATGATGTCGTCGACGCGGCCGAGGAGCCAGAAGTAGCCCTCGTCGTCCCGCTTGACGCCATCACCCGCGAAGTACATCCCCTCGAACCGCGACCAGTACGTGTCGACGTAACGCTCATCGTCACCCCAAATGGTCCGCAACATCGACGGCCACGCATGCGTGATGGCGAGGAAGCCACCACCGGGAATGCCGACCTCGTTGCCTTCCTCGTCGACAGCGGTGATGCCGATCCCTGGGAACGGGAACGTCGCAGAACCCGGCTTCGTCGTAACGGCACCGGGGAGCGGGGCGATCATCATCGCTCCGGTCTCGGTCTGCCACCAGGTGTCGACGATCGGGCACTTGTTGTAGCCGATGTGCTCGTTGTACCACATCCAGGCCTCGGGGTTGATCGGCTCACCGACCGTTCCGAGCACCCGCAGCGACGACAGATCGTGCATCGCCGGATACTCGTCGCCCCACTTCATGAAGGCGCGAATCGCCGTAGGTGCCGTATAGAAGACCGTGGCCTTGTAGTCATCGACGATCTTCCAGAGCCGGTCGAATCCCGGCGAGTCCGGAGCACCCTCGTACATGATGCCGGTGATGCCGTTGGCCAACGGTCCGTACACGATGTAGGAGTGGCCGGTGACCCATCCGATGTCCGCGGTGCACCAGTAGACGTCGTCGTCCTTGATGTCGAACACGAGATCATGGGTGGCCATCACGCCGGTCAGGTATCCGCCCGTCGTGTGGACGATGCCCTTGGGCTTGCCGGTAGTTCCCGACGTGTAGAGGACGAACAGGATGTCCTCGGCGTCCATCACCTCGGGCTCGCACACTGCGGACTGGTCGGCCATCAGGTCGGCCCACCAAACGTCGCGTCCCTCGGTCATCTCGACGTCGTTCTTCGCCCGTTCGACAACAACGACTTTCTCGATTGACGGGGAGGCCGCAACGGAGACGTCGGCGTGCTCCTTGAGCGGGAAGATCCCGCCCTTGCGCCACGAGCCGTCCTGCGTCACGAGCACCTTCGCCTCGCCATCCTGGATGCGGTCGGCGAGCGAGTCAGACGAGAATCCGCCGAATACGACTGAGTGGATGGCGCCGATGCGGGCGCAGGCGAGCAGCGTGATCGGCAGCTCGGGGATCATGCCCATGTAGACGGCGACCCGGTCGCCTTTCTCGACGCCGAGCGACTTCAGCGCGTTGGCGAACTTGGAGACCTCTTCATGGAGTTCGGAGAAGGTGATGTCGCGGGTGTCGCCCGGCTCGCCGACCCAGTGGTAGGCGACCTTGTCGGGAATGGTGTCAAGATGGCGGTCAAGGCAGTTGTAGGAGACGTTCAGCTTCCCGTCTTCGAACCACTTGAAGAACGGGGCGTTCTCGTCGTTCAGACCGACGGTCGGCTCTTGGTACCAGCTCACGCGCTCGAGCGCTTGCTTCATCCACCAGGCTTCCCAGTCTTCAGACTCGTCGTAGATCTCGGGACCGGCGTTCGCCGCAGCGACGAATTCCGGCGACGGCGGGAAGACTCGATCTTCAGACATCAGGTTCTCAAGGGTGGTGTCGGCCACGTTTACCTCCAGGTCGCGAACGGATATACGCAGGCTACGGATCGCGACCCGAAATGGGGAGGGCCGGATGGCCCTGACGTTGGGGTCGGAGTGCTCTGGTAGAGAGGCCTATTCACAAGGGTTAAAGGCCGATATACTCCCGCACTCACTGCCCATTCAACGCCGTTATGCTTTCGGGGCCCTGCCCCCATCGTCCAGCGGCCTAGGACTCCGCCC
>CAZONX010000165.1:0-3857 GCA_964581295.1 uncultured Acidimicrobiaceae bacterium
CTGAGGCGGCCTACGTCGAGTCGAGGAGTCCGAGTTGGACGGGATCGTCGGTTGGAGCGCCGGGATCGCGGTGTTCACCGCTAGACAAGGCTCCGAGATCGCCGACGGATCGGATCGGGACCGCCCCTTGATGCTCGAGCGCAGCATTTCCGGGGCCTTCCCCTTCCCCGCGCCACACGGTCACGATGCCGTTGGATCGCTTGAGGGCCTCGATCGCTCCGGCCCAGGTTCCGCCCGAGCCTTCGTCGGTTGCGATGATGACGGTGACTGCGCTGAGGGCGTAGACAAGCTTGTTGCGTCCCATTGCCGATGCGGGTGTGAATCCGACCGACGGTGCCTGCTGGGTTATCAGGCAGGTGGAGCCTGCATCGAGGGCGCGGAGAATATCGGAGTTGCGCACACGCGCCTGGAGGGAATCGGCGAGGACACCGACGACCGATCCGCCGGATTGGTAGGCAGCGTTCATCGCCATTTGGTCGACGCCCCGGGCTCCGCCGGAGACGACCGGTCGGCCAAGGCGTACGGCCTCGGCCGCAATCTGCCGGGCTATCTCGGCGCCATCTTCCCGCACATTGCGGGACCCGACGATACCGATCCCATCTCCGGTCAGGAGCGCTGCGTCACCGACACCGAAGATCACGGGAGGGGCGTTCCGGCCGAGGCGACCAGTCAGCGCTGCCGGGTACTCGTCGTCGGTGATGGCGAGGCTCCAGATGCCCTTGCGACCGAATTCGTCCGCCGCGACGGTCGCAGCCGACGCATCGAGCATCAGTTCTCTCACTCGTGTCGCGAGGTCGGGCGGTATCCCAGGGAGTTCCCCAATATCCGAACCAGAGTCGAAGAGGTCGGCGGGTCGCAGATCGTTTGCTGCGAGCAATCCAGAGAGTTCGCTCCACATCGTTGGCGACAGCGAAGGGCGTTTCGAGTCGCCGAGTTGGGTGGTCAGCGCAATGACGGCTTTGGCGTCGTCGGTGAACGTCATGCACTGCTTCCAGAGGTGTCGGCGAGAGCGACAGGGTAGACCGGGCCCGATCCGGCTACTCGGAGTTGATGGCCGATCATCGTGAACGTCCATCGGGAGTCAGCCGTGTCGTCGATGAGGAACACGGGACCGGGTCGGGTCCTGGCCACTTCGAAGGCTCCGAGGACGTTGCGCGCTTGCTGACAGGAATTCTCCCGCGTTTTCTGTGGCGGGCGGTCAGCAATACGATGCACCGCTTCGACATGCGGGAGCGACAATCGCTCAGCAACCTTCCGAGCGAATTCGGGGACCAAGCCGCCGGTGTTCGACGATGGCACCCTCGTGACCCAGGTGGGACGCTCCTCGAACCTCCATGCCCGGATCATCGCGACGGTCGCGTCAACGAGATCATCGGAGAACACTCCGGCGTCGTACTTCCCGGAGTCCACGAGCCGAGCCCAACCGGGATCGCCCCAGCGAGACAAGGAGCGGCCTGGCTCGATGTTGTGCTCCTTGAGACTGATCTCGGATGACAGTCCGCACGGGAGTTGGATTCTCGGCTTGATGACAATCTTGTCTCCACGGACCTGCTCGAGTGCCGATTGGACGAGAATCGGGTCGACATCGGCTGGGAGCAGATCCCCGCGACAGTTGGCGCATCGGCCGCATGGATCGGTTGCCGGATCATCGAGTTCGTCGCGGAGCAGCTGCATCAAGCAACCATCCGTGGTCGCGTAGGTTTGCATCGCCAACTGCTCGGAGCGCCGGTGCGCAGTGACATTGTCAATCCGTTCTGCCGGATAGACCCATGGCGACGCCGATCGGAACCACCGCGTGCCCTCCCGATAGACGGCCCGTTCGACCTCGAGGATCTTCAACATCGCCTCGATGCGCTTGTGACGGATGTTCACGATCGCTTCGAGGTCGGTGCGGGTGAGACCGTCGGCTGCGGCAAACGCGTCAAGCACGGTGCGCGTCTCGGCTTCGGTCGGGAATGCTTGGTCGATGAACCAATCCTGGATGTCTCGATCTTCTCCACCGGTCATCGCAATGCCAAACGCTTGGTCAGTGGCGCGTCCAGCACGGCCCACCTGCTGGTAGTAGGCGATGGGGGATCCGGGTGTCTGGTAGTGGATTACGAATTCGATGTGCGGGTTGTCGTAGCCCATGGCGAGGGCGGATGTCGCCACGACAACCTTGAGGTCGCCAGCGGAGAGCTGGTGTTCGATCGCGAGTCGTTCCTCAACCGGCGTTGGACCCGTATACGTGGCGGCCTCGATGTCTTGTGACCGCAGCCAGACGCCGACTCTCTCGGCATCGGCGATGGTGAGGCAGTAGACGATGCCGGATCCAGGGAGCTGAGGAATCGTCTGGGCGAGCCACGCCATCCGCTCCGCCCGATCAGGCATGTCGATCACCTGGAGGCTGAGCGAGTCTCGCTCGAGTGTCCCTCGAATGACTTGCAGATCATCCCCGAGTTGCGACACCACATCCTCGGCAACGCGGTTGTTCGCGGTGGCAGTTGTTCCAAGGATCGGCACATTGGGAGCAAGCGCTCCGACGAGGGCTTCGAGGCGTCGGTAATCGGGCCGGAAATCGTGGCCCCAGTCGCTGATGCAGTGCACCTCGTCGATGACGAGCAATCCCATCGAACGGAGCAGAGTGGGCATGACGTCTGCCCGGAATGCTGGGTTGTTCAGACGCTCAGGGGAGATGAGGAGCAGATCAACCGTTCCGCCATCGATCGCTTCGAATGTTGACTCCCAGTCGTCCCGGTTCGACGAGTTGACGGTCTTGGCGTTGATGTTGAGGGCGCTGGCCATTTCGAGTTGGTTGCGCATCAGCGCAAGCAGCGGCGACACGATGATCGTGGGACCGGAGCCGCGGCGCCGAAGCATCGTCGTCGCGATCAAGTACACGGCGGACTTTCCCCATCCCGTTCGCTGTACGACGAGCGCCCGTCCGCGATCTCGGGCGATCGCCCTGATCGCTTCGAGCTGTCCATCACGGAAGGTCGCGTTGGGATTCCTGGTCAGGCGTCGAAGGTCGGAGAGAGCCTCATCGTCGAAACCGTTCATGGATTCGATGGTATCGAGTGTGTTTGACAGATCTGGTTGGGATTCTTGCTCGGGTGGGGCGACTGGGTCGGGCGCGGGGTCAGGGCGGAGCGGGGTCATATGCGTTCCGGTCTGAACCTCGGATTCTGACGTCGTGGTGACGTAATCGTGTTCCAGAGCGCACGCTCGAACGAGAGAGATGGATGAATGGGCGTTGCCACAATGGGCACAGTGGATGTTCTGTCGGGCTGGTGTCATTGTGTCCTTTCGACGTATGGCCACCGCTTCTGGTTCCCCGATCTGCGGTGCCGACCATCGCTCCGCGGTGCCGGTCCCGGCAGTCGATGGACGTATCGGTGAGGAGAGCTATGCCGGTCCGGTGGTCGGGGATCAACCGTCTGCCGTCGGTTGCCGATCGTCCGGAGTGTCGATAGCCCACTGAGGCTTCTCCTTGTGGTTGTTGGCGGGTCGATGGTCTACTCATTGAGATCCCCTCGAGCGGCGGCGAGGGAGAGTCGCACGAGATCCGATGTTGTGTAGCCGGGCCAGCCGTGCATGGCGTCTTCCCATTCGTCGGGGACGCTTGAGGCTCCCCATGCGGCGCCGAGCAGCGTTCCGGCGATAGCGGCAACGGTGTCGGTGTCGTTCCCAATCCGTACGGCGTTCTCGAGGGTGTTCTGCAGGTGTCGCTTCGGTTCGTCTCCGGGGACTGGTGTGTGGTGGATCGAGGACCACGCTGCTTGAAATGCCGTGACCACGAACCCGTTCGGAGTGAACACGCGGGGCGGTGATGCCTCGGCTTCCTCGATGATCTCGGCCCATCGGTCGCGGCGATCGGC
>CAZONX010000166.1:0-3846 GCA_964581295.1 uncultured Acidimicrobiaceae bacterium
CATCCTGAACACCGGCTCTTCGGAAAGGTCACTTCCCGGACCCGACACCAAACCTACACGCCCCGAGCCGAGACGGCTTCGCCTCGCATCAACGCGCCCCAACACAAACCACTTGACACAAAGAGGCTTCGATATGGGCGACTGGTGCGTCGGAATCGAGAAATGGGTCAACGCCGTCGATCAACACGGTCGGCGATCCCCGGAAGCTCAACTCTTCGGCTCGTTCGGGTGATTCGACATTGACGGGTTGGGCCGTCCCATCCCAGCCTGATTCGTCCAGCAGGGTTTCGAGCAATTACAGGGTGGCACGGTGGTTGGGCCACCCGTCACAATGGAGCAGCGAGACCGTCATGAGAGCGACTCTACCGCCTGCTCCGCTGCCCGGACCCGGGTCGTCAGCACCCATGGGTGAGGATATGGGCGGGTGGTTGGATGCGTGGGGCGGTGAAGGTCCGTGGCAGGCCGTGCGTTGTGAGCCGGTTGCGCACGTAGGTGGCTTTCACCGGTGTGCTAGCGGCAACCGTCGAACACCCTCTCTGGAGGCGGAACGGATGCCGTCACCGAAGCTGACGAAGAGCTTCACGATGTCGGGCCGTCTCGACTCCGAGCATCGTCACCAGAACGAGACACGCCACGACACCCAGTCCGGCCGCGGTGAGGTCACCGAGGGCGAGACCGGCAATGGCCAGAAGGCCGATGGCGATGAGTCGCTCCCACGCAATGTGGTGCGTGAAGAGGCGCGCCATGACTGATTCTGATGCCAGGAAGAGAATGAGGCCGCCGACGAACGCCCATCTCGTGGCGTCATCGAGTGCGATCTCTGGGTGAGCCAGCAGGTCTTCGGTGCCAATTGCGAACAGGATCACACCGGCTACGAGCGGGTAGTGATCTACCGAGTAGGCGCTACGCGCTAGTCGACCCTTGGCGATTCCAGTGGCGGCTTCGAGGGCCTTCTCGCCGATCCGAAACAGCCAGTCGAAGTAGGACCACCACATCGCCAGGACGGTGAGCAGCATGGCCGTGCCTGCGGCGTAGAACGCGAGTGATCCGGGATGACCCACCACGCCGACGCCGATGGCAATGAGCGCTTCGCCGAGGACGATGATTACGAAGAGCGCGTGTCGCTCGGCGAAATGGCTGGCGACGATCGGGTACTCGTTCTGGTCGACCGCCAGCGTGCTGACGATGTTGACGATCACTGCCGCAACCCAGAACCAGATTCGAACATCCTCGGAGACGAACCCGCCGATCAGCACAAGCACCGAACCCGCCATCACCCTTGGTGCATAGGCCAAGAACCCGGCCATCTGGTCGGTGCCCCAGATGAGGGACAGATAGAAGACGGCCCAGAGGCTCATCACGCCGAAGTAGGCCAAGGCGAATCGTGGGCCGGTCTCGCCAAAGGCCCCTTGAACGGCTGTCGCCAAGATGAACGTGGCCGCGGTGGCCACCAAGAGCACGACCCGCGGTCGAAGGTCGTCGAAGTCCGCATTCCCGGCGGTCCACGTGAATTGGGTCCACGCCCACCACAGCAGCACGAGAACAATGGCTGCCCTACCCAGACTCGGCCAGTCAAGGTGGCCGTGGATGGAAGCAGCGACCTGCGTGACGCCGAACACAAACACAAGATCGAAGAAGAGCTCGACAAAGCTCGCGCTGCGGTCTTCAGTCACGACAGGGACTCCTCAGAAGGGGACGACACAGTGGACGGTACCGGATCACTCGCTACGACCACCCGATAGCCGCTTGTGGATTGTTCCCAGACGACCGCGAACCTGAGCAACAAGGTTTGGGACGTGCCCAAGCCCCAGGGGCCTTCCCACCCAGATCCGTCAACCTGAGCGGAACGCCCCGCTCTTCCTGGCCGCCCATATGTGCCGACAGGGGCGGACGCGAGCGCCCGTCGCGCACCCCATGTGATTGCAGCGCCGTCGCGCGAGACGACGCGTCACATCTCGATCGGGGGGTGCCAACCCTCGTCGGACCGCTCTTCATTGACGGTGAACGCGCCCTGCATGGCCTCGCTGCGGAAGATCCGCCAGAACAGGTAGGAAACCAGACCGATTACGGGTACCAGCACGATCAGCACTGCCCAGAGGACCACCTGCCACGTCTCCATCGTGTCGCGATTGCGGATGAGGTCCACCAGACCGACAACCGCCAGTATGAGAAGGACGACAGATCCTCCACCTGCTGCCCAAATCACGGTAGAACCTCCTGTATCGCTGGGTGGAACCGTAGTCGGTCGGCCGGACGGATCGTGGCGGGACTGCACCGAGAAGAAGCAGCCGTTTCTTGGGGCACCGGCCGCTCGCGACCTACGCGGGGCCGCGCTGGTGTCCGCACCCCATCTGCTGAGATGTCAGACAACGCGAAGCAGTTCGAGCAAGACCGTCCATGTGTGCCGATATGGGTGGGGTCTACGTGGGAGGCGTCTAGTCTCTGAGGATTCGTCGAAGAGGTGTGGGTGACTGAGTCAGAGCAGGTCCTTCGTGATGCGCATGCGGTGTTCCTACCCGCAATCGACGACGCGTCGATCCCGGGTCACATATCTGACCATCTGGCTGCCGGGGGTACGTCAGTGCTTCTTGGTGAGTCTCGGGAGGAGTATGTCGCTCGGGAGATGTCGGCTGAGCGGCGGTTGGCCGAGACCGGCGAATGGTTCGCTGAGATAGCGAGCGAGATTCGGGATCGTGCCGGTGGGAAGGCCTTGGTGGCAATCGATCAAGAGCTTGGGGGGATACAGCGCCTCCACGATGTCGCCACCGCGCTTCCTTCGCCAGCCGAAGCGGTCTCAGCCGACCAGTGGAGCATCAAGACGGCTGCGACCGGTCTCGCCGAGGAGTGCTCCGCACTCGGTGTCAACGTCGTGTTGTCGCCCGTTGTTGACGTCGTGAGCGGACCGAACCCGTGGCTTGAGGCACGGACCATTTCGTCAGATGTGAGCACGGTCAGCCGGATAGCCACGGCGTTTGTCCAAGGGCTTCAGTCTTCGGGGCGGGTCGCCGCCACCGCGAAGCATTTCCCAGGTCATCCAGTCGTTGCGCTGGACCCGGCGCTGCATGAGACATCAACGGTGGAAGCCACTCGCAGCGAGTTGGAACCCAGCCTCGATGTGTTCCGGGACGTCATTGATGCCGGTGTCAGGGTGATCATGACCGGGCCGACGCTCGTACCGGCCTTTGACATTGACCATGCATCCTCGCGTTCCGCCACAACAGTTCACTTCCTCAGAACCGATCTCGGTTTCGGCGGAGTGATTCTCAGCGATGACCTTGACGCACCAGGAATACTGCGCGGTAGTTCACTCGACCAAGCCGCAATCGAAGCCCTAGCGGCCGGTGTCGATTGGTTGCTGGTAGCCGGAACACCGAACCTGCCGCACCTCGTCGCCGCGGTCGCGAAAGCTGTCACCATGGAGCACCTGTCTTCGGCCCGCCTACACGCAGCGGCTCAAGCCGTCAGGACACTGACCGGCGATATCGGATAGACGACCCAAGCCGTAGCACCATTCCCGCCACCCATTTGTGCCGATATGGGCGGGGTGCTGAGGCGGTATGATGCCGATGTGACCGGCACTGCTGCTGATTGGGAGGGGAGCTATGGACCCGACGGACAACTTGTCTGGAGCTGAAGCCTTGGCTGCTGGCGTAGATTCGGGTGGCGATACGTCAAGTCTGTTCCATACCTCCGAAGTCCGCTGGTTTGCCCGTGGTCCGCTTCCACCGGATGTCCAGGCCTGGTTCACGGGAGGGGGGACGATGGGTGCCGTTGAGCGACGGAGCGACACCTATCAGCTGTACGGACTCGATGACATCGGAGTCAAGCGCCGCCATCGCACAACGC
>CAZONX010000167.1:0-1630 GCA_964581295.1 uncultured Acidimicrobiaceae bacterium
CTCTGGCCCGCGTCGCGCAGCCGAAGGCCCAAGCAACTTCTTCCGCTGGTCGACGATCGCACCATGTTCCTCATGACGATCCAGCGCACCGACGCGCTCCCGGCCGCCGGGCCGCCGCTGATCGTGTGCAACGAGGGGCAGCGTGCAGGAGTCCAACGCGAGCTGGCGAAATTCCGGCGCACCGACTCTTCGCTGTTGCTTGAACCGGTCAGCCGCAACACCGCTCCGGCCACGGCGGCGGCGGCCCTGTTGCTCAGCGCAGATAGGGCCGATCCGATCATGTTCGTCATGCCGGCCGACCACGTGATCCGCAATGAGGATGCGTTCGGAGAGGCGGTGTCGCTCGCTTCCGACTTCGCCGAGCAGGGCTACCTGCTGACGTTCGGCATCGATCCGACTGGTCCCGAGACCGGCTACGGGTACATTCGGTTTGGCGACCGCCTTGCCGAGGGCGTTCGCAGCGTGAAGGAGTTCCGGGAGAAACCGGACGCGGCAACCGCGGACAATTACGTTGCGAGCGGTCGCTTCCTCTGGAACAGCGGGATGTTCATGTTCCGTGCCTCGCGGTTCCTGACCGAACTCGAAGCCCACGCACCGGCGGTCCTCGCCGCCGCGAGGCGAGCGCTCGCCGATGCGCAACACGAAGCGAACGTCACGCGGCTCGACGAGGAATCCTTCGCGACCGCACCGTCCATATCCATCGACTACGCCGTCATGGAGCACACGGCATCGGCGGCCGTCGTGCCAATCCATACCGGCTGGAGCGATGTCGGCTCGTGGACGGCATTGTGGGAACTCGGTCATCACGATGAGCACGGCAACGTGACGGCGGGCGACGTCGAACTGGTCGACGTACACAACAGCTATGTGCGCAGCGACGGGCGACTGGTCGCCGTCATTGGTCTCGACAATGTGGTGGTGGTCGACTCGAAGGACGCAACGCTCGTCGTACGCCGCGATCGCTCCCAGGATGTGAAGACGATCGTGGACCGCCTCACCGCCGCCGAGCGGCCCGAGGTCGTTACCGACGGCTCCGAGGACCGAGTGTGGGGCACGTCGATCACCATCGATGACGACGCTGACTCCCGGGTGCTGCGTCTCCGCATCGATCCCGGAGCTTCTTTGCCGACACGGACGCACGACGAAAGATCCGTCCATTGGATCGTGACCGAAGGAAGGGCCCGTGTGGTGATCGACGAGAGCAGCCTTGAAATTGCAGCCGGCGAGTCGGCAACAATCCCGCCAGGAGTGGAGCACGCTCTGGAGAATGAATCAGCGACCGAGGTGCTCGAGCTGCTCGAGATCAACGTCGCACTCGAAACGGAAGGGGACCAATGACCGTCGCACTCGTCGGCGCCGTGATCGCGGTGATCGTGGTCGTTGCGCTGTTGTCTCGTATGCAGAACAACCGCAAGAAGGAGGCCATGGCGGACATGCAACGCGAAATTGAACAAACCCATACGCCCGACATCCTCGAACTCGTGAACCAGGAGATCGACGACGCAGGCATCCGCACCCTCCCCGGCGCCGAGGACATCGATCCCACCGTGTTGCTCAAGGTGTGGAAGCGAGACGGCGCCGGATGCCCACCCGGCCAGGGCGAGTTCCACACTCCCGAACGCGTATCCCC
>CAZONX010000167.1:1730-3764 GCA_964581295.1 uncultured Acidimicrobiaceae bacterium
AACGCGAGAACGAACGCTTCGTCGCGCCAGATGTCGTAGCGGCCGGAGCGGGCGAAGTGGCCGGCGCCCATCTCGGTCTTGAGGAGCACCGGCCGGTCTCCGATCGGCGTTGTACGCAGCTTCGCTGTCCACTTGGCCGGCTCCCAATACTGCACCCGCGGATCGTTCAGCCCGGCGGTGATGAGGAGCGCCGGGTAGACACCCGGTTCGATGTTCTCGTACGGGGCGTAGGCGCGAATCCAGGCGTACTCGTCTGCGATCGCGGGGTTCCCCCATTCTTCCCATTCCACGACGGTCAGCGGCAACGTCTCGTCGATCATCGTGTTCACCACGTCGACGAACGGCACTTCGGCGACGGCCGCGCGGAATCGTCCGGGATCGAGGTTCACCGCGGCACCAACAGTGAGCCCGCCGGCACTACCGCCTCGCACCGCCACCCGCTCCGGATCGCCGTAGCCCGCATCCGTGAGGTGACCGGTAGCGTCGATCACATCGGTGAAGGTGTTCATCTTGTTGGCGAGCTTTCCACCTTCGTACCACGACTTGCCCATCTCTCCCCCGCCACGCACGTGGGCAATGGCGTAGACGACTCCACGATCGAGGAGGCTGAGACGCGGAATTGAGAATCGAACGGGCATCGAGATCTCGTAGGCGCCGTAGGCGTAGACGAGCAACGGTGCCGTCCCGTCGATCGGCGTATCGGCGCGGTGCACGATCGAGATCGGTGTCCGTGCTCCGTCGCGCGCCGTCGCCCATTCCCGCACGGCCAGGTACTCGGCGGGTTCGTAGCCACCGAGTACCGGCGTCTGCTTCAGCAGGATGCGTTCTCCCGTCGCCAAGTCATGATCGATGACCGATGCTGGGGTGACTGGGGATTGGTAGCCGTAGCGCAGCACCGTTGCCTCGAACTCGTAGTTTGCTTCCGGCGTCACCTCGTAGACCGCCTCGTCGAAGGCGAGATACGCCGCGGCATCATCCTGCGGGTCGACGATCAGCACGGCAGGAAGTCCGTCGTGCCGACCCCACACGACGATGTGATCGGCGAAGCATGACGGACCTTCGAGCTTCGATCCCGGCGAGTGTGCAACGACCTCGACCGCATCACCGCCGGACACCGGGAGACGGATCAGTCGACCGTCCGGAGCACCGTCGTTCGTGACGATCCAAAAGTCATCGTCGCGATGATCCGCGGCGTACTGCACCCCTTCGGCCCGTGGAAGGATCAGCGTCGGCTCGGCCTCCGGTTCGGCCGCTGGAATGCACCGAACGTCGCTGGTGATCGCCGACTCTGCGCCGATGAAGATGAACCCGCCACTGCGCGATCGCCACACGGAGAGGTAGTAGCGCTCGTCGTCTTCCTGATGGACCAGGGCGTCGGCGGACGGGTCGGTTCCGAGGCGATGTCTCCAGATCTGCCACGGGCGCATCGTGGCGTCGGTCACCGTGTAGAAGTAGTGCAGCGAATCGGATGCCCAGGCCGCGCCGTATGACGTGTTCGGGATCTCGTCGGCGAAGTCGGTGAGGTCGGACGTGTTGCGAAAGCGCGTCGTGTAGCGCTCGCCGCCGTCGGTGTCGGCGCTGTATCCGACGATTGCGGCATCGGGGCTAACCGAGAAGTTGGCGAGCCGGAAGTAGTCGTGCCTGTCGGCTGCCACGTTCTCGTCGAGCAGGACCGTCTCATCCCCGTCTGGCCCGCCGGTCATCCTGACCCAGATGCGGTAAGGGCGGCCTTCTTCGGTCCGGGTGGAGTACCAGTAGTCGCCGCGTTTCGCGGGGACCGCGAGGTCGGTCTCCTGGGTTCGGTCCTTGATCTCGTTGAAGATCGTCTCGCGAAGAGCGGCGAGATGATCGGTCATCGCCGCTGTGTAGGCATTCTCCGCTTCGAGATACGCGATCACCTCGGTGTCGTCGCGATCCCGCATCCATAAGTAGTCGTCGGTGGCGGTCTCTCCGTGAAGAAGACGCTCGGTTGGCCGGCGTGCTGCAATTGGTGGCTCCATGACCCGCGACCCTACCGATTCCGCGTACCCAGGG
>CAZONX010000168.1:0-3747 GCA_964581295.1 uncultured Acidimicrobiaceae bacterium
TTGTCATTGATGCCGGCAACACCGATTCCTTCGTGCTGACGCTGGCGCTGTCCGTTCTGGGTGGTCAAGGCGCGGATCAGCCGCAACTCATATTCGCAGGTGTCACGATGGCGGTGCTCATACCGCTCCTCGTCTTCGCCATGGCGCAACGCTATTTCGTCGAGAACGTCGCCTCCAGCGGAATCAAGTAGGCGAGCGATGGTCACGCTCGATTTCCATCGAGGCGTCACTGCTGCAGTCGACGCAGGACCCGCCGTGGCGTTCTACAAGCACGGCTGGCATTCATTCTCACCAACCGGATGGGTCGATCCGAACCAGCCCGTGTCTCCGATTGCAGATGAGGGGCGGCGGCTCGGGCACGACGATCCGCTCCACGCATTCGACGCACACGTCGGCGGCAGTGGCGTCGGGCTCTCTGAACACCCGGATGGATCCGTCACCCTCCTTGGTGCCCTCGATCCCGGTGCCCGGGTCTGGCCCGATGGTTCCGCGCTGCGCGGATCCACCGAAGGGGAGCCCGTGGAGTGGGTGATCATCGCCGGCGAGGAACAAGCCGTGTTGAGGGAATATGCGCAGCGGCTGGCCGCCAGATTCGGACGCCGTGGTGGCAAGAAGGTCAGAGTGTGGTGTTCGTGGTATTCGTTCTACGAAGACGTCACCGAAGCAAGGATCAACAAGGTGCTCGTCGGCCTGGACGGCATGCCGTTCGACACCGTCCAGGTGGACGATGGGTGGGAACGTGGCGTTGGGGATTGGCAGGCGAATGCCGGATTCCCCGGCGGTATGACCAACATGGCTGACAGGATTCGCTCCGCGGGCTTCACACCCGGTCTCTGGCTCGCCCCCCTGATCGCCCAATCGACCTCCGACCTCGCGCTCGAACGAGGCGAGTTGCTCCTTCGCGACGAGGCGGGAGATCCCGTGGTTGCCGGCATCAACTGGGGAAGCCCGTACTACGCGCTCGATACCACGGCCGAGGCGACCCTTGCGTTCCTCAGCGACCTCATAGAAGAGGCACGAGGTTGGGGATATCGATATCTCAAGCTCGACTTCCTCTATGCGGGGGCCTTCCCCGGTGTGCACGCGAACCCGATGCCGCGAGAGGTTGCCTACCGCAGAGCATGTGCGGTCATGCGCAAGGCTGCAGGAGATGACTGCTACCTGCTCGCATGCGGAGCGCCCATCCAAGCGTCGCTTGGGCTCTTCGACGGCATCCGGATCGGCCCCGACGTGGCAGACGTATGGGAGATCCCCGAGCTCGTGGCACTCGGGGATGAGTCCGGCAGAGGCGCCCGAAACGCTCTCGCAACGTCGATCAATCGAATCTGGCTCACGGACGTGATCGATGTGGATCCAGACGTCATCTTCTTCCGCGACGACACGGACCTCGACGGTCAAACGCTCTCAGCGCTCAGGGATCTTGCAACGGTCGCGAGATTCGTCGGTGTGTCAGATCCGCCCGATGCACTGGATGAAGACCAGCGGACCGACCTCAGCACCATGCTGCGTGAGGATCCGACGGTGACGAGGCGAAGCCGCTACGGCTGGGACATCGACGGCCGCTCCGTTGACTTCTCCTGGATTCTGGATGGTCGCAACTCTCCAACAACGGTAGGCAGGACATGACCGACGGGATGGCCACCGGGGCGCCTCACCGGCGCTACAACCCGCTCAACGATGAATGGATCCTGGTCTCGCCACAGAGAACGAGCAGACCCTGGCTGGGCCAAGTCGAGAAACGCGCGCCCGATCGGCGTCCCCCGTTCGATCCCGAGTGCTACCTGTGCCCGGGAACGCAACGGTCGGGAGGCACGAGAAACGAGGACTACACCGGAACCTACGTCTTCACGAACGACTTCCCCGCGCTCATCCCGGACGGAGGGACGTTCGAGACACCTGAGAGCGATCTGTTCGTGGCAGAACCTGAACGGGGAACCTGCCGCGTCCTCTGCTTCTCGCCGCGCCACGATCTCACCCTGGCCGAGATGGATCTGGACTCCATCAGAGGGGTCGTCAATCTGTGGGCAACCCAGACCGCGGAGCTCGGCAACACGTATGCATCGGTCCAAGTGTTCGAGAACCGCGGCGCTGCCATGGGGGCGTCGAATCCGCATCCGCATGGTCAAATCTGGGCGCAGTCCTCGGTACCGACGATCGTCGCTACAGAAGACCGCCGGCAAGCCGAGTATCGACACGACACCGGTGGCGTTCTCCTCGTGGACTACGCCGACGCAGAGAAGACGGGCGATCGTGTGATCGTCGCAAACGACCACTGGCTCGTCGTGGTTCCCTATTGGGCGGTGTGGCCGTTTGAAACCCTGATCCTGCCGCAGCGACCCGTTCATCGCCTCCCCGACCTGACCGACCCCGAGCGCCGCTCGTTGGCCGAGACACTGAGGGAGACACTCATCCGCTACGAGAACCTCTTCGAGGCTCCCTTTCCGTACTCGATGGGTTGGCACGGTGCGCCCTTTGGTGAGGAGCCGATCGATCACTGGCAACTCCATGCCCACATCCTGCCCCCGCTCCTGCGGTCCGCGACGGTGCGCAAGTTCATGGTTGGCTATGAACTCCTCGCTGAGTCCCAGCGCGATCTGACACCGGAGGATGCAGCCCGTCGGTTGCGCGAAGTCTCGTCGACCCACTACCTCGCCGTCGGCAATGCCGACCGCTGAGGCGCGAGCACGAGCGCTGTTCGAGGCAACGTTTGGGACTGCTGTCGCAGGCGACGCGCGCGCTCCGGGGCGTGTGAACCTGATCGGAGACCACACCGACTACAACGGCGGCTTCGTGCTACCGATCGCCATCGATCGCGAGACGCGCGTCGCGTTCCGACCTCGTGCAGACACACTCGTGCGCATCGTGTCGGAACATGGCGAGCCCGCCGAGTTCGACCTCGCCGAACTGGACCATGGCGATCCGCAGTGGGCGGAGTACGTGCGGGGGGTGGCATGGGCGATGGATGCGCACGGCATGAACGGATGGGATGGTGCCGTGGCAACCGATGTGCCGCTCGGTGCCGGCCTCTCGTCCTCGGCGTCTCTCGAGATCGCGATAGCGGAGATCGTCGCTGCGCGCGGAATGAGGGTGCGCGATCCGCTCGCGATGGCAGAAGCGGCACAGCGAGCAGAGAACGAGTGGGTGGGGATGGAATGCGGGATCATGGATCAGCTGAGTGTCGCCGCATCCGTCGAGGGATCCGCGTTGTTGATTGACTGCGAGAATCTCTCGTTCGAGACGATACCTGTTCCCGACGATGTGGCTTTCGTCGTGCTGGATACCTCGACCCGACGACAGCTGACATCCTCCGCGTACAACGAGCGACGTGCGACGTGCGAGCGTGCCGCCGATCACTTGGGAGTCGCGAGTCTCCGGCACGTCGACATCGAGGACCTCGACCGTGCCATTGCATCGCTCGACGATGTGACCCGTCGGAGAGTCCGCCACGTGGTCACCGAGAACGATCGGGTAGCGAGGGCGGCTGTTGCGCTCAGTACAGGAGATCTCGACGAATTCGGCAGGTTGATGACCGAGAGTCACACCAGCCTTCGGCTGGATTTCGAATCTTCGACGCCTGAGCTCGACGCGATCGTGGATGTCGCCACCTCGCTCCCTGGATGCTTCGGTGCACGCGTGACCGGTGCCGGATTCGGAGGCTGCGCCATCGCGGCCGTTGCATCCGAATTCACAGATCAGTTCGAGGCCTCGCTCCTCGATGACTACCGGCGCCGCACCGGGCTCGAAGCC
>CAZONX010000169.1:0-3707 GCA_964581295.1 uncultured Acidimicrobiaceae bacterium
CCGCAATCGCCTGGTCGACCGGGCTCATGTACGACACCACCGGGGGCTGATCGGGCGACGACACGAGATAGCCGGCGATTGGTCCGGCGACAATGGCCTGTTGGACCGCAGAAACCGTGGACAATCCGTCGACGGTGATCACGTCTCCCCCGGTCGACGAGACGATGACTTGCATCACGCTCTGACTGCTTTCGGCGCCGAACCGATCGCTGATCGCCTCCGCCGCCAGAAGCTCGGGAGCATTGGGCGAGAAGCTCTCGTTCTGGTCTTCCGCGGGTTGGAACCGTCCCGAGAAGCCACCGAGCACGAGCGCGACGACAACGGTGACGATGATCACGGCCCACGGAGCGCGACGCACGACCCAGGCGAGGGAGTTCACGAAAGTCTTCACTGGTTGGTTCCTTTGGTAGCAGAACGGCGACCGCGTGGTCGCCGGGACATCAGGTCTATCGCGGCGGTGCGCAGCGCTCGACCAGGTCGGAGACAACGTCACCGAGCGGCAGGCCGCGCTGCTCGTCGTCATTCTCGCGAAGTCGGAGTCCTACTGTGCCATCTTCCACGTCGCGGTCGCCGACGACCAGGATTGCCGGCACCTTCTGGGTAATCGAGCGCCGGATCTTCTCGCCGACCGTCTCGTCTGCCGAGTCGACCTCGACACGGACACCGCCCGCAGTGAGTACCGCCGCGACTTCGCGGGCATAGTCGTTGTGGCGGTCAGCTACCGGCACCACCGTTGCCTGCACCGGGGCGAGCCACGCCGGGAAGGCGCCCGCGTAGTGCTCAACAAGCACGCCGACGAATCGCTCGATCGAACCGAGCAATGCCCGGTGGATCATCACCGGGCGTTCTCGTACGTTCCCGGAAGATGCGTACGTGAGGCTGAAGTTCTCCGGCTGAGCGAAATCGAGCTGGATCGTTGAAAGCTGCCACCGACGGCCGATAGCGTCTTTGACGTGGATGTCGATCTTCGGGCCGTAGAAAGAGCCCTCCCCATGCGCGATTTGATACGGCAACTCGGCACGCTCGAGCGCCTTCGCCAGCGAAATCTCAGCGAGTTCCCACAGCTCGTCGGAACCGATCGACTTTTCGAGATCCCGTGTCGACAGGTCGGCCTCGAAATCGTCGAATCCGAAGTCCCGCAACACCATCAACACGAAGTCGAGCAAGCGCTGCAGCTCATCCGCCATATCTCCGACTGTTGTGAAGATGTGGCTGTCGTCCTGGGTGAACCCGCGAGCGCGCAAGAGACCGTGGACAACGCCCGATCGCTCGTACCGATAGACCGTGCCGAGCTCGTAGAGGCGCAAGGGAAGCTCGCGATAGCTCCTGCTGCGCGACTTGTAGATGAGGATATGGAACGGGCAGTTCATCGGCTTGACGTAGTACTGCTGTCCGCCGTCGAGTTCCATCGCCGGGTACATGCCTTCGGCATAGAACTTGAGATGCCCACTGGTCTGCCAGAGATCCGCCTTGGCGACATGAGGCGACACGACGTACTCGTAGCCGTGGGCCAGGTGGGTCCTGCGACTGTAGTCCTCGATCTCCTTGCGAAGCAGCCCGCCCTTTGGATGCCACAGGGCGAGACCGCTCCCCAAGTCCGACGGGAAGCTGTAGAGGTCGAGTTCGGCTCCGAGTCGCCGGTGATCGCGCTTCTCCGCCTCTTCAAGACGGTTCAGGTAAGTGCGCAGGGCCTTGCGGTTCTCCCACGCCGTGCCGTAGATCCGCTGGAGTTGGGGATTCTTCTCGTCGCCGCGCCAGTAGGCGCCGGACGTGCGCATGAGCTTGACGGCCTTCAGTCGGCCGGTCGACGACACGTGCGGCCCCCGACACAGGTCAACGAACGCATCGTTGCGGTAGATCGAGACCCCGTCAGACCCCGCACCCTCGGCCTCGTCAACGCCGCGGATGATCTCGGATTTGAACGGCTGGTCCTCGAACATCTCGAGGGCCTCGTCGATCGTCAGCTCCTCTCGGTCGAAGCTCTGGTTCATCGCGATGATCTCCTCCATGCGAACCTCGATGCGGTCGAGGTCGTCAGGAGTGAACGGTCGGCCGATATCGAAGTCGTAGTAGAACCCATCGGTGATCGGCGGTCCGATCGCAAAGGTTGCGCCTGGGAACAGGTCGAGTACCGCCTGCGCCATCACGTGGGCCGCCGAATGGCGGAGCACGGCCCGCCCCTCCTCGGTGTTCTCCGTGATCACCGAGAACGTTCCGTCACGGCCGATGGGACGGTTGAGGTCGACCGTCTCTCCATCGATCGAAACTGCGACCGCAGCCTTTGCGAGGCCTGCGCCGATGTCGGACGCGACGTCGTAGCCGGTGGTGCCGTCCTCGTACGATCGCTGGGATCCGTCTGGCAGCGTGAGTTGAATTGACATGATGAATGCTCGCTGGATTCGGGGACGACAAGGCTACATCCTTCCCAACCCGATGCGGAGCATGAGAGAATGCCGCAAAGAAATGGAGTGACTATCGACGCCTATGCCATTGCCGAGCGAGTAGCCGCAGGCAATCGATTCCAGGATCTCACCCGCCCAACGAAGGCGCTCGCCAAGAACCACCACTTTCGCATCTGGCGCGACAACGCCAGTGTGCTCCTCAAGATCTACGGGACGCCGGCACGCGAACGTCGCGAAACGCACGCGTTGGCGGCATTGAGCGGCATACCCGGCATTCCGGTGAAGCTCGACGGGGTCGGTACGGAGGAGGAATCGTGGGCGTTGTTCGAGGACCCTGGCCAGTGGAGCCTCGGATCCTTGCCAGACAATCCGGATGCGGCGCGCCGTTGCGGAGAACTGTTGCGCTCCGTCCACGGCTCGGACCCGACCAACGTTTCAAACCTGTCACGCGGGATTGATGCCACGTGGGTTGACGTGGACCACGCGTCCACGATGCGCAGACTCGCGCGATATCGGGGGCGGGTGGGCATCGACGCCGAGTTGTACGCCGACATCGCGGCGGTTCCACCACCGAGGGCATCGGAACCGCTTCCGGCGCACACCGACCCGACACCGGAGCACTTCATCGTCGACGACGACTCCGTCACGCTCGTTGACTGGGAGTGGGCCACGCTCGCACCTCCCGAGTGGGACCTCTCGAAGGCAACGTGGCTCCTCAGCCAACTGACCGGCGCCGCGGTCACCGAAGCACTCCAAGAGGGCTACGGGCGCAAGCTCCAAGGCATCCAACTCAACCGTTGGATCGTCTACCACGCGGCCATGCATCTCGTCTACGAAGCCGAACAGCGGATGACCGAACGCAGCGCCGAATCCGACGCGGTCATCGTTGAGCAACTCCGTCGCGCGGTCGAGATTGGCAACCCGTAGAAGCCTTGTGCCGAGTTATCCACAGGAAATACCGCGAGATTTCGCGCTCTGGATATAGCATCGTCGGGTCGCCGGAGCCAGGAGACTCAGATGTTCGAAATCGCAATCGCGTCGGTGTTCATCGCTGTTGCCTTCGTTGCCGTCGGGACGTCGTCCCGGATGGCTGCACCATCGTCGGTGATGGAGGTAACGCCGTTGCTCGAAACGGACAGAGGGGAAGTCTTGAGCGACCTTCCCTGTCCGTGGTGCCTCGCCCAGACCAATGAGAACGACTCGGGCTGCCCGTCGTGCGGCCAACCGTTCGGCTAGGTGCTGCGTCCACGAACGTCTGAGGTGTCGATGTCGAGGTGTGCCGCGAGCGGCACAATGCAGTTTCCT
>CAZONX010000170.1:0-3690 GCA_964581295.1 uncultured Acidimicrobiaceae bacterium
TGTCAAACGCAAAGTTGACACCACTTTTATCGTCAAAAATTATGTGAATGCCCTCACCTACCCGTTTAACATCCGCTCCTGGAATTTCAGTTTCTATTTTCTGGGCTTGTTTATCCATCTTATTGCCAATAAGACCACCGGCAACTCCGCCAATGGCAGCGCCAATTAAAGCGCCTCCTATGTTACCACCAATAAGACCACCAACCAGAGCGCCACCCGCAACTCCTATAGCAGCTCCTTTTTGTGTTTTATTGGAATTTTTTACCGCATTACAACTGCTGTTTAAAGTTAGAAACATCATTGCAACCAATAGGTAACTCGTAAATTTTCTTGTCATATCAATACTATTTATTTAAGTTATATTTTAAAGAGTTACATCTTTGGATACTTTGTCTAAGGTTAGCTCTACATCAAAAGGTTTCCCTTTATAATCTACCTTAACCCTAAAAACAGCATTAGATTCACTTAAGCTCTCTACTGTCATGCGATAGCCACTTTTATCTCCGCTCAAAGGTTTATTTTTGGCATCGACTAATTTAAACTGAAGTTCTGTACTCCCGTCACCAGATTCATAAAATGACCATAGAATTCTGTGGGTACCCTCCTGGCACCTATCAGTTCCATTGATGGAGAACCTTCCGGTTCCGTTATTTGGGATAAACATCCACTCTCCGCCTTTAAAGCAGGGAGAATCTGCAATACCAAATAAATCTGCTTTATAAAGCCCTTCTTCCCCAATAAAACGAATATCCGTCAGAGACCAGGTGCCTTTAAGCGTTTTTTTCTTCATTGCAGCTGACTGAGAAGTAGCTGTATTTGTTGCTGAGCAAGAAACTATTAGCATGGCCAGGACCAAATAAATTGTATTTTTCATAAAATTAATTTTGTGAATTTTTTCGAGTTTGCTAATGTATAAAATATGTATGTGTTTCTAACATAAATGACCATAAATATCTTAATATTTCAATAGCTCAATTAATGTTGTTAAAAATCTTTCCTTTGGCAAATAATTATTTTCCAAAGATTTCGCAAAAGGCACAGGAGTTTCTAAACTCCCAACCCGTTTTACGGGAGCATCTAAAAATTCAAAACACTCTTCCATAACAAGAGCAGATATATCACTTGCAATGCCACCAAATAAACTGTCCTCCTGAAGAATAATTAATTTGCCGGTTTTTTTGACGGATTCAAATATAGAGGATTTATCAAGGGGTTGAAGCGTACGCAAATCCAATAAATCCGCTTTTATTTCCGGGTTTTGTTCTAAGCATTCTAATGCCCAGTGAACGCCCGCCCCAAAAGTGACTATAGAGACATCTTTCCCTTCTTTTAGCAGAGCGGCTTCTCCAAAAGGCAGGGTATAATAAGCTGAAGGAACCTCCTGGTAAATGCTTCGATATAGCCCTTTATGTTCAAAAAACATGACCGGGTTTGGATCGTTAATGGCTGTGGCTAAAAGTCCTTTTGCATCATAGGGGAATGCAGGATAAACCACTTTTAGTCCAGGTGTCTTTGTAAACCATGCCTCATTGGTTTGAGAATGAAAAGGTCCTGCTCCCACCCCTCCGCCACATGGCATACGAATTACAACGTCTGCATTTTCATTCCAACGATAGTGGACCTTAGCAAGATAGTTTACTATGGGATTAAAACCCGAACTCACAAAATCGGCAAATTGCATTTCCATAACGCACTTCATGCCGTTAATAGATAGCCCCATTGCAGCAGATACAATTGCAGATTCGCAGATAGGGGTATTTCTCACCCTATCTGTTCCAAAAGCTTCAACAAAACCCTCTGTTATTTTAAAAACACCACCATAACCGGCAATGTCCTGCCCCAATATCACCAAATCTTCATGCTTTTCCATGGACTGTTTCAAACCCTCGGAAATGGCATCAACAAGACGAATATTATTCTGTTCATGATTAGGTTTAATTTCCTGATATTTAAATTTTTTATAAACATCATTTAACTCTTTACTTTCAATTAATTGAACCTGTTCTTCTGCAAAAGCCAGCTTTAGATTTTCATTTATTTCGTGTATAAACTCCTTTTTGAATTCAACTTCCATCTCCTCAGATAGAATCCCCTGGGCGTGCAGATACTCCACATAATTTTCTAAAGGATCCATGACTGCCCACTCCTCCAAAAGTTTCTTTGGAACATATTTAGTGCCACTGGCTTCTTCATGTCCCCGCATTCTAAATGTCTTGAACTCCAATAAAACAGGCCTTGGATCTTTTCTGATGCTTTCACACAGCTCATTAACTTTGCTATAAACTTCAAGAATATTGTTCCCGTTTATAATATGGGCTTCCATTCCATAGCCCTTGCCCTTATCGGCTATATGTTCACACTTAAATTGCTCTGAAATTGGTGTTGAAAGTCCGTAACCATTGTTTTCAACACAAAATAGTACCGGCAAATCCCAAACAGCAGCGACATTAAGAGCCTCGTGGAAGTCTCCTTCACTGGTAGCTCCTTCTCCGGTAAAAACAGCAGTTACTTTTTTTCTCTTTTTTAGTAGATCAGCTAATGCAATACCGTCTGCGACTCCTAATTGAGGCCCCAGATGAGAAATCATTCCAACAATTTTATACTCTTGTGTTCCAAAGTGAAAACTTCGATCACGACCATTGGTAAATCCACTGGATTTACCCTGCCATTGTGCAAATAATCGAAATAGCGGTATCCCTCGAGTGGTAAAAACACCAAGATTTCTGTGCATTGGAAGAATATATTCATCTTCATTCAGAGCACTGGCAACACCTATCGAAATTGCCTCCTGACCTATACCGCTAAACCATTTAGAAATCTTTCCCTGCCTTAAGAGAATTAGCATTTTTTCTTCGATCATCCTTGGCTTCAGCATAGCCCGGTAGAGCTCCAGCAGCTTTTCTTTGCTAATCCCCTTGCTTAAATATTGCATATTTCAACGAATAGATTGTACGCGTATTTCGGGTATAAATGTAACAAAATTGCCCTCAATAAAACAGTATAAATGAGAAGCAGTTTTGCACTTAATATTTATTAACTTTGGAAGTACTAAAAAACAATAGCAATGAGCAGTATACCCAGTGTAGACCTAAGAGATTATACATGTGGTGATCCGCAGCGAAAAGAAAAATTTATAAAAGAAATAGGGAATGCTTTTGAAAACATTGGCTTTGTGGCATTGAGTGGTCATTTTCTTTCTGATAACCTGGTTAAGGATTTGTATGGTGAAGTTAAAAAGTTCTTTAATTTACCCGAGGACGTAAAGGATTCTTATCAAATAGAGGGCATTGGCGGACAAAGAGGCTATACCTCATTTGGGAAAGAACATGCCAAAGGAAGAAAAGAAGGAGACTTAAAAGAGTTTTGGCATTTTGGCCAGTTTGTTGAGGATGATCCAGCAATGGAAGCTGAATACCCTGAAAATGTGACCGTTATAGAATTACCAGAGTTCAATACAGTTGGGAAAGAAACTTATAAGATGTTGGAGAAGACCGCCAGGTATGTCCTGAGAGCATTGGCTCTTCATCTGGAACTGTCTGAAACTTACTTTGATGAATATATTAAGAATGGTAATTCTATTTTAAGACCAATTCATTATCCCCCGATTATGAATGAGCCTAAAAATGCTGTAAGAGCAGCTGCTCATGGAGATATTAATCTTATAACACTATTAATGGGTGCCCACGGCAG
>CAZONX010000171.1:0-3673 GCA_964581295.1 uncultured Acidimicrobiaceae bacterium
TGGAAGTCGAAGCGTGGAGCGTGGAGCTCCTCGACCCCCTCCGCCTCCTCCGTCGGCACCTCCCCCTGAGGGGGAGGAAACGGTTGCCCCCCTGCATCGTCGCTGCGCTCCTCCGCGTCTCCCCGTCCTTCGGCCGGGCGGACGGTTGAGGCAAGCTCTTCGACAATCGGGCGTAGGAGCGAACCCGAGCCGGCGCCCACCTCCGCGACGAGGAATGGAGATCCTCCCACCCGCTCCTGTTCACTCGCTACGAACCTCGCAATCATCCTGCCGAACCAGGGGCTTACTTCTGGGCTGGTGAGGAAGTCGCCGTCTTTCGTCGACCGCAACGGTCCGGTGGCGAAGAAGCCGCCGTCGGGGTCGTAGAGGCACGCAGCCATGAACGTCTCGAACGGCAGTGAACCGTCGGCGTGGATCCGGGAGCGAAGTTGGTCGGCGAGCACGCTCAAGAGCCTACGCCCCTCCCTTCTTGCGTAACTATGGGAAGCCCGCTTCCACTATCTACGCAAGAACGGTTAGAAGCCGGTGGCGAGGACTTCGGCGGTGAACTTCGACAGGCTCGCGATCACGCCCGGGAAGACACCGAGCACCAGCACGAGAACTGTCGCGATACCGAGGGCAAAGCCCACCGTCGGAGCGACCTTCATCCGGCCGAGAAGATCCGGATCGATCAAGTCGGGTACCGAATCGAACATGACCGTCTTGACGACCTTCGAGTAGTAGACGAGGGCGACGACGGCGTTGAGCGCTGCGATGACGGCGATGGAGTAGCCCCAGGCGGAACCGACGCTGATCGTGGCGCTGAACATGGCCAGCTTGGCGAACCACCCGGCGAGCGGCGGAATCCCCGCCAGGGACATGAAGAACATCGACAACAGAATGGCGAGGCCCGGAGCCCAGCGATACATGCCGGACCAGTCGGCCAGCTCGTACGACTTGATGCGTGACCCCGCGGCGATGATCACCCCGAACGCGCCGAGGTTCATCACGGCGTAGATCAGCAGATACGCAACGGTCGCAGCGAACGCCTCCCGCAGGTCGGCTCCCGCGGCGGCGGCCGCACCGAACGGCGCCAGCATGAACCCGGCCTGGGCGATCGACGAGTATCCGAGCATCCGAACGATGTTGGTCTGCTTGATCGCGACGAGGTTCCCGAGCGTCATCGAGAGCGCAGCCAGCAGCCAGAGCAGCGGCCCCCACACCTCGGATTGGTCGGGGAACGCCAGATAGGCGACGGTGAGCATGCCAACGAACCCGGCACCCTTCGACCCGACCGAGAGCCAGGCAGTCACCGGCGTGGGTGAGCCCTCGTAGACGTCGGGCGTCCACACGTGGAACGGCACCGCGGAGATCTTGAACGCGAACCCGAGGAACACGAACAGCATGCCGAGCACGAACACCGGCTCTTCGGCAATCGCCCCAGGAACCACTGCAAGGTCCGCAAACAGCTGCGTCCCGCTGATCCCGTAGAGCAGGCTCACACCCATCACCAACAGAGCAAACGCAACCACCCCAATGATGAAGAACTTGAGGGCCGCTTCGTTCGACTTCTCGTCGGCCTTCCGCCAACCGGCGAGGAGGAAGCCTGGTCCCGAGACGAGTTCGAGGGCGACGATCATCGTGATGAAGTCACGCGACGACGCCATCACCACGGCGCCGAGCGCGGCCGACAGCAGCAAGAAGTAGAACTCGCCCTGGTAGTAGCGATCGGACTCGAGGTACGCCACGGACAGCAGGAGCACTACGAACGCCGACCCGATGAACAGGCCCTTCAACACCAGCGCATACTGGTCGACGACGTAGGACCCGCCGAAGAGCTCACGCGGCAGGGTCCCGGTGCAGAAGTCGAGATCTCCGCACATGGCCAGGGTGAACAGCGGGACGAGCGAAGCAAACAGCCCAACCATTCCGACGATCGCCCCAAAGTACTTCTCACGCGTCACGAGATCCGTTGCGAGGACGGCCAGAACCGTCACCGCCAGGATGATCTCGGGGAGGATCGCGTGGTAGTCGATCACGTCATCAGCCTCCGAAGGCCTTGGCAACGAGGTTGATCACGGCATCGTTCGTGGCACCGAACACGATCTTCGGATAGATCCCGATCGCGATCGCCATCACCACGAGCGGCGCCCATGCCATCCACTCGTACTTGTCGATGTCGTGGAAGTCTTGATCGAGCCACTCGGTGGCCGGTTCGCCGAAGTCGACGCTGCGCAGCATCCACAGCATGTAGCCAGCAGTCAGGACGGTGCCGACGGCAGCAATCACCATCAGCGTCCTGAACAGTCCGACGCTGAGACCGGGGAGCGGGTTGAACGAGGCGAGGAGCGACATGAACTCGCCCCAGAAGCCGGCCAGCGCCGGGAGGCCGAGCGAGGCCATCGCCGCAAACCCGAGCATGACGCCCATCTTGGGCATCAGGATCATCTGGCCGCCGAGACGATTCATATCTCTCGTGTGATAGCGATGTGCCATCGATCCGGCAATGAAGAACAGCAGGCCGGTGATCAGCCCGTGGGCAACCATGCCGATGATGGCCGCGTTGATGCCGATCACGTTCAAGGTTGCGACGCCGAGCATGACGAAGCCCATGTGTCCGACCGACGAGTACGCGATCAGTCGTTTTATGTCGTTCTGCGCGAGACACGCCAGCGACCCGTAGATGATGCCGATCACAGCGAGCACGCCGATGAACCACGCCCAGTTCTTCGCCTCTTCGGGAAGGATTGGGATCGAGATGCGGATGAGCCCGTAGGTGCCGAGCTTCAGGAGGATCGCCGCCAGGATCACGGAACCGATGGTCGGGGCTGCGGTGTGTGCATCGGGGAGCCACGTGTGCAGCGGCCACATCGGCACCTTGACGGCGAACCCGAGGAACATCGCCGCGAACACCCAGAACGCAAACGACCCGGCGAACAGCCCGGCCTGGCCAAGCGCCGACAACTCCAGGATGTCGAAGGTCCGTGCTCCAGCGTCGCCCGACTTGAAGTAGAGCGCCAGGAATCCGAGGAGCATGAACGCCGATCCGAACAGCGTGAACAGGAAGAACTTGATCGATGCATAGAGACGCAGCTCGATCTCCCAGTGCACCACGGGGACAACCCGCATGCTCGTGTCGCCCCAGATGCCGATCATGAAGTACATCGGCAGCAGCACGACCTCGAAGAACACGAAGAACAGCACGAGGTCGAGTGCCACGAACGTGCCGGTCATGCCGGTCGCCAGGATCATCGTGAGGACGAGCAACAGCTTGGGGTTGTGCGGCTCGGGCCAGTGGTTCCACGAGTAGATCACGACGAGTGCCGTGATGAACGTCGCAAGCACCAAGAGCGGCAGCGAGATCCCGTCTACGCCGATGTGGTAGTTGGCGTTGATCGTCTCGATCCAGTCGAGTTTCGTGCCGAACTGCATCGTTGCCGCCGCGTCGTAGTCGAAGCGCACCGCAAGGAGGATGGCGAGCGCGAACGTTCCGAGCGCCGTGATGAGGGCGACCCACTTCAGTGCTGCCTCGGCCGAGCGCGGAATCGCTGCGATGATCAACGCTCCCACCAGCGGCAGGAAGACGATGAGGCTGAGGCCCCAGCCGCTGTCGAACCATTCCATTTCTTTGCTCCTCCTATCAGAAGATCATGAACAGCACGGCGATGATGACCACGCCGGCGAAACTGATTGC
>CAZONX010000172.1:0-3606 GCA_964581295.1 uncultured Acidimicrobiaceae bacterium
CCGCTGAACTGGGATTCGTAGAGCTGCGCGTAGGCGCCCTCCATCTCGAGCAGTTCGCGGTGGTTGCCCTGTTCGACGATACGGCCGTCCTCCATCACCAGGATGAGATCAGCGTCACGGATCGTCGACAGGCGGTGAGCGATCACAAAGCTCGTCCGATCCGCTCGCAGCGCCGACATGGCGTGTTGGACGAGCACCTCGGTGCGGGTATCCACGGAGCTCGTCGCCTCGTCGAGGATGAGCAGCGCCGGGTCGGCGAGGAACGCTCGAGCGATGGTGATGAGCTGCTTCTCGCCGGCGCTGACGGTTCCCCCCTCGTCGTCGATGATGGTGTCGTAGCCGTCCGGCAGATTGCCGACGAACCGGTCCACGTACGTCGCCCGGGCCGCTTCCAGGATGTCGTCGTCGCTGGCATCGGGCCGCCCATACGCGATGTTGTCCCGGATCGTTCCTTCGAACAGCCACGTGTCCTGCAGCACCATCCCCGTCAACGACCGGAGGTCGTCGCGACGGAGCATTGCGATATCCACGCCATCGAGCGTGATGCATCCTTCGTCGATGTCGTAGAAACGCATGATCAGGTTCACCAGCGTTGTCTTGCCCGCTCCGCTCGGTCCGACGATGGCAACCGTCTGGCCGGGGTCGACGTGGAAGCTCACGTGTTCGATCAGCGGCTGGTCTTCGATGTAGCGGAACGACACGTTGTCGAACGCGACCCGACCGTGTGCGTCGGCCGGCACTTCCGCGGCGCCGTCGTCGGGTTCCTCTTCTTCTGCGTCGAGGAGTTCGAACACCCGCTCGGCAGAAGCTACGCCGGATTGGAGGAGGTTGACCATCGATGCGATCTGTGTGACCGGGCGGGTGAACAACCGCGAGTATTGAATGAACGCCTGCACGTCGCCGAGGCTCATCGTCCCGCTGGCCACCCGGAGTCCGCCGAGCACGGCGATGAGCACGTAGTTCAGGTTCCCGATGAACATCGCAATCGGCATGATCAAGCCGGAGAGGAACTGCGCCCCGAAGCTGGCCTCGTAGAGGCCTTCGTTCTCCGCTTCGAAGGTCTCCTGTACCTCGCCTTGACGCCCGAACACTTTGACGAGTGCGTGGCCGGTGAACGCTTCCTCGACCTGTGCGTTGAGCGCCCCGGTGCGTCGCCACTGCGCGATGAACTTGGTCTGCGACCGCTTCATGATCGTGCCGGCCAGAACCATGGTCAGCGGGATCGTGACCAGTGCCACCAGCGCGAGCACCCACGAAAGCAAGAGCATCATGGCGAACACGAACACGACGGTGAGCACCGACGTCAGCAGCTGGCTCATCGTCTGTTGGAGGCTCTGAGATACGTTGTCGATGTCGTTGGTGACCCGGCTCAGGAGTTCGCCGCGGGGGACTCGATCGAAGTAGCTCAGGGGCATCCGGTTGATCTTGTCCTCAACCTCCGAGCGCATCCGCAGGATGGTGTACTGCACCACATCGTTGAGCAGGTAGGCCTGGAGGAAACCGAGGAGCGCGGAGAGCGCGTAGATCACGAGCGCGATGATCAACACGTTTCGCAAGGCGGTGAAGTCGATGCCGACACCCGGGATGAGGTCGACGCCGCTGAGCATGTCGGCGAGTTGATTCTGTCCCTGCGCCCGGACCAACTCGATCGCCTGTTCTTTGGTCGTGCCGGCCGGGAGGAATCCTCCCACCACTCCCGAGAAGATGATGTCGGTCGCTCGTCCGAGCACGCGGGGCCCGATCGAAGTGAGGCCCACGCTGAGAATGGCTGCAACGATGACGCCGATCACCTTCGCGCGCTCGGGTCGGAGGTGCCCCAGGAGTCGCCGGATCGATGGTCCAAACGCGATGGGCTTCTGACCGACCATCCCGCCGCCGAAGGGGCCTCCATGCCCGGGACCGCCCTGGCCGCGCACCCGCTCGGTCTCTTTCATGGCGGGGCGCTGGACGGTCATGATGCCACCGCCGCGAGTTGGGAGTCGACGATCTCGGCGTACGCCTCGCAGGCCTCGAGGAGCTCGTCGTGCGTGCCGAGCCCAATGATGTCGCCGTTCTCAACGACGACGATCTGATCGGCATCGATGATCGTTGCGACCCGCTGCGCCACGATGATCACCGTGGCGTCGCGGGTCACGTCGGCGAGCGCATGCCGCAGCCGGGCGTCCGTGGCGACGTCGAGGGCGGAGAACGAGTCGTCGAAGAGGTAGATCTCGGGCGTGCGGATCAGGGCTCGCGCGATGGCAAGCCGCTGGCGTTGCCCACCCGAGACGTTTGTGCCGCCCTGGCTGATCGGCGCGTCGAGGCCTTCCGGCATGGCTTCGACGAAGTCGCGTGCTTGGGCGATTTCGAGCGCTTGCCACATCTCTTCCTCGGTGGCATCCGGCTTGCCGTAGCGAAGGTTCGAGGCGACCGTGCCGGAGAAGAGGTAGACCTTCTGCGGAACGAGGCCGATCTTGTCCCAGAGCGTGTCGGGGTCGATGCGCCGAACGTCGACGCCGTCGACGAGCACGCGTCCACCGGTGGCGTCGAAGAGGCGGGGGATGAGGTTGACGAGGGTGGTCTTCCCGGCGCCGGTCGACCCGATGATGGCCGTGGTCTGCCCCGGACGCGCAGCGAACGTGATGTCGTTGAGCACCGGGTGGCTTGCTCCCGGATAGCGGAATCCCACGCCCTCGAACTCCACCGTGCTGTGTCCGACGAGTTCGGTGACTCCGTCTGTGGGCGGAACCACCGACGGATCGGCGTCGAGTACCTCGCCGATGCGGTCGGCCGACACTGACGCTCGGGGGAGGAGCATCAGCATGAACGTCGACATCATCACGGCCATCAGGATCTGCATGAGGTACGACAGGAATGCGGTCAATGAACCGATCTGCATCGCGCCGGCATCGATGCGCTGCCCGCCAAACCAGAGCACAGCGACGCTTGAGATGTTCATCACCAGCATGACCGAGGGGAAGATCGCCGCCATCCAGCGTCCGACGTTGATCGACACGTTCGTCAAGTCGGTGTTGGCCTCGCCAAATCGTTCCGTCTCGATCGGTTCGCGGACGAATGCCCGCACCACCCGGATGCCGCTGATCTGTTCGCGTAGCACCTTGTTGACGGTGTCGAGCTTCTTCTGCATCGAGCGGAACCCGGGCACCATGTGCGAGAGCAGGAATCCGATCACTGCGACGAGTGCAATCACGGTGACCGCCACCAGCCAGGCAAGGCCGACATCCTCTCGCAGCGCCATGAAGATGCCACCAACCATCATGATCGGCGCGGCGATCAGCATGGTGAACGTCGTGAGCACCAGCATCTGGACCTGTTGGACGTCGTTCGTGTTGCGGGTGAGGAGCGACGGTGCGCCAAATCGTGCCATCTCGCGGCTCGAGAACGAGATGACCCGGTGGAAGATCGCGGACCGGACATCGCGCCCGAACGCCATCGCGGTCCGTGCGCCGAAGTACACCGCCGTCACCGTGGTGGCCGCCTGGACGAGCGACACGAGCAGCATCACCGCTCCGATGCGAAGGATGTAGTCGGTGTCGCCGAGTACGACGCCGTTGTCGATGAGGTCCGCGTTGAGGCTCGGCAGATAGAGGGCGGCGATCGTCCCGA
>CAZONX010000173.1:0-3603 GCA_964581295.1 uncultured Acidimicrobiaceae bacterium
CGCGCCTCTCCCACGATCGTCTCTGCCTCTTCGCGGGCTCCAGTCACGAGCTTGAACGCCTGCATACGGGCGTCGGTGATCAGACGATCGCCGTCCTTGCGAGCTTTCGCTGCGAGTTTGTCTGCCTGATGCCTGGCAGCGACGAGCATGTCCTCTTTCGCCTTGGTGGCAGCGAGGATCGTCAGATGGACGGCTTCCTCCTGCTTGTGGGCTTCTTCGAGTTCGACCTCGAGAGCTGCAATGCGAGCGGCCGCCTCATTGAGCATCCGATCGCTGTCGGTGGATGACAGGTCGAGGAATGCCTCGACCGCGTGGGGGTCATACCCGCGTTTCGCGATCGGGAAACGGTCGTACTCTTGGTCTGTGCGCATAGGCGAACTCCCGAAGATCTTGTTCCGGGTGCCCTCATCTGCCGCCGCCTGCCCACGAGGAGTGTATCACTGACCACTGAACGTGGTCAACTAGTCATTTTGTGCGGGGCGAAATAGCCACCGACGGCGGCGCAGCGGCCTGGACGCGTCGCAGGTCGGCGAGTGCGTCGTCGATGTCGGCGAGGAACTCGGAGCGCTCAACCGGGTCGCCTCGACCGATCAGTCCCGCGTTGGAGGCGAGGGCGATGCCGGAGTTGAACAGTTCGGTCGACAGCGACTCCGGTGTGGTGACGTTCCCCAGTGCCGCTTCCTGGCGCCCAAGCAGCAATGCTCTGTGGGCAATGGTCTTGGCGTCGAGTGTTTCGTCGGGATCGGCATCCGCGATCGCGGCGGCCACGACACGGTACGCCTCGAGGAACGGCAGCAGCACTGCGGGGCTGACCGGCGGATCGAACGCGGCGGCCACGGTGTCGAGGTCGCCGTCGTTCACGAGATCGACGCCGTTGGGACAGGCGAGGAGCAGCTCTTCGATGATCGACTCGCGGAACTCGCGCCGTCCCTCGAAGAAGAAGTCGAACTTGAAGATCGCCCGCCAGCCGAAGGCTCTTGCGAGCAGCTCCTCGATACCGGTGGTTCCGCTGCGTTGCATCCCCGCGATGCAGGCCTCGACGATCGACCGGTTGACGAAGAAGTGGATGATGGTGTTGCGGTAGTACGCAGCCTCGAGGTATTGGTCGGGTTCGATCAAGTACACGATGTCGGTGAGGCCCTCGATTCGGGAGACGACCCTGCTCGAAGCGAGTTCATCGAGAGCGGTGCCGACGGTCTCCGGTGTGACCCCGGTGCCGGGCGCAGCGGTGGTGGGGAGGTTCCGTCGACGCACGTACTCAACGAACGGATCGAGCGCCGCCTGCGTCTGAACGACGGTGAGGCCGCCGTCGGGGTGGCTGAGCAATGCGAGTGCCACGAGGCTGATCGGCGTGATGGGAGTCACGTCGTTGATGCGATTGGAGATCTCGAATGCCAGCTTCGGGACGACATAGCGGCCGCGCTCAGACCGGAGGTTCGTGCCCATCGGGAGGGTGTCATGAAGCGAGAGGGGATCACCGAAGCGAACGTGGATCGAGCCGTAGCGGTTGCGCAGGTTGGCGATGAAGCGCAGCGCCCAGGTGAAGCCCTCGGACTCCTTCTTCTCTCCTCGCTGCTCCGAGGCGTAGGAACCGATGTCGGAGATTTGGTCGTAGGCGATCGACACGGGGATGAACACGATGTCGTCGACGAGACCGCGCAGGTAGGCGTCGACGACATACGACAGCATGCCGAGGCGCGGCGGGCGCAGTTTGCCGGTGCGCGACCGGCCGCCTTCGAGGTACCACTCCAGCGGAAAGCGCTTCTCCAGCAGATAGTCGACGTACTGGCGCAGGGTGAATTTGTATGCCGTGTTGTCCTTGAACTCGCGGCGAATGAAGAAGATCCCGGATCGTCGCAGCAGCGCGCCGATCGGGAAGAAGTTCATGTTGATCCCGCCGGCGGTGTGGTTCGGCGGAAACTCGTTCTGATAGAGCACGTACTGGAGAACCAAGTGGTCCGAGTTGGATTTGTGCGACGGCAGGAACACGAGCGGGTGGTTCTCACCGATCTGATATAGCTCACGCAGATCTTCAGAGGAGTACACCAATTGGCGATAGCCAAGGCTGAGCACCCAGGCCATGACGCCGGTGACGACGTCGATCACGAACGGTGTGTGGGTTGCAGCGATCTCCTTGAGATAGCGCCCTGTCTTCTTGCGCATCTTGTCGAGCGGCTCACCCTCGACGATTGCCAGGCGTGCGACCCCCTTCTGGAATCCGCGCGACCAGAAGAGATCCTCGGCCAGGAACTTCGGGACCTTGTACCGGGCGCCGCGCAGCGTCCGCTCCGCGCGCTCGAGCGCCAACCATGCCTTGAGAGCGACAAATTCGGCGAGCGACGTCCCTTCTGCGGGCCCGCGGCCCGTCGGATCGTTCCACCGCACTTCCAGGTCCGACTTCGATCCGGGCTCGGCGACGATGATCCTGATGCGGTCCGGGTGCATCGTGCGCACCCAGCGCTGGCGCAGCAGGTTCGGGTCGCGCGGATCTCCGAACATCAGCACGTCCTTGAGGGACACCCGGCGCTCGCCATCCTGTTCCTCTGCGAGCCAGGCAACCCGAAGCGGGATCAAGATCGGGTCGTCATCCTGGGCCAGGCGAGACTCGAGAGCTGGGTCGGTGTGCCTTCGGCGGCGAGCCATTCGGCCCGCCGGGACGTAGGCCGTATCGACGCGCACACCGTCGGGCGTGTGTCTCTCGATCCAGTTCTTGACTACCTCGCGTTCGATCGCCGACTCAGCGTCGATGAGCATCACGAACGGACCATCGCCTTGTACGGGCCACGGCGGTTCTTCAGCGAGAGGAGGATCCCAGCGAGCAGGCACGGCGGGCTATTCGTCGCTGTCCGGGGTGAATCCGGAGACCGTATCCTTGGCCTTGTTCCAGAGATCGCCCGCCTTGCCGGTTGCGGCTACAGCGGCTCCGCCGGCTGCGTCGGTTGCCGACCCGGCGATGTCGCCTGCACCCGAGAGGATGGAGCCGACCTGGTCGGCGACGTCTTCGGGCACGCGCTCGCGCATCCACTCGGCGGTGACGCCGATCATCTCTTTGGCTTTCTCTGCCGTCACACCGGTCTTCTCGGTGATCTGAGCGATGAGCTCGTCCATGGAAACCCTCCTTCGTCGTTCCTTGCGAGTGTACCGCGCCGACGCGGCCGGCTCCGGGGTCAGTCCCAGCCGAGTTCGTGCAGGCGGTCGTCGTCGATGCCGAGGTGGTGGGCCATCTCGTGCAGCACCGTGACGCGGATCTCGGATCTGAGTTCGTCGTCGGTGAGTCCGAGTCCGAGATGAGGCTGATAGAAGATGACGATGCGGTCGGGCGTGAACCCGAAGTAGTCGACGCCTCGGTCCGCAAGGGAGACACCTTCATAGATGCCGAGGATGCCGTGCCCTTCCGCATCCTGCTCCGGCGTCGGCCAGTCTTCGACGACCACCAGCAAGTTGTCGACCCGCTCGATAACCCACTCCGGCAGTTCGGCCAGAACGTCGTCAACGACAACCGAGAATTCACGGCGATTCACGCCTTCCCCCTTCGCTCTTGCGCGGTCCGTGTCCTCCCCTTCAGGGGGAGGTGGCGGCGGCGCAGCCGCTGACGGAGGGGGT
>CAZONX010000174.1:0-3495 GCA_964581295.1 uncultured Acidimicrobiaceae bacterium
GGCAGGCGCTCCGACATCGAGCCGTCGCCGCCTGCCGCCGTCACAAATAGCGCCGCCATCAGCGCAGCGAACAGCACATCGCCGATGATCCCGAAGAACGCCACGATCATGAGCATCACAACAAGGCTGGTGAACGCCCGCTTGATGCGCACCTGGCTTCAATCGACGTGCAGAATGTCGTGGCCCAGGTCGCTCATGACGGCGACACTGCTCGGGTATTGGCAGAGCCAATACCCGAGCGATCTGCAGTCTCAGATCCGCAGCGTCGTCTCCAACGCGATTGTGATCATCTCGTCGAGGGTCTGCTCGCGCTCGTCGGCGCTGAGTCCTTCGTCGCCATCGATCATGTCGGTGACGGCAACGATCGCTGCCGCGTGCACGCCGTGTTCAGCCGCTGCGGCGAACAGCCCCGCCGCTTCCATCTCGACCGCGAGAATGCCCATTCGACGCGCGTGACCGAAGAAGCCCTCGTCGGGGTGGTAGAACTGGTCGGAGCTGACGATGCCACCCGTGCGCACCGCGGTCCCGCGCTCCTCGGCCGTCTCCACGAGCGCTCTCGTGAGACCGAAGTCGGCGGTCGCCGCGAAGTCGTAGCCACCGAACCGCACCCGGTTCGCGTTTGAGTCGGTGGATGCCCCGGTGGCAACCACGATGTCCCGGATGTCGAGTTCTGGTGAGATCCCGCCGGCGCTCCCGACGCGAATGAGCGACGTGACGCCGTACGTCTGAATCAGCTCGGTCACGTAGATGAGCGTGGATGGGATCCCCATGCCGGTGCCCATCACCGACACTCGTCGGCCCCGATAGGTGCCGGTATATCCCTCCATGTTGCGCACGGCGGTGACCAGGACGGGATCGTCGAGAGAACGATCGGCGATGTAGCGGGCTCGGAGCGGATCGCCCGGGAGCAGGCAGATGTCGGAGAAATCCCCGGGACCTGCCGAGATGTGCGGCGTAGACATGCCGCCAGCCTATACCGACAAGCCTTCGGTGGCACGGGCCGATGGGCGTATGCTCAAAGGCGAGCGACGAGCGCGATTCCTATGAACAAATCTGCCCTGCCACCACAACGCGCAGACCTCGGCCTTCCCGGGTCGGTGGTCTCCACCGCCTACTGGCACATGCTCGATGACGGGCGGGTCCAATGCGACCTTTGCCCACGAGAGTGCAAGCTGCGGGAGGGCCAGCGCGGCCTCTGCTACGTCCGGGCGCGCATTGACGACGAGATCGTCCTGACCACCTACGGCCGGTCGAGCGGCTTCTGTGTCGATCCGATTGAGAAGAAGCCGCTGAACCACTTCCTGCCAGGAACCGCCGTGCTCTCGTTCGGCACCGCCGGCTGCAACCTGGCGTGCCGGTTCTGCCAGAACTGGGACATCTCCAAGGCCAAGGAATACGACGTCCTCGCCGACCAGGCCGACCCGGAGAAGATCGCTCGGGTGGCAGACGAGCTGGGCTGCCGAAGCATCGCCTTCACCTACAACGATCCGGTGATCTTCCACGAGTACGCCATCGACTCCGCAGTGGCCGCGCGCGAGCGCGGAATCAAGACGGTCGCCGTGACGGCCGGCTACGTCAACGCCGAACCGAGGCGAGAGTTCTATGCACACATGGACGCGGCCAATATCGACTTGAAGGCGTTCACCGAGGAGTTCTACCACCGGATCTGCGCCGGCGCTCTCGCTCCGGTGCTCGAGACCCTCGAGTATGTGAAGCACGAGACCGACGTCTGGCTGGAGATCACCACGCTGCTCATTCCGGGGCTCAACGACTCCCCTGCGGAGATCGACGCCATGACGTCCTGGGTCGTCGAGCACCTCGGTACGAACGTACCCCACCACTTCACCGCGTTTCACCCCGACTTCAAGATGACGGATCGACCGCCCACGCCGTCCGAGACCCTTGATCGGGCACGGAAGATTGCTCTCGAAAACGGAGAGTGCCACGTCTACACCGGCAACGTCCACGACCGCGCCGGCCAGACCACCTACTGCGACGGCTGTGGTGTCGCGCTCATCGAGCGCGACTGGTACCGGCTCGGACAGTGGGGCCTCGCCGACGGTGGAGGGTGCGCCTCGTGCGGGACCGTGTGTCCCGGAGTCTTCGATCCAAGCCCCGGCGACTGGGGAGCACGCCGACACCCCATCCGCCTCACAGACTGGGCGTAGCTCGTCCGCAGAGAGGGTCTCGGGGACACCGTTTGGCCCCCTCCGCCTCGCTGCGCTCGGTACCTCCGCCTGAGGGGGAGGACACGTCGGTTGAACGGGTAGACGTGGAACCGTGAATCTCAAACCTCGCATCTGACGCCTCCGGGCCCTGTCCTTCCCCTCAGGGGAAGGGGGCAGCGCCGTCGGCGCTGCCGGAAGGGGTCCGATCCACGGGAACCCAGAACCCCGTCCGCAGAGGGGGCGGCCTGAGAGCCTGAGTCGCGAAGATGAGGCCTGCCGCGCGCTCCCCCGGCTACCGCTCACCCCATCGCGAACACCCCGTAGCCGACAACGCGATCCGCCGGACCCGCCGTGTCCGACGAGTTCCTGAGGTCGAGAGTCCGCGCGGTCCATTCCCTCCGCCGAGCGATATGAAGGGCAGCCTGGACGCCCGTCCGCCCACACGCCGACTCTCGATCGAGCGCTTCCGGATCGAGGCGCTCGATTGCCGCAGCGGTTTCGGCATCGAGACGTCGCGCAACAGCGGACGAGTGGTAGTGCGAGAGATCCGACGAAACCAAGAGGAGCGTCTCGTCATCCAGGATCGGGTCAACGAGATCAGCGACGGCGGTGGGTTCGACATCGCCGGTGAGCAGTGGGGTGACGGGAACGCCGGGAGCGACCACCTGGATGAACGGGAGCTGCACCTCCAGCGAGTGTTCCTTCCGGTGCGCCGCGGGCGACACAATCACGTTCGGTCTCGCTCCGAGGGTCGCCGCTGTGTCGGCATCGACCTCGACGTCGCCGAGCGGCGTCGCCATCAAATCAACTCCCGGGAGCGCAAGACCCGGGAACCATTCGTAGTGGGAAGGCCCGAGCATCACGATCCTCCGAAGTCCCACGATGTCGTGGAACAACCGATACCCGGTGGCGGCGACGGCACCCGAGTAGATGTAGCCGGCGTGGGGAACGACCAGGATGCGAACAGCGAAGTCGACGCTGTCGGGTTCGGCCTCGGAGAGATATCGACGCACACCCGCTTCGAGCTGAGCAGAGCCGGCCGGGTAGAACGAGCCGGCGACCGCCGGGGTTCGCACCGTCGGGACCATGGTCACCTCCTCGAGACGCCCCCACGTTATGCCGTGTACGCCGCTGCGTACATGGACTTCCGACCCTTCACTCTGCGCGTCGCGATCGCCTACGTTGGTGGTGTGACGATCAGCGAACATCCGTATGTCGCGGTAGCCCGCTCGGCGATACGTTCCTACCTGGCAACGGGGGCGATTCCCGATCCGACGCCCGCTCCGGACGATCCCCCGCCGTGTGGCGTCTTCGTGTCCCTCCATGA
>CAZONX010000175.1:0-3415 GCA_964581295.1 uncultured Acidimicrobiaceae bacterium
CCCCGTTCTTGCGTAGCTATGGGAAGCCCGCTTCCACTATCTACGCAAGAACGGTCAGGGGGCGGCGCCGGGTTCGATGCCACCGGCAGAGACGGGAGGATCGATGCGGGTTCGCTGCGGACGGGTTGTGAGGAATACGCCCGCCAACACCACGGCAAGGCCGATTGCAGCGGATGTCGCGAGAGACTCGTCGAGGACGAGTGCGCCGAGGATCACGGCGACGGCCGGAATGAGATAGGCGACCAGGGATACGGTGATGGCCTTGGTGTGGCCGAGCATGCGGAAGTAGATCCAGATGGGAATGGCGCTCGCCCAGACGGCGAGGCCAATGATGGCGACGACCGCGATGGGATCGGGGTCGACGTTCCATGGCTGCTCGAGCGCAATCGCAACAAGGAGCGCAAACGAACCGGAGACCGTTTGCTGGCGCATGGCGAGGCGCGGAGCATCCTGCGGCCCGATTCGTCTGGCGTAGACCGCACCAACGGCGTAGCTGAACGAGACTGCGATCATCGCCAACTGTCCCGCCAGATCGGCGGCACCGAACGAGCTTGGCGTGACGCCGATAATCAGGGCGACGCCGACGAACCCCACAATGACCCCGATGCCCTGTGACCCGTGGATGCGTTCGTTTCTGAGCAGGAAGTGTCCGAGGATCACCACGAAGATTGGGGCTGCCGCGCTCAGCATTCCTGCGACGGAACTTTCGAGGCGCAGCAGCGCCCACGCTGTGAGCACGTTGGGGAGCCAACCGCTCACCGTGCCGAGCACAAGCGCGTGGACCCACGGGTCCTTCGTCTGCTGTCGCGCCCGCTGGGTCGCGCGAATCGCAATCCAAAGGATCACGGCTGCGAGAAGGCCCCGGGCCGCCGTCATCGTGAAAGCCGGCACGGTGGGCACCGCCACCTTCATCAACAGGAATGCGCTGCCCCACATGAGCGACAGGAGCCCAAGTTCCGCCCAGATAGTCGTAGACGAGACTTGGCTGCGGTTGCCGGTGGATTGATCGGTCATAGTCGGCGCTTCGGTAGGTGGCCCGAAAACACTACCGAGGTGCGAGGTTGCCGAAGCCGCTCGAGCCCGGGGTTGTCGAAGGACCGCAACTGGCTCTCGGTGCCCGGCTGCGAACCTCGTGGAGCGGCTTGAATCAGTGTGTGGCAAATCCGATGACCGGCACGCGCCGTGTCGCCTTCACTTCGCTGTTGTTCGTCGCGATGGGAGCGGCGACGTTCACCGCGGCGTCAATCGGATTTCTTGCGACGTTCATCATCGACGACCTGTCGATCAGCCGGGCGGAGCTCGGCGTCGTGCTCGCCGTGGTCAACATCGCGGCGGCGGTGCTGTCTCCGCTCGCCGGCCGGATCACCGACCGCATCGGCGGCAAGGCAGCGATCGTTGCGTTGTTCGTGCTCGCCGGGGCGACGTTCCTGTTCCTCGGGACTGCAGCTGGCTACGTGATGCTGCTGGTCGGGGCGCTGGCTGGTGCGTTCTCGCAGGCGTCGGCGAACCCGTCAACCAACAAGCTCATCGCCGAGGATCTTCCCGCCGGGGAGAGGGGAGTGATCACCGGCATCAAGCAGTCGGGTGTTCAGTTCGGCATCTTCTTGGGGGGCATGACTGTCCCGTCGCTTGCGGTCGCTTTCGGCTGGCGCGGCGCCTATCTCGTGGTTGCGGCGATTCCTCTGGTGTTTGCCCTTGTTGCGTTGTGGGTGATTCCGCCTGCCCCGTCGCGCAGTGCAGCCCGCAGCGAGACAGAGCGTGGACCGCTGCCCGCGGCGATCTGGTGGCTCGCCGGCTACGGATTCCTGTCCGGGTTCTCCGGCGCGGTGACCTATCTGGTTCCGCTCTTCGCTGAGGAGACGCTTGGGCTGAGCCCGATCGCCGGCGGAATCGCGGCCGCGGTGATTGCGCTCGTCGCGGTGCCCGGCCGGATTCTCTGGAGCCGATACGCCGAGCGATCCGGGGCATATCGCGGCTCGTTGTTGACGATGGCCGTCCTTTCGGTTGCCGCCGCCGGCCTGTTCTTCGCCGCCGGCGAGACCGCCGTGTGGCTGCTTTGGCCGGCCGCCATTGCGATAGCCCTCGGATCGAGCTCGTGGAACTCGGTCGGGATGCTCGCCGTGATGGTCGAGGCCGGTGTCGCTGCCACGGGCCGCGCCTCCGGAATCGTGCTGTTCGGCTTCCTCACCGGACTCGGGATCGGTCCTCCGGTGTTCGGCGCGATCGCCGACCGAACGGGTTCATACGACTACATGTGGCTCCTGTCGGCGATCGCCGCGATTGCGGCGGGCGCGGGCGTCATTGCCTGGGGACGTTCGCTTCGACGCTGACCGCCCGTGCGCTGGATGGGTCGATCAGGAGAAGACGGTCTTCGGACGATCTTCGGGGACACCGTCGACCAGGATGTCGACTTTCTCGTTGTAGAAACTGACGAGCCCTCCGATGCCGTTGCTCTCGGGCAGGGGCGTCTTGTAGCCCCAGACAACGTCATCGTGGGTTGCCCCGTTGACGGTGACCGACCAGTACTGCGCCGTCCCTTTGTACGGGCAGTGCGATTCCGTGGCGGTGGGTGTCAACAGATCCATGCGAACGTCGGTCTTCGGCAGGTAGTAGCGGACCGGCAGACCCGTCTCAAACAGCAGGCGAGCGTGGTCGGATTCTGCGACGGTGACGCCATCGATCACTACCTCGATACGTCGAGAGCTCGCCAGCACATCGACGCGGGTGTAGGGGTCGCGAGCGTGCACGAAGACCTCCTCGTCTTCTTCGAACCACGCGTCCATCGATGCCCAGTCGAACGCGATCATCGTCTGAAGATCCTCAATCGGCGACTCGGTGTGTCGGTAGGCCGCCTGCTCAGCGGTGCCTCGCTCGGTGGTCACGTCGAAGACCTCGGCAGCTCCTCGGCTTGGTGAGCGCTTCGTGTGGTCGGTCGCTCTCATTGTGTCCATCATCACGTCGGCTTCCGGGAAGTAGTACGTGGGGTAGTACGGCTTCTCCCAGACGAGCTTCGGATGCGACGTGTCGGCGATGACTTCGCCTTCGAGATAGACCCGCACTCTCTTCTGCCCGTCTTCGATCCGTATGCGACCCCGGCTCATGCACATCCTCCTCGAGCGCTGTATTCCGGCAACTCCGGCAGCCTGGCGAGCATTCCCCAGCGAGCGGCATCATCCGCGAGCCACGTCGACTCCGTATGAGGAGAAAGGCATCGTGGAGGTGAGATATGAACGAGTCAATGAAGGCATCCCGGCCGATGGGTCGGCTGAGACGACCGAAGACGGCACCCCAAGGGCGAATCTGTCGACGTGAAGACTGCTCCGTCATCATCAACAGATACAACACGGCCGATTTCTGCAACGTCCATCGGCCACTCAAGTACCCGAGGGTGCGCGGGGTCATCACGAAGCCTTGA
>CAZONX010000176.1:0-3387 GCA_964581295.1 uncultured Acidimicrobiaceae bacterium
CGGAAGCTCTTCGGGGAGCGTCTGACCATCGAAGAAGTCGTGAACGGCGGCCATCGCTTCGGAGAGCGCTGCCGGGTCGTCAAGAGAATTCGGGATGACCGCGCTGAGCGCTTCGAGGACGCGGCCGAAGATCGGGACCGGCGTGATGTCCCCGTGCTGGATCCAGCGCCAGATCATTTCGAGCATCAGACCGGCGGAGCCGACATCTTCGTAGCCCATGACGCGCCCGGTGCCCTTGATCGTGTGGCCCTCTCGGAGGAGGTCGCCAGCTTCCTGGGGGGTCACCGAACCAGCCCGGAGCGTCTGGGCACCCTCGACAAGGCGAGCGGATCGCTCGGTCACCTCGTCGAGGAACATCTTCTGCATTTCTGGATCGTTGCTCCAGCTCACCGATGCACCTCAAACTGCGCGCAATACTGTGGGGTGAGGTATCGACCCTCTCTCGCGCACTCTTGAGCACTACACCGCGTACCCAGGGTTGGTGACGTCCTATTTGACGTCCTGAGCCCGCGGTACGCGACGCACCTCGTTCTGTGGGCTGGGGACGTCAAATGGGACGTGGTGAACCCTGGGTACGCGTTCTTGTTGGGGCTATTCCCACTCGATGGTAGAGGGGGGTTTCGACGAGATGTCGTAGGCGACTCGGTTGATCCCGGGGACCTCGTTGATAACTCGAGACGAGATCGCAGCCAGCACGTCGTACGGGAGCCGAGCCCAGTCGGCGGTCATGGCGTCGTCCGACGTCACGGCGCGCAGGATCAGCGGGTAGGCGTACGTCCGACCATCGCCCTGCACACCCACCGTTCGGATCGCCGGGAGGACTCCGAAGGTCTGCCACAGCTCCCGGTAGAGGCCGGCCTTGTGGATCTCCTCGAGCACGATGGCATCCGCGTCGCGCAGGATGTCGAGCCGCTCCTTGGTGATGTCACCGATGATCCGAACCGCGAGACCCGGCCCTGGGAAAGGCTGGCGCCACACAATCTCTTCTGGGAGTCCGAGTTCCTCGCCGACCGCCCGCACTTCATCCTTGAAGAGGTCACGCAGCGGTTCGATGAGCGACAGCTTCATGTCTTCCGGCAGCCCACCAACATTGTGGTGGCTCTTGATCTTCGCCGCGTCCTTCGTCCCCGACTCGATCACGTCCGGATACAGCGTTCCTTGTACGAGGTAGCGGGCGTCGGATACGTCGACGGCGACCTCTTCGAACACCCGGATGAACGTCTCGCCGATGATCTTCCGCTTCTGCTCAGGATCGGTCACCCCGGCCAACGCATCGAGGAACCGATCCTCGACCTTGAGGTGAATCAGGTTCATGTTGAACGTCCTGCGGAACGTCTCTTCGACCTGCTCGGCCTCGCCCTTGCGGAGCAGGCCGTGGTCGACGAACACGCAGACGAGCTGGTCACCGATCGCCTTGTGCACGAGCGCCGCCGCAACCGACGAGTCAACCCCGCCGGAGAGCCCGCAGATCACCGTGCCGTCTCCGACCTCCGCCTGCACCGCCACGACCGACTGCTCGATGATGCCGACGTGCGTCCACGTTGGACGGGCACGACAGACCGAGTAGAGGAAGTGCTTCAGGATCTCCTGGCCGCGAGGAGTATGGGCGACCTCAGGATGGAACTGAACACCGAACAACCCGCGTTCGGCGTCCTCCATGGCGGCGACCGGGGAGTCGGCCGTCAATGCCGTCACGGTGAATCCTTCAGGCGCTTCGGTCACCGCGTCGCGATGGCTCATCCAAACCGGCTGTTCGCCGGGGAGACCAGCGAACAGGATCGAATCGCCGGCCACGGTGAGATCAGCGGGTCCGTACTCGGCCACGTCGTTGCGGTCGACCGTGCCGCCGAGACCACTCGCCAGAATCTGGTGCCCGTAGCAAATGCCGAGCACCGGGATCCCGAGATTGAGGATCGCTTGATCGATTTCGTATGCGTCGGCCTCATACACGGAGGCGGGCCCACCGGACAGAATGATGCCGATCGGATCACGCTCCGAAATCTCACCAGCCGTGATGTCGCGCGGCACGATCTCGGAGAACACGTGTGCTTCGCGAACTCGGCGGGCGATCAGCTGCGCGTACTGGGCACCGAAATCGACGACAAGCACTCGGTCGAAGTCGCCGTCGGATGCATGTCCCGTCGCGCCGCTCATGTCATCACCCCATTCCAACGCCCTGCGAGAGCTGAAGTTGCTTGCCTTCGGTTTGCAGCGCCGGCGCCACCATCACCTCAGCCTTCTGGAATTCCTTCACGTTGGCGTATCCGGTGGTCGCCATCGACGTGCGCAGCGCCCCGAACAGGTTGCGCTTGCCATCGTTCTCGTGCGCCGGGCCGACCAGGAGCTCCTCGATCGTGCCGATCGTGCCGACCCGCACCCGTGAGCCGCGCGGCAGCGTTGGATGGAACGTCGCCATCCCCCAGTGCACGCCGTTGCCGGGCGCCTCTTGCGTTGCGGCAAAAGGCGAACCGAGCATGACGGCATCGGCCCCGACGGCAATTGCCTTCGAGATATCTCCGCCCGTACGCATGCCACCGTCGGCGACTACGTGCACGTAGCGGCCGGTCTCCTCGAGATAGCGCGTTCTCGCACCGGCGGCGTCTGCGATGGCCGTGGCCTGCGGGACGCCAAGGCCGAGGACAGCACGCGTGGTACATGCAGCTCCCGGGCCGACGCCGACGAGGACGCCGACGGCACCGGTCCGCATGAGGTGGAGCGCCCCGGAATAGGAGGCAACCCCGCCCACGATCACCGGCATCTCAACGTCACGAATGAACTGGAACAGGTCGAGAGGTTCGGTCCGCGAAGAGACGTGCTCTGCCGACACCACGGTGCCCTGAACGACGAGAATGTCGAGTCCGCCGGCCTTCGCGTTTTCGATGTAGCGGGTCACATGCTGCGGTGTGAGGCTCGCTGCCGTGATGATCCCGGCGTCCTTCATCTCACGCACCCGCTGAGTGATGAGGTCGGGGTCGACTGGAGCGAGATACAACTCCTGCATACGCCGGGTCGCCTGGTCGTCGGGAAGGTCCGAGATCTCCGCGTAGATCTCGAGGGGGTCTTCATACTTCGTCCACAGACCTTCCAGGTTGAGGACCGCGAGGCCACCCAATCGGGAGATCTCAATCGCGGTCGACGGGCTGACGGCCGAATCCATCGCAGCAGCGAGCAGCGGAAGTCCGAACGTGAAGGCGTCCATTTCCCAGCTGAGATCGACATCTTCGGGGTCGCGGGTGCGCCTCGACGGGACGATGGCGATGTCGTCGAACCCGTAGGCCCTCCGACCGGATTTTGCGATACCGATCTCGATTTCCACGAGGAAACGACCTTCCGTTGGGGGTGCAGTGCCGGCGCGCGTGAGAGTAGTAGCGGAAGGGGAAGCAGCTT
>CAZONX010000177.1:0-3377 GCA_964581295.1 uncultured Acidimicrobiaceae bacterium
GCTTCTGCCGGCAATCCCCGGCATCACATCCGCCGAGCAGCAGGTTGACATCGCCAGTCACAAGGCGGGCCTCTCCCCCGCCGATCCGGTCCGCTTGTCACGCTTCGAGGCCGACGTGATCGGCTGAGCTGCCGATCCGCTTCTCCGACCACGACGGTCGGCGCGAGCAATCGAATCGGCTGCCGCTCACACTCCGGTGCCGGCGGATCAGACGACAGCTCCGACAAGGTCTCGTTCGGCCTCGCTCCCCGCGGCGTCCTCCGGTTCGACAACCAGGTTCGGGAGTACACGGTCGAGCCAACGCGGAATCCACCAGTTCCAGCTGCCGAGCAGCTTCATCGTGGCGGGTACGAGAAGCATTCGCACGACCGTGGCGTCGATGAACACCGCCGCGGCGAGACCGAGCCCCAAGATCTTGATCGTACGCAGATCCTCAAGCACGAAGCTCCCGAACACGAAGACCATGATGAGCGCCGCTGCGGTGATGACCCGTGCCGTGATCGCGAGTCCGTCGGCCACCGCCTCGCTGTTGTCCCCGGTCCGGTCGTACTCCTCACGGATTCGGGTCAGCAGGAACACTTCATAGTCCATCGAAAGCCCAAAGACGATGGCGAACAGCATCATCGGGATGAAGGGCTCGATCGGCCCGGGCTGAATGCCGAGCAGTTCACTTCCCCATCCCCATTGGAACACGGCGACCACAATGCCGTATGCAGCGCCGATGGCGAGCAGATTCATCACGACTGCACTCGCAGGAACAAGGATTGAGCGGAACACCACCATCAGGAACAGGAACGAGAGGAGCAGCACGGCTCCGTAGAAGTACCAGATCCGCTGGGCGAGGTAGTCCGAGAAATCGATGTTCGCCGCCACCGATCCCGTGACTTTCATCTCGGTACCAAGTGTGGCGTCAATTTGCGGAATGACGTCGTCTCGCAGATGATGAACCAGATCGCTCGTCGCCTGATCCTGGGGCGATGTCTCGGGCACGACTTGCCAGAGAACGGCGGTCGGCTGTTCCGAATCATTCGGCATCGGGCCCGCGACGCGAGCGATTCCATCTACCTGTTCGAACGGATTGCCCGCCGCCTGAAGCGCCCGAACGTTCGCCCCCTCGGGAAGTGTGGTGATGACGATCAGCGGCCCGTTGGCTCCCGGTCCGAAGCCCTCGGTGAGGAGATCGGACGCTTCCTTCGTCGTCGTTCCATCGGGATCGTTACTCGCGTCGGCAAAGCCGAGCTGAATGGAGAAGACCGGGACGGCGAGCATGGCCAGCACGACCACGCCAACGATCGTGATCACCCATGCCCGACGTTGGACGAAGCGGCTCCACCGGTAGAAGAAGGTCTCCTCCGAGGGTTTGTCGCCCGACAGCGTGACCGGCTTCCGGAGCGGTCCCCAGAACCGCGACGCGATGACGGTGACAATGGCAAGAACGACCCCAAACCGAAGCACCGGAATGTCCAACGCGGCACCTGCGAGAGCGAGGGCTACGAGTGCCGATGCCAGGATTCCGCCGCGTCGTGTCACCTGGATCCGGTGACCGGCGAGGCCCATGAGAGCCGGGAGCAGTGTGACGGACGCGACCATCGTCACAAGAACCGTGGTCGATGCCGCCACGGCCAGGCCCGTGACAAAAGTGATACCCATAAGGAGCATGCCGAGAAGGGAGACGACCACCGTGACCCCGGCGAAGAGAACGGCCCGCCCAGCCGAATTGAGCGCGGCACCCACAGCGTCGACCACGGGGGTTCCGCGATCCAGTTGCGCGGTGTACCGGGTGACTATGAACAGGGCATAGTCGATGCCGACGCCGAGTCCGATCATGATGCCGATCGTGGCAGCGAAGTCGGGCATCTCGATGAGATTGCTCATGAGGGCAGTGATCAATACACCGGTCCCGACGCCGGTGAGTGCCATCGCGATCGGAAGGCCCATGGCGAGCACGGAGCCGAATGCCGCGATCAGCACGAAGATCGCGAACGCTACGCCGAGCATCTCAGAGTTTGGAGGCTCGCGAAGCCGGAACATTTCGCCGCCGAGCGCCAATTCGAGACCATCGATCTCGGGTGCTATCGAGGTGATCTCGTCACCGATCCTGGCACCGTCGGCTGTCGTGGTTCCCGCCTCCAGAATCAGTTGAGCGTATGCGATCCTCCCGGAGCTCTCCCCCGCCGTCGAGATCTGGCTGCCTCCGATCGGCGAGTAGGGACTGACAACACTGACGACGCCGTCGATCTCCTTCGTCGCATCGAACAATCCGGACATCGCGACCTGCACTGCAGGATCCAACACCCCCTGCTCTGCTCGGAAGACAATCGTGCCCTGATCTCCACCGGCGCTCGGGAAGTCGGTTGTGAGGATTTCCAGACCCGCGCTGCTCTCTGACACCGGAGCCGTGATGTTGTCGGTGAAGGCCGGCCCAATCGTGACGACCGCGCCGGCGAGCACGGCTACCGTCAGAGCCCACCCAGCGATGAACCGCCAAGGACGGGATGCGGCAGTTCGACCAAGTCGCGTGAGCATGGGGGACTCCCTAGAATGAAACAGACTGACTTACTTGGGACAGATTGTATCATCTACAGCGAAGTATCGCATGAACAATCCTGAAGACAACGCCAATCCTCAAGTCCAGCGCACCCGCAACCTCATGCTCGACGCCGCCAGAACGCTGCTCAACGAGAACGGTCCGGCATCAGTGACCCACCTGCGCGTTGCCGAGGCATCCGGGGTTTCTCGAGCCACGGTCTATCGCCATTGGCCGGGTCGCGCCGAAATCCTGGTCGACCTCCTTCGGCGCGGTTCGACTCTCCACCTCGCTCCCCCATCGGTGGACCTCCCGTTTGTCGCTCGGGTCGGCGGCGTTCTCCGTACGTTCGCCACAGCCCTCAACGGGGAGAACGGAGAGATCCTCGCCGCGATGATCGGACTTGCCGAGTGGGACCACGACGTGTTCGCGGCTCTCCAGCGGATGACGGCATTCGGACCGGGGCTGCTCCACGATCTCCTTGTCGCTGGTGTGAAGGATGGCTCGCTCACCCCGGACACCGACGCTGTCCTCCTCATGGACCTCCTGATCGGTCCGTTGTATCTTCGGCGGCTCCTCTATCACGACAAGATCACCGATGGATACGTCGATCGGCTTGTCAAGGAGTCATTGGAACCGCGCCTCGGTGCCACATCGACACCTTGACGAGCAAGGTCGGGGGCCTACTCGCGGCCGGGCGAGTCGAGTATGGCGGACTGTCCTGGATCCAACATCGCGTTCCATGGGTGCCCGCTGCAGCGTGATTGTCCACGGCAGCGGCGGACCCACCGGCTGGCTTCTGCCGGCAATCCCCGGCATCACATCCGCCGAGCAGCAGGTTGACATCGCC
>CAZONX010000178.1:0-3372 GCA_964581295.1 uncultured Acidimicrobiaceae bacterium
CGTAGAGGCAGCGCGGAGTAGTTGATTAGGAGGTTACGGGAGAGGCGGGCTCGGCTCCGGAAGCTGTAGCCGGACGAGCCGTATCTCCGTTCATCGTGCTGTACGGTGACGTTTCCGATGCGGTTGGTCGTCGAAAGGATCATTCCTGTGACGTATGGGAATGTCGTTCGGACGTGCTTGATCACGTCGATGACCTCGCTCTTGATGAGGCGAAACGCCGACATTCTGAGGCCCGGCGGTGGGTCGAACAAACGGTGATTGACCGACCGGATCAAGGCACTGCCCACATTGGCGTCGATGCGATGCTGTTTCGCCTTGAAAGATCCGAAGATACTGTCGTAGCCTTCCAGGAGACGCTCGTACATGACAGGGATGTCCTCGGGCGAATGCTGCAGGTCGTCGTCCATGGTTACTACGACATCGCCCGTGCAGTACTGGAAGCCCGACATCAACGCGCTCTGCTGTCCGTGGTTCTTATGGAGGTCGATCACGCGAATGTCTCCGGAGTCGCGATGCAGCTCCGTCAGGACCGCCAGGCTGTCATCGGTGCTTCCATCATTGACGAAGATGACTTCGAAACTGCGCTCCATGGCGGTGAACGTGGCATCAAGACGCTCGTAGAGTTCGCGCAATGAGTCCTGACTGTTGTACACCGGCACGACGACGCTGAAATCAATCGAATTCACGCACTCGGACCTTTCTTCGACTCATTGAGGAACGCGGGAATCCTATCGTCTGTCCGGAGCCGAGTTGCAGTCCCGACGGACGATCATGATCGCGGCCGAGCTCGCTCCTGGCGGCCTCTACTCGCCCGAGTCCACGATGGCCGCGTGGCGTGCGAGGATTTGTTTGGCGGCACGCACCATTGACGGACCGATGAACTTCCCGTTCACGACCGCGAATCCCTTGTTCGACTCGACGGCGACGTCGTAGAGTCGCAACATCTCGCGAGCCTCTTCCACCTGCTCATCGTTCGGGGAGAAGTACTGGTGGACAAGCAACAGCTCCTTGGGATGAAGCACCAACATGCCGTCAAAGCCCAGGATCTGGGCAAGACGGAGGTTCTTCTCAAGGTCCTCGAGATCGTGGACCTTGATGTGGACGGTGTCGATCGCCTGGACCTCGTTGGCTTCTGCAGCCATCGCTACGAGAGCACGGGGGGTGAAGATGCTCCGACCGTCCGGATCATGGGCTCCACCACGGTCCCCGACGAAGTCTTCGCACCCAAAGGCAATAGCGATGACACGATCCGAAGCTTGAATGATCTCCTGTGCGTTCAGAACCGCTGCCGTCGTTTCGATGAGGGGAACGATCTTGAACGTGCCGTTCGGACTCGACTGATCGCTGGTGCCAGCGGTGCGGCCGTTCGCTGAACAACTAGGAGCGATGAATCGCCCTGGGATGCTCAGAGCCTCCATCAAACCCAGAGCGACTCAAATCGCAACAAATGGTGCGCACAGGTTGGTTAATCGGAGGAACATGGTCCCCTCACGACGGGAGCGGATTCAATCGGCACCAGGAGTCTCTGAACTTGCCCACCTGGGGCGACGATCTCGCCAGCGAGTCGGTAGTCGGTCCGCAGGTTGCGCCCGTACCGCTCAAGAAGCGCCGGGTCCAGGTGCCAAGGACCGGTCGGCTCCTCCAGAATCCACGATCGGCCAATCTCGAGGCACGAAGCATGGTCGAGAGCGCGCTCTGCATACGCTTGGCTCCCCGCATAGAAGCCAAGTAGCCACGGCGTTCCCAATGGTCGTGCCTCGAGCGCCAAAGGAGCACCCGGCGTTCGGCCGGTGAGATCAATGAAGGGAGTTCCCGCCCGGAAGCCATTCGTGTCTGCGACAGTCTGAATCTCGCGAAAGTAGTTGCCGTAACTTGCGCTCACATACAGGGTCGAACTGCTGGTTCTGAGCGTTGCCGGCGTGGCCATCGAGGCAATCGGCATGTCCTGGCGGTAGGGATCGGTCATGCTCACGTGCAGAATGAATGCCACCATGACCTGACTCGCGAGTACAGCGAGCATGAGGCGGGGCCCCCACGACCGCCCTTCGACAGCAGCAATGATGACGACCGCAGCCATCACCCAGAGGACTCCTGCATGGGCGCCGATATGCCAGTAGTTATTGTTGGTGCCGAATGCGTAGATGAATGGCCCCACAACTAGGAGTGCGACCAGACCCCAAGAGCGACGTTGCTCAGACGTGCGACGCCACCCACCTGTGATCACCAATGCGGCCAGCGTGGTTCCAATCGGAACCGCCACGTAGAGGAGTACCAGTTGGGTTCCGAAGACTTCGGGAACGCCATAGACCGCTGTGGTGATGGCGACCGCAGATATCGGCAGCGATAAGAGAATTCCGAACCGGAGTAGCGGGCCCGAACGGTTCCGAATCGAGACGGCAAAGCTCAAGATAACTGCGATGAGAAGTGTTAGGACAAAGGCCCCCACAACCGCCTTGCTCGGGTGTGGAAGGTCGATGCGCAAGGATCCGCGCAAGGTGTGATTCGCATCCAGGATCCCGTTCGACTCGACGGCAGACGATAATCGATCGATGAATGACGACACGGAACCCCCGATTGCCACCATTGCCGTTAGGAGTAGAACGATCGAGAAGCCGATGGACAGACCTAGACCAGGCCAGTTCTGCCGGCTGCAGATCGCGAAGTACAAGATCACTGCTAGCGCAAGCAGCACTGCAGAAGGGGGTTTCGCGAGGAACAGCAAGACGCCACCAGTGCTCAGCATGAGGCTGCCAATCAACGCCCGGACACGTGTTCCATCCGTAAGCAGGACTACTCCGGCGATTGCGCATAGGATCGACTGCAGCGCCAGCGAGTTGTAGTTCGGAGTAGGGAGCCAAGTGTTGAGCATGCCGAGGGCTGTCGCCCCGACCGCGGCTGCGGTGACGACCCGTCTCATGCGATCGATCGGAGAGGGTTGCGGACCTTCGACTCTCTGCAGGATCAACCAGCCAAGGAGACCGCTCAGCAGAACCGTGATTGCAATGTTGATCTGCCGCAGGACAGCAATGCTGCCATCGACCAGGAGGTATATGGGGTGGTAGACGAAGCCGAAGTGGGTTGATCCCGCCATGTACGCGTTCGGCTCTGCGATCCAATGCACGTAGTAGCTTTCGTCGGTGAGATCAAAGCCACGATTAGCCAGGCTGAGCACAAACGCGACAATTGTGATGCTTGCGATGGCCGATATTGAGAGGACGACAAGCTCAAGAGATGGTCGAGCGAGTATCTGGGGGCCATCCACGCCCTGGTCGCTCATGTCATCGTTCACGCCTCTGATGATAGAACGAGTGACCCAGAATCAGCCGAGGCTGAGACCGACTTGCCGGAGTCACGACCTCTCAATGAACGCTT
>CAZONX010000179.1:0-3268 GCA_964581295.1 uncultured Acidimicrobiaceae bacterium
ATTCGGAGGCATCTTGCGAGACGACATCGACAACCACCGAGCCGAAATCGGCGCGTGTCGTGATGATGAACGACACGTCAGCTTCGCCGGGCAGTGTCGATCCCTCGACAATGCTGGTGCGTGAGACGCCGATACCGGCACTCTGGCTGCCGAAAAGTTCGACCGAACCCATGCCAGCCGAGCCTTCGACGTGGGCGGTGGCGTGTTCCGGGAGCAGGATCCTCACCTCGCCGGCAGTGATTCGCGCATCGATCACGATTGGACCGAAGTCATCGGATGCACCCGCCGGCACGTCGAACCACCGCAGGTCGATCTCGAGAACCCCTGCGGTGTGTACGTAGTCGTAGTTCTCGACTTCGAGATCCGAGATCGTCTCGACGCGCACATACCGCTCGCCGGCCTCTCCGGAGAAGCTCCAGTCGGACACCACACTGGCCACGAACAAGAACGGGATCAGGATCAGCCCAACGAAGATCAACCATCGAGCATGGCCGAAGATCGTGCCAATCAGCAGACCTCCGCCAATCACGCCAACGGCGACCGCTAGATAGTGCACGGGGTCCGGGTAGAGGATGCCCGCCACGTCGAACAACGCGAGGCTGCCGACTGCGATCAGCGTCGCAGCAGCGGTAACACGTCCGAGAATCGAGCGAGGCTTGGGGGGTCGGACCGGGACGGGGGCAGGCGGCGGACCGACTGGCGCCGCACGAGTGGCGACCACGGCGGTCGCAGGCGCCGTTGTCACGGCGTCGGCATCGCGGAGAGTGTCTTCCTCATCTCCCGACGCGTCTACCGCCCCAACCGCGAGACTCTCGCCGCCGTCTTCGCTACGCGCCTTCGCCTCGTCCGGCGGATCGTCGGCATCCGGCGATGGCTTAGTCCCCCCAAGATCGCCGCGATACAGCATCACGCCGATGACGAGGAGGATCCCAGCAACGATGAACTTGCCGGACATCAGGTTGAAGCTCGTCACGATGGTCAGCACCGCAATGCCGATCAGCACCACCCCGACGACCATCGCGGTGTTCGAGGCGTCGAAGCCGTCGATCCATTCCTGAGCGAGCGATTGGTCGCTCCCCTCGTCGGGTATCAGGATCCAACCAAGGGCGTAGAGGAAGAATCCGATGCCACCAAACAGGGCGAGCAGCACGAAGCCGACACGGAACCAGGCGGCGCTGACGTTGAATCGTTGCGCCAAGCCGCCTGCAACGCCGGCGAAAGCGCGGTCCTCAAACGGTCGGCGCAGCGGCGGGGTTTGTCGGGGGGTCTGAGTTGATGCAGTCATGGCCTCATCATGCGGGTGCCGGACCAATCCTGCCATTGGGGATGTTCCTGGTCCAACCCTGAGACATCGGGGTTATCTCAGGGTCGTCACGGGTTGTGACATCGCGGACCCTGTGACAACATCAGGCAGCAATGAGCACGACCGCCGACTCCGAAACGACGCCCAGACCCGACCGCATCCAGGTGTTGCGCGGACGGCTCACGCGTTCGAACGATGATCGTGTGATTGCCGGCCTTGCTGCGGGCATCGCACGACGTCTTGGGATCCCGACGGTGTACGTCAGGGCCGCGTTCGTTTCGCTCTTGCTCGCCGGGGGCGTCGGGCTCCTGTGCTACCTCGTTGGGTGGCTGACGACGCCCGACGAGCGGGAGTATGGATCGATGATCGTCGCGGACCACCCACCGTCGACGGCGCAGCGGGCCGGCCTCGGGTTCGCCTTCTTCGCCCTACTCATCGCTCTCGAAGCGTTCGGTCTGTGGTTCGGCCCGATCGTGTGGCCCGCCATCCTCATGACCTTCGGGGCCGCGCTCATCTGGGATCGGTCGGGCACCGAGTCGAAGCGCCGCCTGGCCCGACTCACACGCCCGGCGAACAACGGCGGACGCAGGAGCCGGCTTCAAATCTTCGCCGGGATTGCGCTCATGGCCGTCGGGATCGTCGTCGTGCTCGCCTCGCTCGATTCGATCCAGTCGCTTGGACCAGCAGCCATTGCGGTCCTGCTCACAGCAGCAGGCTTCATGCTGCTGTTCGGACCGTGGGTTTGGGGTCTGTTCGAAGAACTCACCGACGAGCGCCGTGCCCGTATCCGTTCCGAAGAGCGTGCCGACATGGCAGCCCACCTCCACGACTCGGTGCTGCAGACGCTGGCGATGATCCAGCGCAGCGACGATCCCCAACGGATGATCACGCTCGCCAGGGCTCAAGAACGCGACCTGCGCTCGTGGCTGTTCGCTCCTGAGGCCGCAGACCGCGCCGGCACCGTCGGCGAGGGTATCGCCGCAGCTGCGGCCAAGGTTGAATCGGACTTCGACGTGCCGATCGAAGTGGTCGTAGTCGGTGACCGCGCAGTCGACGACACGGCAAGCACGCTCGTAGCGGCCGCCGCCGAAGCGATGGCGAACGCAGCCGAGCATTCCGGGGCGCGCTCGATCTCGGTGTATGTCGAGTGCACCGAGGATTCCGTTGAGGCGTGGATCACCGATCAGGGCGAGGGTTTCGATGCGCAAGGCGTTCCAGATGACCGAAAAGGTATCTCCGAATCGATCAACGCACGCATGGCCCGGTCGGGTGGCGACGCGACGATCCTCTCAACGTCCGATGAAGGCACCGAAGTCCATCTACGATCGGGGACCCGATGACGACTATCTATCTGGTTGATGATCATGAGCTGTTCCTGAGCGGCGTGCGCGCAGAGCTGTCCGAACGCTTCGAGGTTGCGGGCTGGTCCACTGATGTCGACACGGCGGTCGATGAAATCCGCAAGCAGCGCCCAGATGTCGTACTCGTCGATGTGCACATGCCCGGAGGTGGTGGACTGTCCGTCGTCGGCAATGTGCAGGAGACGAACCCTGATATCCGATTCCTCGCCCTCTCCGTCTCCGATGCGCCCGAGGACGTCATCGCGATGATCCGGACGGGCGCTCGAGGCTACGTCACGAAGTCGATCGATCCGGACGCGCTCGCAGACGCTATTGAGCGGATCGCAGCCGGCGACGCCGTGTTCTCGCCAAAGCTCGCCGGGTTCGTGCTCGACGCCTTCTCCGACACAGTGCCCGTGGAGGCCGATCCGGAGCTCGACCAGCTGACGCCGCGTGAACGCGAGGTACTGCGCCAAATCGCTCGCGGCTACACCTACAAGCAGGTCGCGACCCGGCTTTCGATATCCGTGAAGACCGTCGAGACACACGTGTCCGCCGTGCTGCGCAAGCTGCAACTCTCGAACCGCCATGAACTCGCCCGATGGGCATCGGAACGCCGAATCGT
>CAZONX010000180.1:0-3249 GCA_964581295.1 uncultured Acidimicrobiaceae bacterium
GGCGGGTATTGGAATACGCCGTCGTACTTCGACAACGTCATCAGTTCTTCGTACAACGGTTGTCCGACGTTGAAGCACTACGACAAGGCGTATGCGAGCGTCTATCTGCAGTCCACCTACGGTGTTGGCACGACCGACAATCTCGGAACCGCTAACAACAGGGTCGAGTCGGTGAGTTATCACGGCTGATACCAGAATGGGTGTGTGAATCCGAAGTGACCGACCTCGACCGGAGAGACGGCGTCAGTGACGCCGAGGTCATTGAACGATCGCTCGGCGAGCCGGAGCGGTTCGCCGAGCTGTTCGAGCGACATCACCGCGCCATCTTCGGATACTTCGCCCGCCGAATCGGCGCGGTCGACGCGGAGGATCTCACCAGCGAGGTCTTCATGCGTGCGTTCAACGGGCGTGGCCGGTTCGACGTGACGTACGAGTCGGCCAGGCCGTGGCTCTTCGGCATCGCACGCAACGTCTACATGAACGAGCAGCGACGTCGTCGCTCTCCGCCCGCAGTACCGATTGACGACGACCATGTCGTTGTGCCGGATCACGCCGAGTCGGTGGCCTGGGCGACCGACTCGGAGTCCCAGCTTCGGGACCCCGCGCTCGTCGCAGCGATCGAATCGCTCCACCCCGACATCCGTGAGACGCTGCTCATGTTCGCCGTCGACGAGATGACGTACGGCGAGATCGCCGCCACCCTCGACGTCCCGCTGGGGACGGTGCGGTCGCGTCTCGGGCGTGCACGTGCCACGGTTCGGGAACAAGCCGACGCCTTCCCGCGAACACTCGATGAGGAAGGAGGCGAATATGGATGACGACCTTCGCCGACTGAGGAACCTGGTGGCAGACGGTACCCCGTCCGAAGAGGCGACAGCACGCATGCGGGCGTCGCTGATGGGCCACATCGCGAACACGCAGCTACGCGACGAGATCGCAAGTGCCGTCGACGTCCCGAAGCTCGACGAAGTGGCGTCGGCACGGATGCGTCGAACCCTCACGGACCACGTTGCACCGAAACCGAAACGCACGTCGAAGAGGCGCGTGGTCGCCGCGGTGGTCGCTGTCGCAGCGGCCGCTGCGGTGTTTGCCCTCATCCCGCTGGGCGGGAACGACACTGGTGCTGTGGCGCTGCTCAACATTGCCGATGCGGTCATGACGGTCCCGGACACCGACTTCGGCGACGCCGCCGTCGAGCGACGTTCCGACCAGCTCCTCCTCGTCATCGAATCCGTCGACGGTGAAGAGGTCGCGTTCCACCGTCCCGCCACTGAGGTGTGGCGCATGACACCAGAAGGGACGTTCCAAGTCGAGTACACGGTCGACCAGCTGCGGTTCTTCACACCTGTGGACCAAGACACGCTGGAGACACTCAACGAGGTACACGCAGTTGGCCGCACCGAGACGGCGACCTACCCGCCGTCCGACGACCCGCAAGAACCCAGCATGATGACCGACGACGCGGACGTGCTGAGCGAACGGATCTACCGCGATGTCGAACGCTTCGGCCCCCCTGAGGTACCCGTCAATGCTCAGGTGTTGCGGAGAGTGGCGTCGATCTACAGCGAAGAGCTCCCCACCAACAGCGAACGGGCCGCCCTGCTGACCGTCGTCTCCGACACGAAAGACGTCACATACACCGCAGACGACACGACCGGCACCGTCACCGCATCAACCCGCTACACCCGCCCGGACGGAACCCCGGTTGAGTACGCACTCGTCTTCGACACCGACGGGTGGCTCATCCGCGAAACCGAAACGCTCCTCGACGGTATCCCCGAGATGAACGTACCCGCCGGCACCCCGGAACTCGACGTGATCTACCAGCCGCCCGTGACGTCTCCCTAACAGCGACATCGGGAACACTCCGCCACGTCCACGCGAACAGATCGTGCATCATTCGTGGGAGTGCATCCGCATGGCCAGACGCATCGTCACACACAGCCGCAAACACGCAGGCAGAATCATCGCCGTCGGCAACCCAACAGAGTGGTGGTCACCACGCTCCGCCACAGATGTTGCAATCGACATCGACGCCGGAGTACACACCTACTGGGCACGAGACACCGACGGTCGACTCTATCGAATCGAGATCGCAGACGACCGAGCCGGGATCCACGCCCGGATCAGCCCGAACGAAGACATCCTCGCGGTGTTACCAGAGTGCTGAGAGCAACCAGCGTGATCGGGTACACCCCGGAGCCACTACTCGACCAGCGATGTCGGGCAAGGACAGGAATGCGCGGACGCGCCGTGGTGAGCCAGAATGGGGTTGGGAGACAAGCGAAAGGAGCTTATATGTCCAAGACCAATCGGCGCCATGTGGTGCCTGACAGCGAAGGCGGATGGAAGGTCGTGAAGCCAGGGGCGAAGCGGGCCAGCTACCGTGCGAAGACGCAGGCAGAGGCCGAGCAGCGCGCCAAGCAGATCGTTGCGAACAAGGGCGGAGGCGAGGTGCGAATCCACCGTAGGGACGGGAAGATCCGCGATAGCGACACCGTCAAACCCGGCAACGACCCGACCCCACCCAAGGATCGGAAACACTGAGTTGCCGGTCGATCCAGTTGCGGCGGTCGCAGCCGGTAGCGCCGCGGCTGGTGTGGCTCTGACCCGGCGTTCTCGGAGAGCCGGCAATGCCTCGAACGTCGTTCTCCTGACGGAGGCAAAACCCCGTCGATGGGATGGCTATCGGATGGTCTGCGAGGTACAGAACAAGTCCAGCGTGGGGATATCGGAGGTCGCAGTCACACTGAAGGTGCGAATCGGGAAGCTCGAGTTGGATGGGGTCGTGTCCAAGAAGTCCACGATCTTCTCGCAACGGGCGATCGCCGGGGGCGAGAGCCATACCCTCGAGTTCCCGCACGTGGTCCGTTTCGGGCTTGGGAGCTTCGACATCGACTCTGATCAGGGTTCCGGGTATGCCGCCACTCTCTACTGGCGCGATGAGGCGGGCAAGCGATGGCGGCGAACTAACGGCGACCGAGCGAAGGCATGTCGTGCCAGGGACTTCCCTTCGCCGCGTTGCTGATCCGCAGCACCCGAGAAGCCGCAATGCTTCGCGACGAAACATGTGTGGGACGCCATGACACATGACGACCCCTCCTCGACGGCAGTCGGGCACACCCAAGTAGACGACCCCAACTCCGCGGAATCCGGCATAGGCCGCTATCGCGCCGACCAGGGGATACCCGACGGTGCCCTCGAACCTCGTTGGGCCACAACCACCTGGCAGCGACATCGACAAGTGCG
>CAZONX010000181.1:0-3245 GCA_964581295.1 uncultured Acidimicrobiaceae bacterium
GAGCGTTCGACGTTCTGGCTTTGTCGGCGTTTCTGCTCGATGGTGATCTCACTGAAGAGGAGCAGACCGGCGGCGCGGTCGTGGGGGGTGGTGTAGTCCCACTGATCAATGAGGTCGTGGGCGAAGCCGGAGAGCGGGTGGGGAGACTCTCCGATCGCTTGCTGGATGATCCTGCGGTCAGTTTCGCTGAGGGAGAGGGCGGCATCGGTGCCGTCACGGGTCGGATCGGTGAGCGCTCCGAGGGCGTCGGCGATCCGCTCGCGGGCGAGGATCTCGGTGACATTGGGGGATTGGGGGCGGGTGGATGACATGCTGTGTTCCTTTCAGTGTGTGCAGCCGGATTTGGGGGCGGTGATCGGACTGAGGCCGATTCCTTGGCGCCAGGCTTCGAGGAGGGTTTGGGGGCAGACGAGGGCGCCGTCGGGGTTGCGGATCTGGAAGTGGAGGTGCGGTCCGCCAGAGTTGCCGGTGTTGCCGGAGGTCATGATCAGCTCTCCGGCCGTCACCTGGGCTCCGGCTTGGATCTGCGGGGCGATCTGGGTGCCGTGGCAGTAGGTGTAGGTGTGGCGGTCGGCGCCGGCGATGTGCACGCCCCATCCGCATCGGCACTGTTGCGTGTTCGCACACGGCGTGGAGATGCGGGTGACGGTCCCGGGGTGGGCGGCGTAGATGGGTGTGCCTTCGGGGATGGCGAGGTCAGATGCCGGGTAGTCGTGGTGTGTGCGGCGGATCTGGGCGACGGTGACCGAGTCGGCGGGGAGGGGGAATGCGTAGAGGCCGTCGGCGGTGACGACGCCTTGGCTGAAGTGGAAGGCCCGGTAGTAGTCGATCCAGCCGTTGACGGTCGTGACGTATTCGGCGGAGTTGTTGTAGCGCCGCAACGCCGCAGCGAGGTCGGCGTCGTTCGTGTAGTCACCGGGGGAGGCGAGACAGAGGTGGGCGACGGTGGAGAGCGCAGCGTCGAATACGTTCTGAGGATCGGCGGTGCCGTCGCCGTCGCCGTCCTGTCCGAGGGACCGCCACGTGGCGGGAAGGAATTGTGCGGGTCCGACGGCTCGGTCCCATGTCGCGTCGCCGTCGAGGACGCCACCGTCGGAGTCGGGGATCCGTGCAGTGCCGGGGATCGAGCCGTCGAGGGTCGCTCCGAACAGGGGAGGGGTGACGATGCCGTCGGGAGTCACGGTGCGGCCCCGGTAGGTGGCGTGGTTCGACTCGACCTTCCAGATGCCGGCGACGATCGGCCAATCGACACTGCAGTCCGCTGCGATGCGCGACGCGTTGGCTTCGGCTGCGATGTAGGCGGAGAACACGACGGGGGGAATCCCGAGCGCACCGGCACCGGCGGTGGTGGGGGTGCGGGCGACGACGGCCGCGACGCCGAGCACCATCACTCCGAGGATCAGGGCTACCGGAGCCGAGATCATCCCAACGGCAGCGATCACGTGCCATGCGGCAGAGCTGTCACGACGGTCCGCGAGTTTGGCTTGGAGCCTCTTCTTGGCGAGATGGGCGGCTGCGCGGGCGACGAAGTGCCAACTCATCGCGAGGCCCGCCTTTGGGCTTTCTGCCAGGCGGAGGCGGCCAGGGCTGATCCCGACCGATGGCTCCTGTGGGGGCGGCTCGGGATCTCGGCCATGGATTCGTTCACGGTGTGGGTGATGCCGAGTCCGGTGAGCCCACCGGCTTGGTAGGGCCGGATCCACGCGGCGCCGTGGCTGCCACCGATCTGGGCGCCCTCGAGGCGACGGAGTGTCGAGTCGGCGAATCGGGAGCTGATGTCTACGAGTTGGCGTCGCCCGACCCACATGACGGCCATGAAGAAGATCACGAGTAGGAACCGGGTCCAGAGATCTCCGGCGACGCCGAGAAGTCCGGTGAGGCCGGTGATGAGTAGGGCGAGGAAGACACCCATCGCGATGATGAGGGCGAGGACTCGGATGAGGGCTGTGACCCAGTGCCAGAGGAGACTCCGCCCGGCGCCGGGGAAGAGCCCGGCGTAGAGGGCGATGGGGAGCAGGGCGATGAGGAACAGGGCCATGCCTTTGGCGACGACGAGGGTGAATGCGGTGATGAGGAACAGGGTGAGCGCAGCGACGGCGATCACGAGGTAGAGGAGCGCACCGACGAGACGGCTGACGGTCGCTTCGGCGTTGAAGGAAGCCTGTTCTCCGCAGCCGGCGACCGTCATGAACTGGCGGGGTGTGTCGTCGAAGCCGTGCGGCCCGGATGCCAGGGCCTGGTTGCGGGCGACCTCACATGATGTGCCGTCGACGAGTTGTCCCCAGCTCAGTGTGTCGTACGGGTCGCGGACGAAGCTGACCATCAACGCTCCGCCGACCCGGTCCGAGACGCTGGCGTCCCTGTCCGTGTCGGCTGCGAGGGAGACGATCTCTGACGAGATGCCGCCGGCGGTGTGCATGGCGCCGGTGACGGCGCCGCCGAATCCGGGTCCGGTGGAGACGTGGACGAGGACGGCGAACACGATCAGCGTGAGGGCGAACTCGCCTGCGCCGGCGCCGAATCGTCCGCGCAGGAACTGCCAGCCCATGTGGAGGGCGGAGACGACAAGCCCGAGGTGGGAGAGCCGCATCGCACCCAGCACCCGGTTGTCCAACAGGTCGGCGATCGCAGTTGCCGCGTCGGTGAGGGCGGCTTCGATCATGAATCCGGTGGCGGCTTCGAGGAGCCAGATCGCGAGAGCGACGAGGAGTTTCGCGATCGAGAAGACCAGGTTGGTGGCGGTTCCCACGGTGATGCAGGTGATGTCGCCCATGAACCCGTTGTTGGCGCAGCCGATGTCGTAGCGGGTGATGGGGACGATCCCTCGGCTCTCATCGGTCGGGTAGTCCGTCGGCGGATACAGATCGCTGCCGAGTTCCGTATCCGAGTCGGCTCCGGTTTGGGCCTCGACGGGCGGGGCACCGGCGACGCCGGCGATGGTGAGAAGAACCAGGAGCCAGATGACGATCCAAATGCGCCCGTCCAGCACGGATAGTCGGGTACGACGCTGGGTCACGCGGCCGGTGAGATGGATCATCATGGGACGCCGTCTCCGACGAGTGTGTTGTCTTCGTTCTGCAGGCTGAGGGACGGCCACGGTCCCGCTTCCATGGGCGTCGCGCCGGGTGTGGTGGAGAAAGCGTCAACGACCGCCGGATCGTCGGGTACCGCGATTCGCACCAGCCCGAGACGACCGGTTGGGTCCCGCATGAGACACTCGCCGGTTCCAAGTGACGCCACCGTCT
>CAZONX010000182.1:0-3239 GCA_964581295.1 uncultured Acidimicrobiaceae bacterium
GCGATCGCCTCCGGACGGATCGAGGCGAAGGAGGGCTGAGCCGGCGTCCGGTTGATCGGCTGCCTATCAGGTCGAGAGCTAGAGTCTCGCGCGCTCGCCCGAGAGAACGCCCGAGCCCTGAGGAGGAAACGGCATGAGTGATCCGAACGGCGGCGCAACGGAGCAGGCTTCAGCCACGCTCTTCCTGCAAACCCACGCTGGGAAGGTTTTGGGGGGGATGGCCCTCGGCGTTCTGCTGCTCGGAACCGTGGTGTATCACATTCTTGAAGACTGGAGCTGGGTCGATTCGTTCTACTTCAGTACCGTCGCCGTCACCACGGTCGGTTTTGGGGACCTGACACCGACGTCGGATGCGTCGAAGCTATTCACGGTGCTCTACATCTTCAGCGGGATCACCATCGTGACGGTTTGGCTGAATTCCCGGTTCAAATACCGTGCGAAGAAGAGGGCGGGGGCCCAAGTCTCACCGGATGTCGGGGCACCGAACGCTCCCGACGTCGAGGCCTGACTCCCACCTCCGCGTACCCAGGGTTGGTGACGTCGTATTTGACGTCCTGAGCCCGCGGAATGAATGGGCGGCGTTGGTCGATTGTGGTCAGGCGGCCGTCGGGTAGATCGAAGTGATATCGCTGAGCGCGATCGATGCGGTTCCCTTGCTGTTGCGCAAGAGGATTGATCGGTCTCCGTGCGGGGTCTCCATGCCGAGATACTGGCCGGCGGCACTGCCGCCGCTGGTGGTTGCTCGGTAGCTTGTCCCTCGGCGGAGGCTGTTGAGGTTCCATGGTGCGCTGTTGCGCGAGGTTCGTTGTGCCTTCTTCATTGGCACTCCTTTCGGGTGGGCCCGTGTGGCCCTCGGTGGTGGTCTGGTGATGTGTGGTGCGGCGAGGATGGTGGATTCGTCGCATGGGCGTAGGATTGCGCATCCGGCATTCCGCGTTCGCATCCGTTCTGTGGGCTCAGGACGCCATATACGGCGTCACCAACCCTGGGTACGCGGATTAGCGGCGGCTGCCGGCTCGGGGCTTGGCGAGGCGCACCGTCAGGTCGCGTCCGCCCATCTTCGTGCCATGCAGCGCATCGATCGCGGTCCGTGCTGCCGGCCGAGGCATGTCGACGAAGCCGAAGCCCTTCGAACGACCCGTCTTGCGGTCGAAGATCAGGGTCGTCCCATGGACGTCCCCGAATCGCTGAAACATCCGCTCGATGTCCGACTCCGTGGTGCCCCATGGGAGATTCGCGACGTAGACGCTCTCCCCGCCCTTCTTCGGCGCGGATCCGTTGGACGGTTTGTCCGATCGCTTCGCTGGCCGCGCCTTGCGTTCCTCGCTCTGTGAAGCCTGCGGACGCTTTGGCGTGGGTCGAGATCCGTTGGTCGCCGGCTCGCCGATGCGAGCGCCGCCGTGATCGAGCGCCTCAAGCGCCGGCGGCTCGATGGGAGCATCGAGATCGAGATCGCGCTGCATGCGGAGAACCGCTCGCTTCTGCTCTCCGGTAACCAGGCTGACGACCATTCCGGTGGCTCCGGCCCGGGCCGTGCGCCCAGAGCGATGCAGGTAGTCCTTGTGATCGGCCGGGGGATCGAAGTGAATCACCGAAGCGACAGCATCGATATGGATCCCGCGGGCGGCGACATCCGTGGCAATCAGGGCCTGCGCCCGATAGCTCGAGAAGGCCTGCAGCGCTCGGTTGCGCTGATTCTGCGAGCGTCCACCGTGCATTGCGACGGCGCTTACGCCCAGCTTCGTGAGCTGCTTCGCCAGGCGATCGGCGCCGTGGCGGGTCCGGGTGAAGACGATCGAGCGGTCGGCGGCCTTGATGAGATCAGCAGTGTGCTCGACCCGATCGTGGTGCTGGACCAGCCAGAAGTGGTGCTTGGCATCGATGGCCTCGGATTCTGCGTTGCCCGCGTCGTGACGCACCGGATCGTGCTGATAGGCACGGCTGAGTACCGCGATATCGCCGTCGAGCGTCGCGGAGAACAGCAACGTCTGACGACGCTTCGCCGTGCGATCGAGGATGCGACGAACAGCGGGGAGGAACCCCATGTCCGCCATACGATCGGCTTCGTCGACGACCACGATGTCGGCCTGGCTCAGGTCGACGGTGCGCTGTTCCATCAGGTCCTCGAGGCGACCCGGCGTAGCAACCAGCACATCGACGCCGCGGCGCATGGCATTGCGCTGCGGTCCGTATCCCACGCCACCGTAGATGGCGAAGACATTGCGGCCGACGGCCTGCGCGAGCGGTGCCAGCTCTTGCTTGATCTGGTCAGCGAGCTCACGAGTCGGGGCGAGGATGAGAGCGCGCGGACGGTTGGGCTTCGCCCGCTCGACGCGTGCGAGCATGGGAAGGCCGAATGCGATGGTCTTGCCAGAACCCGTTGGGGCCTTGCCGGAGACGTCTTTGCCGGCGAGGGCGTCGGGGATGGTCGCCTCCTGAACCGGGAACGGCTCGAGGATGCCGCGCTGTTCCAGCGCGCGGACAAGTGAATTGGGCAGCCCGAGTTGGGCAAAGGTCGCGGTCATGATGACTCCTGATCCCGATGTGGGAACGTTGATGAACTGTCCGATCTCCGACTCGACCGGGGGCGTCTGTCGCCTGAGGTATCGAGCGTCGGCCGAAGAGGCAGTCCAACCGGGTGAGAAACTGTGCCGTTGACCACCGGGGAAGCGACGAAGCGCTGACCTCCACCCAGTGCGGCTTGGCAGACCCTAGCCCTGAATCGTCGGTAACCGTGTCAAAGAATCAGATTCGACGTGGCGGCACCGAGCGCTACGGGACGACGGCGATCGATTGCATCGCTGGTTGATCGACGAGTCGCCCATGACTGAGCACCGCGCAGGGCGCCGCGTGGAAGCGCAGTGCGTCGCTCAGGGATTGACCTTCGAGCACCACGAGGTTGGCCGTGTTGCCGACCGCCAAGGCATGGCTTTCCAAGCCGATGGCCGCTGCCGGGTTGACCGTGATGGCATCGTAGAGAATCGACATGTCAGGCTCGGACATCATCCAGAGCAGATGGGCGCCGAGGAATGCCACTTCGAGCATGTTGTTTCTACCGAATGCGTAGTACGCGTCGGAGATGTCGTCCTGGCCGAGGCTGACGTTGACGCCGGCGGCAATGAGATCTCGCACCCTGGCATGGAGCGGTCCGGTGTGCGGATCCGAAACGACCGCGACATCCGCGGCCTTCAACAGGGCGACCAGACGCTCGAAGTAGGGGTCGGGATAGAGCTCCATCG
>CAZONX010000183.1:0-3133 GCA_964581295.1 uncultured Acidimicrobiaceae bacterium
TCACGCAGGCGAACCTGCGCCTCGTCGTGAGCCAGGCGAAGCGCTACCGCAGCCAATACGGCATCGAGTTCATCGACCTCATCCAGGAGGGCAACCTGGGTCTGATCCGTGCGGTCGAGAAGTTCGACTGGCGGAAGGGCTTCAAGTTCTCCACGTATGCGACCTGGTGGATTCGCCAGTCGATGCAGCGAGCGGTGGCCGAGAAGTCCCGCACGGTGCGTCTCCCCAACTCACTCCACGACACGCTGGTGACGCTCAACAGCACGCGGAACCGTCTGCTCTCCGAGCTCGGCCGCGAGCCCACTCCTGAGGAGCTTTCTGAGGAGTCCGGCCTGACGTTCGATGCGGTTGTCGAAGCCCAGCTCGTTGCCGATTCGGTGTCGCTCGAGGCGCCGGTTGGCGAAGACGGTGCGGTTCTCGGCGACTTCGTTTCGCATCACGATGAAGAGGACCCGGTCCGCGAGACCGAGAAGGCGAGCGCGATCGAGGCCCTTCGGGACGCGATCAACCGCCTGCCGGAGCGCGAGGCCTACATCCTTTCGATGCGGGTCGGCTTCGAAGACGGTCTTCCTCGCACCCATGAGGAGATCGGCGGCAATCTCGGCCTCGGCCCCACGCGGGTGCGCTCGATCGAAAAGCTTGCCCTCTCGAAGCTGCGCCACCCGGCGTTCGGGCTCCGCGAGGATGCGATGGACTTCTAGTCCTTCCCAAGTCGTTTCAGCATGAAGGCCGCTCCGGGTTCGGAGCGGCCTTCGTCGTGCCGTCATAGACCGTCCCCTCAGCCCCTCGCCGTGCGCGAGAATGTGACGACCATCAAAGCGAAGGAGTCTCCATGGCCGCGAAGCATCCCGGCGTCAACAGTGGGCGCCGCGTCGCGATCGTCGACGGTCTTCGAACACCGTTTGTCAAGTCCGGCACGGATTTCAAAGATCTCTCCGCCCTCGACCTCGCTTCAGGCGTGGTCGCCGAGCTACTCCAACGTTCCGGTGTCTCCGGTACCCAGGTCGACCAGGTGGTCTACGGCGCCGTGATCACGGACGTCTCCGGACCGAACATCGCGAGAGAGGTCGTACTTGCCGGCGATATGCCGGACACCGTCGATGCATTCTCCGTGAGCCGAGCGTGTGCCACATCGACACAGGCGGTCGTGTCTGGAGCACAGTCCATCCTCCACGGTGATGCCGAGATCGTGATCGCCGGTGGCGCCGACTCGCTGTCAAAGCCGCCGATCCTCTATTCCGACCGGTTCGTCGACGTGCTGATGGACGCGAACGCAGCGAAAGACATCCCGGGGAAGATGAAGGCATTCTCGGCCCTTCGCCCGAAAGACCTTGCGCCGCAGCCTCCCGCCATTGCTGAGCGCTCGACCGGGCTCACAATGGGTGGATCCGCCGAGATCATGGCGAAGGAGAACGGCATCAGCCGCGAGGCGCAGGACGAGTACGCGCTGGCTTCGCATCGCAAAGCGGTGGCGGCCTGGGAGAACGGCATCTTCGACGACGAGGTCATGGCGTTCCCGGTTGGCCCCAAGTACCGGACGACCGTTACGAAGGACAACCTCCCCCGCTCAGATTCGAGCCTTGAGCAACTGGCGAAGCTCCGCCCGGTCTTCGACCGAAAGTACGGCACGATCACCGCCGGCAACTCGTCGCCGCTCACCGACGGCGCATCCGCCATCCTCCTCATGGAGGAGAAGACCGCCCAACGCCTCGGCCTGGTGCCGCGGGCATTCCTCCGTTCCTGGGCGTTCGCTGCGCTCGACCCGAACTGGCAGTTACTCATGGGGCCTTCATTTGCCACACCCGTCGCTCTCGATCGGGCCGGCATCACGCTTGACGATGTCGATGTGATCGACATGCACGAGGCCTTCGCTGCACAGATCCTCTCGAACACGCAGGCGTTCGCATCCGACGAGTGGGCGAAACGATGGCTCGACCGCGACGAAGCGATCGGAGCGATCCCAGACGACCGCTTCAACCTCTACGGCGGCTCCATCAGCCTCGGACATCCATTCGGCGCAACCGGCGCCCGTCAGATCACGACGATGGCGAACGAACTGGCACGGAGGGGCACCGGTACCGCCCTCGTCACGCAATGTGCGGCGGGCGGCCTCGGCGCTGCCGTTGTCCTCGAGCGGTAGGGAGGAAACCATGGAACTCACGCATTTCTCGTTCGACGTACAAGACGGCGTCGCGATCGTCCTGCTCGACCGTGCCGGAGAGCCGATGAACACAATCGGACCGGTGATCTTCGAGGACTTCGTCGCCGTCGTGGACCGGATCGAGAGCGACCCGGCGATCAAGGCCGCGGTGTTCGGTTCGGCGAAGAAGGGCAACTTCCTCGCCGGAGCCGACCTCCGATTCTTCGAGACACTCACCGACCCGGAGGAGGCTTCGGCAGTGATCCGAGAGCTCCACGCCCTGTTCGCGAGGATCGAGGGCCTTCACGCCGTTCACGGCAAGCCGGTCGTGATGGCGATCGACGGAGCGTGCCTCGGCGGAGGGCTGGAGTTTGCCCTCACCGGCTCGACGCGCATCGCCACCGACCATCGCAAGACTCAGCTCGGCCAGCCCGAAGTCCAGCTCGGCGTGCTCCCGGCGGGTGGCGGGACCCAGCGCCTCCCGAAGCTCATCGGCATCGCCGCGGCGCTCACCATGATCCTCACCGGCAAGTCGCTCCGGCCGTACAAGGCCCACAAGATCGGCCTCGTCGACGAGATCGTGCCGCAAACGGCGCTCGCGAAGATCGCCAAAGAGCGAGCCCTCGAGGCTGTCGGCCACCTCGATGAGTCCGACGGTGCATCGGTGAAGGGCTTCCTCGCCCCGACCCACCTCCAGGAGCTTGCACTCGAACAGAACCCGGTCGGCAGACGGGTCCTGTTCCGCAGGGCCGAAGAGGCCATGCTGGCCAAGACGAAGGGCCTGTATCCGGCGCCGAAGCGTGCCCTCGAGGCCGTCAAGATCGGCGTCGACCAGGGTCCGGAGGCCGGCTACGAAGCCGAGGCCAAGTTTTTTGGCGAACTGGTCACCTCCGAAGAGTCGAAGGCGCTGCGCAACATCTTCTTCGCGTCGCAGATGATGAAGCACGCTTCCGGGATCGCGGGCTTCGCCGAACCGAAGCACGTCGGCAAGGT
>CAZONX010000184.1:0-3029 GCA_964581295.1 uncultured Acidimicrobiaceae bacterium
GGCGTCGCGCTGATCGGTCACTTGGAGGGTGAAGCCCATGCCCTGGCCAGTCTCGATATACCACGGCGCCCCAGGGGGCTCGACACCGGCGAGGTTCCACACGCTGCGTTCTCTGGCAGCCGTTCCTGAGCCGTCGCCGCGCGAAACGAACGGTGCGTTCGCCCGGGCGATCGCCGAAAACGCGTCGACCACGTCGGCGCCCGGGTCCACCACAGCCTGAGCGGGCGGACCGACGAGGAGAAACCGACTCGTGAAGACGGGCGCCTGGAGCGACTCGGGGTGGCCCGCGGCGTAGGCGTCCTCGACTTCAGCGAGGTGGGTAAAGAGCACATCGGCGGCTCCTCCCTCGCCCAGGGCGAAGCCCTCTCTGCTCGATGCGGCGACGATCGAGAAGCTGCCTTCGCCTGGGTATTCGTCGATCAACGCCGCGATGTACCCGGAGTCGACGATGGTGGTTCCGGCGGCGACAACGACACGGTCCGGCGACGCCGTGCATGCGGCTGCCAGCGCGACGACGGTCAGCGCCACACCGAGGCGTGTCATGGCGATTCTCCTGCTGCAACCGTCGTCATTGCCACAGCCTTCACGCTGAGGAAGACTTTCGATCCGGCTTCGAGTTCGAGCGTCTCGAAAGACCCCGGGGTGATGAGGGCGGCGATCGGCGCGCCGCAATCGACGACGACCTCAAGAAGGCGGCCGACCGTCCTGATTTCTGTGATCGTGCCGCGAAACACGTTCCTCGGCGACGATCCATCCGGCCGATCTCGATGCACGGCTACAACCTCGCCTCCGAAGAGCACTTTGACGCGCTCACCGACTGGGTGCGGACCGGCAGCCACGATGGTGGATTCGAGCCACGACACCTCCGACACAGTGTCGTCGCCGCCGACGACGGTCCCGACCAGCATGTTGGACACGCCGACGACTTCGGCCACCACGTCGTCGATCGGCATGGTGAACACCTCGCCGGTGGGGCCGCGCTGTCGAATCGTCCCGTCGACCATGACGGCGAGCGTATCTCCCAGGATGGCAGCTGATGCCCGGTCGTGGCTCACGATCACGGCGGAGCGGCCACAAAGGGCACCGGCGATGATTCCCGCGGTTCGTTCTCGATCGCGCAGGTCGAGCGGTGCCAGCGGCTCGTCGAGCAGGACGACACCGGCATCCGAAGCGAGGGTGCGGGCAAGTGCGATTCTCATGCGCTCGCCGCCCGAAAGAGAGCGGGCCGCACCGTCGAGGCGCTCTGCGACGCCGAGGTCGACAGCAAGCGCAGCCGCCGCTTCGCTCTGGGCGGTGTCGAGGCCAAGCTCAAGGTTCGAGCGGCCGGTCCCCCTGAAGAGATATGGCCGTTGGGGAAGATACGCGACCCCGCTGCGTCGTTCCGAGCCGATGGTTCCCGCCATGAGACGCAGCGCCGTGGTCTTCCCTGACCCGTTCGGGCCGAAGAGGACGAGCCGTTCCCCTTCTTCTACGACGAGCTCGTCGATTTCGACGATCGGGTTGTCCTGTGGCCAGCGGAGGTTCTCGAAACGGTATTCAGGCATCGGCTCGCTCCCGCGACTGGAGCCATGTGAGACTCCCGGTGACGACGAAGGCGATGATCAACAGGACGATCCCGAGAGCGAGGGCCGCCCCGAACCGCGCCTGGCGAGCCTCCTGGACGATCGCGGTCGTGAGCACGCGAGTCTCACCCTTGATGTTGCCGCCCACAATGAGAACCGCCCCAACCTCCGACACCACCCGACCGAACGACGCCGCGATGGCGGCAGTAATGCCGGGCCAAGTCTCGCGTGCCACCAGGACACCGCGCGGTACGGCACCCAGTCGAAGCGCCGAGAGCTGCTCCACGGCGTCGCGCGACAAACTGGAGACTGTCCCCGCCGTAACGCCGGCAGCTATCGGGAGGGCAAGCAGGATCTGGACGACGACCATCGCAGCCGGCGTGAAGAGAATGTTGAGTGATCCGAACGGCCCATCCGACCACAGGAGCATCAAGACGATCAAGCCGACCAGAACGGGCGGTATGCCCATACCGATGTTGACCAACATCAGGAGCAGGCCGCGCCCGCGGAAGCGCCCGAGCCCGAGGGCAATGCCGAGCGGCACACCGAGCGCTACGGCGACCACGGTGGCGATGCCAGCGACGACCAGCGTCAGCCCGACAACCGCGCCGAGCTCTCCTGCCGATCCCCGGAGGAAGTCCGCGGCTTCGCCGAATACGTCGATCAGAAAGTCCATGACGGCCCCAAGGTAGATCCAACCGCGAGCCTGGCCGAACCCGGACCGCGACCCGTGGCGCCAGCGGGAAGCTGCGCACGTAGCGCCGACCGCTCGGCCCCTGCCTCAACGAATGTGGTCTCAATCCTCACTGCCGGCGTCTGGAGTGTCAGAAGCGCCACATCCAGGCGGTGATCATTTCTGCGGTGATCTCCGACACGCTGGCGTAGCGAGGCGACATCGAACCGTCCCTGAGAATCATGACCGTTCTCATACCGGCAGCGTCTGCCGACTGTGCGCCGAGGTCGGCATCCTCGAACGCGAGGCACGCCGCAGGTTCCACGCCAAGGCGCGCCGCTGTCTCGAGATAGACATCGGGTGCCGGCTTTCCGTGATCGACCTCGTCGCCGCCCACGATGACGTCGAAGTAGCGGTCGAGGTCGGTCAGTTCGAGCTTGCCCTTGAGCGCTCCACGGCGAGACGACGATGCCACGGCCATCGTCACACCCTGCGCGGCAAGCGACCGAACCGTTGCGACGGCATCGTCGAACGCCACGAGCCGCTCCTCGTAGACCGGAATGCGGATCGCGTCGATTTCGGCCATGAAGGCGTCGAACGGTGGCACGTCCGCTCGCCCGGCGAAATGGGCGTACGTCGTCGCCTCGGACGTACCCCGGCACACGTCGCCGTCGTCAGACGTCATCTCGTAGCCGTGGCCGGCGAGCACTCGCGTCCAGATCTCGTCGGCGAGCGGCTCGGAATCGACCAGTACTCCGTCACAGTCGAACACCACGGCCTGGATCACGATGCGA
>CAZONX010000185.1:0-3016 GCA_964581295.1 uncultured Acidimicrobiaceae bacterium
GGGTCGGAGCTACCGGCTGCTTGGCCGAGCGGCACCGTCTGCAGGCGGTCGAGGATTTCGAGGCCTTCGACGACCTGGCCGAAGATCGAATACTGCGGCGGTAGACCGATGCTGTCGAGCACGATGAAGAATCGGCTTCCCGTCGTGCCCGGCCCTGCATTCGCCATCGCGAGCGTGCCGGGGTCGTAGCCGACACCGGCCGGCGGGAACTCGTCGGCGATCGAGTAGCCAGGGCCGCCCCTGCCGGTTGCGGTCGGATCGCCGCCCTGAAGGACGAAGCGGGGGATTAGGCGGTGGAACACGCTGCCATCGAAGTAGCCCTCCTCCGCCAGAAACACGAATGAGTTGACGGTGTCAGGGGCGAGCGACGGATCGAGCTCGACCACGATGTCTCCGCACGATGTCGAGACGGTTGCGGTGACGGTTCCCGACGCGTCGATCTCGAGATCGTTGGGGGCATCGAACTCCATCTCTGTCAAGGGATCGGGAGCGACGGCGCCACAGATCGTCGTCTGGGCGCGGAACTCCTCGTAGTTGCGCCCGGGACCACATCGAGGTCTATCTCGGGCGCTATGGGCGACGCAGGAGCGGTTGTGGCGGTCGCCTGACTGGTGGTGGTCGTGGTGGCCGGTTCGGAGTCGCTGCACGCTGAGATAGCCAGCAAGGCTACGGCGAACAGGGCAACGGAGATGGGGCGACTCATGGGCCGGGATCCTACGCCCGCCCCACAAATACCCCCCTTGCGCGTACCCAGGGTTCGCGACGCCGTATACGACGTCCTGAGCCCACAGAATGAAGGCGGGGTCGGTCGATGGGCCCCGATTCGGTCGCGCTGATGATCCTCCGGCTGCTCCTACACTCATCGCTCACATGGCACTCGTAGTACAGAAGTTCGGGGGCACCTCGCTCGCCGACGCCGACCGGATCCGCAACGTGGCTCGTCGGGTGGTCGAGACATATCGAGCAGGAAACGACGTTGTGGTTGTCGTCTCCGCGATGGGAAAATCGACCGACGGACTCATCGATCTTGCCACACAGATCTCCGACAAACCCCACCCCCGGGAAATGGACATGCTGCTCACCGCCGGCGAGCGCATTTCGATGGCGCTCGTGGCCATGGCCATCGAGGCGCACGATGTGCCGGCCGTGAGCTTCACCGGATCGCAGGCAGGGATCTTGACGACCGCCGAACACGGTCGCGCCGAGATCCTCGACATCCGGGCATTCCGCGTGCGGGAGTGCCTCGACGACGGCAAGGTTGCAATTGTGGCGGGGTTCCAGGGAGTTAGTCCGGATTCGAAGGACGTCACGACACTTGGTCGGGGCGGTTCCGACGCAACCGCCGTGGCGCTGGCCGCCGCTCTCGGCGCCAACCGATGCGAGATCTACACCGACGTCGACGGCGTGTTCACGGCAGACCCGAGGGTCATTCCTTCGGCACGGAAGCTGGACGAAGTCACGTTCACCGAAATGCTGGAGTTGGCGAGCGCCGGAGCCGGCGTGCTGATGGCTCGCAGCGTCGAATTCGGAATCCGCTACAACATTCCCATCCACGTGCGGTCGTCGTTTCACGACCGAGAAGGCACGTGGGTCAAGGAGGAGACGATGGAAGAACCGATCATCCGCGGGATCGCTCACGATGATTCCGAGGCGAAGCTCACCGTGAAGGGCGTTCCGGACCAACCAGGCATCGCAGCCGCAGTGTTCGAACCGATGGGCGACGCCGGTGTGAACATCGACATGATCGTCCAGAACGTCTCAAGCGAAGGCGTCACCGATATTTCGTTCACGGTTCCCGAAGCGCAGGCAGAAACGGCGGTCGCCGTCGCTCAAGGCGTCGCCTCCAAGATCAGGGCGACCAGGGTCGATCTCGACACGGACATCTCGAAGATCACCGTTGTCGGTGCTGGGATGAAGTCCGAGTCGGGCGTGGCGGCCAGCATATTCCGCATCCTTTCGGACGCCGGCGTCAACATCGAGATGATTTCAACGTCGACGATCAGAATCAGCTGCATCGTGCGCGGCGACGACACGCAGGCGGCGGTGGAAGCACTTCACCGGAGCCTGATAGGAGAACCATCGTGAAGCGCTTCACGACGCCCAACGTTGCCGTAGTCGGCGCCACGGGAGCCGTCGGTCGGACCATGCAAGCCATCCTCGCTGAGCGTGACTATCCGATCGGCAACCTGCGGCTTCTCGCCTCCGAACGTTCCGCTGGAACAGTCGCCGAGACGCCGTGGGGCTCAGTGACGATTGAGGATCTAGCGACAGCAGACCCGACGGGGATTGATGTCGCACTCTTCTCTGCTGGTGGCGGCCGCTCGAAGGAGTTTGCGCCACGCTTCGTCGAGGCGGGAGCGACGGTCGTCGACAACTCATCGGCGTTCCGAATGGATCCGGAAATTCCGCTGGTCGTGGCGGATGTGAACGATGAGGCCATCGAGCAGCACAGCGGAATCGTTGCCAACCCGAACTGCACAACGATGGCGCTGATGATGGCCGCCGGCCCGCTGCACGAAGCCGCGGGAATCGATCGGATGGTCGCATCGTCCTACCAGGCCACCGGTGGGTCGGGCCAGCAGGGCATGGAGACGCTCGAGCGGCAGGTCGAGTGGTTCCGAGGCAAGCGTGAGGCGATGCAGCACGGTGGATGGGAAGACCCAGGCGGTGATATCTACCAGCGGCCGATCGCCTACAACGTCCTCCCGATGGCCGGGGTAATCACCGAAGAGGGATACACCGACGAGGAGTGGAAGCTCGTCCACGAGACGCGGAAGATTCTCGAGGCTCCCGCGATCAAGGTGGAGCCCACCTGTGTGCGCGTTCCCACGATGGTCGGGCACGGCATCACCGCAACCATGTTCTTCAACAGGCCGCTTCCGCTCGAAGAAGCGCTGGAGATTCTTGGGGACGCGCCCGGCACGCAGTTGTGGTCGGACGACCATGTTCCCACGCCGCTCGACTCGGCAGGAATCGACGACGTGCTCATCGGCCGGGTCCGCGAGACGGTGGGGGA
>CAZONX010000186.1:0-2968 GCA_964581295.1 uncultured Acidimicrobiaceae bacterium
TCGACGAGGCCGCCTCGCGCCGTGTTGATGAGGATGGCACCTCGCTTCATCCGTCCGATGCGTTCTTCGTTCAACAGGTGCCGCGTGTCATCGGTGAGCGGGAGGTGGAGTGACACGACATCGGACGTTTCGAGGATCTCGTCGACGGACCCGGCCCGTGCGATGCCGAGGTCGGCCAGAGCAACGTCGCCGATGAATGGGTCGTAGGCGATGACCGCCATTCCGAATCCAGCGGCCATCCGAGCGACGGCGCTGCCAATGCGCCCCATCCCGACCAAACCCAGCCGGAGGCCGGCAATCTCGGTCCCCTGGTGGGAGGCGAAGAAGTCGCGCCCACCCTCGCGAAGGGCGGCCTGGGCGGTGGGAATGCGCTTCGCCACCGACAGCAGGAGCGCCATTGTGTGTTCGGCGGTGGAGACCGTGGGTCCGTTTGGCGCATTGCACACGGCCACGCCGCGTTCGGTAGCCGCTGCGACGTCGACCTTGTCGTAGCCGATGCCGGTGCGGGCGATGACCCGCAGCCGGGGGGCACGGTCCAGTACTGAGGCGTCGTAGGTGATGAGCGATGAGGCAATGACGGCGTCGGCTGGTCCAATGGCTTCGAGTAGGTCGTGCGGTGTGGCGGTCCCCGGGCCGATCGGCTCCGCATGCCCGTCGATGAGCGGCCACACATACTCCGGCATGTCTCGCTCGAACCAGATTCGGAACATCGCCTGAACCCTCGCAGTGGCTTGACAGCGGACCAGCGTTGAGTATACCGTCATCGTATTGGAACGTTCCACAACGATTGAGACGGACACGGCCCGGGCGGCTGGTGTCCCGAGGAGGAGTCGGAAGTGCGAGTCGGACTGATCGGTGCTGGACGAATCGGCGCCTTCCACGGACAGACGCTCGCCGACCATCCGGAGGTCTCCGAAATCATCGTCACCGACCCATTGCTCGAACGTGCTGAGGTGGTCGCAAGTGAGATTGGCGCCGAGGTCACCGCTGATGCAGCTGCGATGATTGGTCGGATCGACGCGATGGTGGTCGCGGCCGCCACCGGAGTGCACGCCGAGATGATGCTGCTTGCCGCCGACGCCGGAATCCCCGTGTTCTGCGAGAAGCCGATCGCCGTTGACCTCGAGACCACCGACGAGGTAGTGGGGCGGGTTCGAGTGGCCGGGGTGCCGGCGCAGATCGGATTCCAGAGACGCTTCGATGCCGGCTATCGCCGCGCCAAGGACCTCGTCGACACCGGAAGCCTCGGGCATGTGTATTCGATGCGCACGACAACCCACGACTACGACCCGCCCCCGCCGGGCTACCACGACACCGGGATCTTCCGAGACACGCAGATCCACGACCTTGACATCATCCGTTTCGTGACGAGTCAGGAAGTCACGTCGGTTTATGCCGATGGGCACACGGTCACGACCGAGGAGTTTGGTGAGGATCGGCCCGTTGACACCGGCGTCGTCGTCCTGTCGCTCACCGATGGGACGCGGGCGATCATGTCGGGCGTCCGCCACGATCCCTTGGGCCACGACGTGCGGATGGAGCTATTCGGGACCCGCGACAGCGTGTCGGTCGGCCTCGAGCCGCGGCTCCCACTCCGATCCCTCGAGCCAGGCGTGCCGGGACCGGAACAGCCAACTCCCAAGACCTTTCTCGATCGGTTTGCTCCGGCTTACCGAGAGGAGATCGGTGCGTTCATCGAGGTGGCACAGGGCCGCATGGCCAGTCCGTGCACTCCCGCTGACGCCCGTGAGGCACTTCGCATTGCGATCGCATGCGACGTGTCTCGAGCAGAACATCGGCCAGTCGAGATGAAAGAGATCGTATGAGCGATTTGATGTCACGTATTGCGGGCGCCCCGATCACGTGGGGCGTCGACGGTTCGCCCGGATGGGGCTATCTCATGGACGGTGAGCGCGTGCTCACCGAAATGCAGGAAGTCGGCATGCACGCCACCGAGCTCGGACCGGACGGTTACCTGCCAAACGATCCGGAGGAGCTGCGCCTGCTCCTCGATCGTTTCGGCCTGTCTCTGGTTGGCGGCTTCGTGCCGGCGGTTCTCTACCGCGAGGACATGGCGGAGGAGCAACTGGACTACGTTGCCCGGGCCTGTCGAACACTTGCGGGCTGCGGGTCGGAGGTGGTGGTGCTGGGCCCCGGCACCCACTACGGGGGCTACGACAAAACGATGGAGATGACTGACGATGAGTGGGCGATCTTCCTAACCAACCTCAACGAGGTCACCCGCATGGCCACCGACGCCGGTCTGGCGAACGCGCTTCACCAGCATTGGGGCATGGCGATTGAGCGGCCCCACCACATCGATCGCCTGCTCGCCGACAGCGACGTTGAGTTCTGCCTGGATACCGGCCACCTCTTCCTAGGTGGCGCGGATCCGACAGAGGTGGCAAGGGCAGCGCGTGGGCGTGTCTCGCACGTTCACTTGAAGGATGTTGATAGCGAGATGGCGGAGCTGGTTCGAAGCGGCGCCCTGCCGTTCCGGCAGTCCGTCATCGACGGCATCTTCAAACCCCTGGGCGAAGGCGACGTCGACATTGCTGGTTTCGTCGCCGAGTTGGAACGCCAAGGCTACGAGGGCTGGTACGTCCTCGAACAGGATCTGGTCCTCGACGAGGAGCCAGCACAAGGAGAGGGTCCGATTGCGGATGCGCGGACCAGTCTCGAGTTTCTACGAAAGGCATTTGCATAGATCTCCCAGGGACCCGCGCATGCGCGTAGGTTCAAGGGTGGAACGGACCCACCGACGGTGGGCCCCGAACGTATAGAGGAGGAGAACGAATGAAGCGAAATGTGTGGTTCGCACTTCTGTTGAGCTTCGCCATGGTTGTTGCCGCGTGCTCAAGTAGCAGTGATGACACAACGACCACCGCAGGCGGAGCCGATAGCGGTGACGATACGACGACGACGGCCGATTCCGGTGGCGATGCGGTCACACAGCGGGATCTCCGCT
>CAZONX010000187.1:0-2966 GCA_964581295.1 uncultured Acidimicrobiaceae bacterium
CCCGGGCTCGGTCGATCTCGCCGTCGGTGATGGGCCCGGTCGCGCCTTCGACCAGGAAGAGTTCTCCCGGCAGGAGCAGGCGGTAGCCGAGGCGCCCGAGTCGTTTCGCGGCACCGCGTGCGGCCGATCCAGGGAGGTTGGGCTTGCGGATGCTGGTGTCGAATGTCACAGCCGAGCCGGTCTTGGTCTTGGTGAGGTTGCCGATCCATTCCCGAATCCCAATGCCTGCGGAGATCAGGGGCTGGTCGGCGTCGTCGGCTGCCTGTTCGCGGGAACTCTTCCTGCTCAAGCCGAACTGGTGGGTGGGTCCACCGACCGCAATCAGGTCGAAGCCGGAAGGGTCGGACGGTGCGATACCAACCTCGAAGATTTCCAACTCCATCGTGGTCGAGAGGCCTTCAGCGATTGCCTCAGCAATTCGCATCGTGTTGCCGTACATCGACTCATATACGACGAGCGCCTTCATCGGAATCCTCCTCGCGTGGTCCCGAAGTGAACGGTACTTCGGACGTTCTCAGGATGCGGCGGTCCGGTGTGATCGCGACGAGGCCATAGTCGGGGAATCGGTGCAGCCACCCCAGGTTGTCCGGTCCCGAGGCGAGGATGGCCGTGGCAAGGGCGTCTGCGACGCCGAGGTTCGGTCCGATGACGGAGGCACCGGAGAGGAGCGCTCTCTGATCATCGCTGCCCCAGATGTGGTCACCCCGTTCGTACCGACCCGAGGTTGCGACGGCGGCGTTGTCCAGGTCGACGGTACCGATCACCGAGGCTTGATCCAGAGGATCCCGCAGACCGACCCGCCAGGTATTGTGCCCTGCCGGCGCTCCGCGGGCCACGATGTCTCCGCCTGCCGACACGAGAAAGGCTTTGAGGCCACCGTCATCGAGAATGCGGGCGGCACCCTCGATCGCCCAGCCTTTCACGTAGCCGGCCGGATCGAGCTCCCGTCCGCTGCGGTGGTCGAACGCTCCTTCAGTGTCGTGCCGCAGGCGGTCACACGTGGCGAGCACTTCTCGAACGGTCGGATCCGCCTCGTCGATCGACAGGTGGCCTGCTCTAAGGCGCGAGATCTCGCTGTCCTCGCGGTAGGTAGTGAATACGCTCTCGACCCACCGGAGGTGGGCTACGGCATCGTCGACGACCGGGTCGGTGAGGACGGCGTCCCGTAGGTCGAAGAGCACAGCGGTGCCCATGATGTGCTCCACCCGCCGACGGCGGAGATTGCTCACACGCCGGCCTCGATCAGCGCCGTTTCGAGCGATGCGCCCCACGAGTCCCAGGTAACGGTCGCTCCCGAGATGGCGTCGAAGTCTGCGCTCTGGCTGCTGATTGCATCTTCGGTGTAGATCGGGATCACGGAGTCGTTGATTCGCTGCGACCGCCGGTCCGGTGGCTCCTCGACGGTGATGATGTCGACCATCACTCCGTTCTCGATCACGATCTCGACCTGGAATGCCCCGAACGGAGAATCGAAGGCATCTCCGACCACGCTGAACGTTCCTTGGGTCGAATCCGTAACGATTGTGGTGGACGTCGTGGACGGGGTTGTGGTGGACGATGTCGCGGCCTCGGTGGTGGTGGACGACGACGAAGAAGACGTCTCGGGCGCCGGCGGTGCTCCGGTCGTGGTCGTGGTCGCCGGCGCCGCGGCGACCACATCGGTCGTGGTGGTCGATTCCACGGCGGCCGTCACGATTCCCGTGTCGGGGTCGAAGAGCAGAAGGAGGCCAACGACGAGCAGGCCAACGAGAGCGAGGGTTCGTTTCATGTATCCATTGGGGAGAGATCGGTATCCTTTGCGACGGATTGTGGCCGCTCAACATGAGGAGGATATGAGAGCGATCCATGAAGATGGTGAGACTGCTCCTCTTGCTCCTCTCACCGGCTTCTTATCCGATCCGTAGGTTGTTCACACCTCACCATGCTTTCATGCTCGTAATGGCAACCTCCCTCGAACACGGCGTATCGACTGGATCCGAGCATGACAGGGCTGCGGCTCGTTCGTCTCGTCGCCCCAGGCCGCGCCGCAGGACGCTGTCACTCTTCGCCGTTGACGCGTTGGTCTTCGTCATCTTCGTTCTGGTCGTCAATGTCCCGCTGACGGGCCTCGCGATCCATGAATGGCTCGGCATCGCTCTCGGAATTGGCTTCATCGTGCATCTGCTCCAACACGGTGAGTGGGTCGTTGCGACAACCCGCCGGTTCCTGTCGGCGAGTTCGTTCCACAACCGCCTCAACTATGTGCTGATGTTCGGACTGTTCAGCGGCTTTGCCTCGATCATCGCCTCCGGGCTGATCATCTCGGAGGTCGCCCTCCCGTGGATCGGAATCATCCCGGCTGGCGGCAGCTTCTGGGTCTGGCTCCATCTCGGCTCGGTGGGTTGGGTGATCTGGCTGACCGCGATCCACCTGGCGGTGAACTGGCGTTGGATCGCTCACGCAGCGGATCGGTTGGTCTTCCGGCCGCTCTCCCGATCGGCGGGTCCGAGATGACGGCCACACGCCGCGTGGTGATCGTCCTCGTCTTTGCTGTCGTCGTCACCCTGACGTGGGCGTGGATAGCCCGAACCCCGTGGGCCGGCACGGTCAATGTGCTCACCGCCGGAGAGCAGTTCACACACTGGGTGGAGCCGTTCCAGATGATCGCCGGGGCGCTGCTGATCGCGATTCCCGGATCACTGCTCATCCGGTCCGGTTGGTCCTGGGTCTCGAGGACGCTGCTCGGCCGCGAGCCCATCCAGCGCATTCCCACCCGGCCCGACGCCTCGCGGTAGGCCAGAGCCGACGAGCATCGACTTCGTGCCGCTCGCCGGGAGTCCGTATCATCGCCGGATGCCGCATCAGACAGAGCCCGAAACAACAACAATCGACCTCGGCCCCGTATCGATCACGGTCGCGGTCAACGCGGGCCCCCGTGTGCTGGCCTATGCCAGGGTCGACGGGCCGAACCTGTTCGCTTCCCTCCC
>CAZONX010000188.1:0-2946 GCA_964581295.1 uncultured Acidimicrobiaceae bacterium
GCCCGACCGTGGTGCGGGTTCCGTGGGCGAGACACGACGTGGGCCATACCCGCGACTTCGATGCGATGAACCGCCCCGGGTTCAGTTCGTCGGTGACACATTTGTGACACAAGCGTTGCGCGTTCCTGCTCATTCCTGCACACACGATCCGAACCCGAGAAGGAACACCACACAGCCCACAAGGCTTCGAACCACTGAAGATGTCAACGACAGCAGCGTGAAAAAATCGTGGGCGCTGGCGGGATCGAACCGCCGACCTCTGCCGTGTGAAGGCAAGAAGGCGGGACGCCACCACTGGCCTTTCGGCCGTAATCCCTTGTGGTACAGGGATTTCAGCGCCCATTGCATTTCATTGTTTCGCGCTGTTTTCCACCCTCTTGCCTACTTTTTGCCTACTTTCAGACTCAAGGCGTCGGGTTCGTGGACGATCCACCACCTTTGGTCAGTACCTCGACGAACAGCTCAAAGACGAAGAGTTCCGCCGCGAATACGAACTCGCCCGAGCACAGATCGCCGCGGTCGACGAAATCGTGCGCCGTATCGACGCTGCCCGAACCGACCTCGGCATGTCAAAAGCAGACCTGGCGCGCGCAATGCGGGTCAAGCCCTCCGCGGTACGTCGACTCCTCACCGAACAATCATCCAACCCGACCATCGCGACGCTCGCCAAAGCCGCCTACGCCGTGGGACTCGAGATCACCGTCACGCCGACAACACACGAGTCCAACGACAGAAGAGCCGAGAGCATCCCGGCCTAAGCAACCGATCGAGGAACCCTCCTCCGGTACTCCTCCCCAAGACGCCGCACACGGCGATAACCGACGCCTTGAACTCCGTCCGAAACGGCTACGCCATGCCGGCTATGACGATGGTGGAAGTCATCAACCGTCGTGACTTGATGAACCGAATGCGCACCCGGCACTTCCTGAATTTGCAGCGTGCACGATTCCATCAACTCGCGATCTGTGTAGGCGGCCGAGGTACCCACCACGTCGATTCTGTGCCGTTCGACCTTTCACCGGGCATTGTTCTGCCCATCCGTCCGAGACAGGTTCAGAAGCTCTAATCGCCTGATTCTGATGCGCCAATGGTGATCTGACCGGTCGAACACGATCCTCACAACGGAGCCACCTAGTCACCCATATCCGGCATTCTGGGCGGTCTCACCTGACCTTCGGTGCCGTCCCTTTGTGCCGATATGGGCGGTCATCCACCTGTGATGCGTCGGTCCGTCAGGATGGCGTAGATGTACTTCGGGCCGCTCAGGTCGCGGATGTCGTCTGGTCCGGTGAGCGGCATGCGGTGGTAGGCCTCTGTGATCTGTTCACGAGATAGATCTTGGTTGGCGGTGTCCAGGTAGACGGTGTCGCCGCTGACCGAATAGGTGAACGAATTGCCCCGCTGCTGGTGGAACACTTCGCCCGAGCAGGCGATGATCCGGTTCCACAAGGCATCTATCGAGTCCACAGCGACCCATCCTATCGCTACCCGCCACACCGCCCATATGTGCCGATACGGGCGGTTCGCCGAAGAAGTAGCCCGGACTCCGGTGACACCCGCGCGGCTCTGGGCGCCGAAACCCGCTGATGCTCTTCGCGAAAGAATTGACTAGTCACTTCGTGCAGGCCTCCGCCCTGTGCCCTACGTTTGTGACTAATCAGGGAAAGGGAGGAAGGTATGAAGCGAGCGCTTCTCATGCTGCTGGCACTGTTTGTGCTGTTTGCAGTGTTCACACCGGGGGCCGGGGCTACGGAAACGCCCATTTCGGCCGGCGATTCTGTGGCGTCCGTGGATCAGAGTTCGGGGGAATGGTTTCTGCGCAACGACGACGGTTCGGCCCAGGAGTTCTACTTCGGGGATGACGGGGACATTCCGATGCTTGGCGATTGGGACGGGGATGGCGTGACCACACCCGGGGTCTACCGCCAGAGTGATGGCCGTATCTACCTGCGGAACTCGAATACCCAGGGCATTGCCGACCTCTGGTTCTACTTTGGGAATGCCGGCGATGTGCCGGTCGTCGGCGACTGGAACGGCGATGGCTTCGATACGATCTCGATCTTCCGTCCTTCGACAAATCAGTTCTTCATCATCAACAAGCTGGGTGCCAACGGAGACGGCCTGGGCGCAGCTGAGTACAGCTTCACGTTCGGCGTAAAGGGTGATGTCCCGTTCACGGGTGACTGGGACGGCGACGGCATCGACGGTGTTGCCCTTCATCGTGAGTCCACTGGTGAGGTCTTCTTCCGCAACTCGCTCTCGACCGGAGTCGCCGAGGTGTCGACGGTCTATGGCGACCCCGGTGATGTGATGATCGGCGGCGACTGGGACGGCGACGGTGTTGACACCCTCGGTGTCTATCGCGGCGACCAGTTCTTCCTTCAGAACACGCCCGTGAAGAGTGGCGTTGGACTTGGTCCTGCGGACGAGAGCTTCTCCTTTGGTGAAGCTGGGTTCTTCCCGCTGGCCGGATTCTTCTTCTCGAAGTCTGGGAGCTGTTCGCTCGACATCGTCGAGACCGCTCGTGCGGCCGGCGACTTCGACGTACTCATTGCAGCTCTCGAGGCAACCGGCCTCGACAAGGCGCTCAAGGGACAGGGCCCGTTCACGGTGTTCGCACCGACCGATGATGCGTTCGCGGCGCTTCCGGCGGGTACGGTCGAGGCACTGCTCAAGGATCTCGATGCGCTGACCCGCATCCTGGAGTATCACGTGGCATCCGGTCTGTTGCCGGCGTCTGAGGTGGTCAACCGCTATCAGGCGGCGCACGCGGAACAGGCACAACCGCCTGCCAAGAGCCTTGAGATGATCGGCGGTGAGCTGGTCTGGATCGAGGTCAAGGATGGCAAGGTGATTCTGAATGGCGTTGCTGAGGTGATCATCACCGATGTCTGTGCCTCGAATGGGATCATCCATGTGATCGATGCGGTGTTGGTGCCGCAGGAC
>CAZONX010000189.1:0-1555 GCA_964581295.1 uncultured Acidimicrobiaceae bacterium
CCTGCTTCTGTTCCGTTTCGACGCACCCATCTTCTTCGCCAACGCCGGGTTCTTCGAGGAGCAACTCGGTGAAGCCATCGACGCGACACCGGGTGGAGTCCGTAGGGTTGTGGTCGCCGCCGAGCCGATCAGCGACATTGACAGCACGGGCGCCGAGATGCTGCAGATGCTCCTCGGTGACCTCGATGAGCGGGGTATCGAGTTCGCTTTCGCTGAACTCAAGGGTCCGGTGAAGGATCGCCTGCGCAGCTACGGCCTATATGACCGGATCGGCGATCAGTTCTTCTATGCCACTCTCGGGGTCGCAGTGATGTCTTATGCGGACGAGACGGGTGTGCCACCGCGGAGCCACGTCGACGATGACCGGGACCGGTAGCCACCCACAACCGCTGTGGGGTGTGTCTCGGGCCTCCCCGCGTGGCCAACGCGCTGCTCGATCGACGGAACCGGAATGCCGAGAGAGCGCTGGTTGATGAACCGGCGGTTCGCCCTGTCGTTCCAGAGGTACGACGGCTACCGATGTGACGCAGGTCACTCAGCGGATATCCCCATCGTGCTGCAACGCTATCGGACAAACCGAGCCTCTTGGCAGGCTCGACGGACGGCTTCTTGCCCGCCCATATCGGCGCCGATGGACGCTGCCTAGCAAGGCAAAGCGCGATGGCGTTCCATTGAGTCCGGCGTCGCTCCCTTTCATGCCTCGACAGGAAGCGGCCTCATGTGCCGGTGTGGGCAGTTCGTTCTCAGGGTTGGAGCCGCCCATTGACTTCGTGCCGGTCTCTGGTGCTTCTATCGTTGAGCGGGCGGAGCAGGGAGCCCACCGAGCAAGGAGTAGACCGACATGCAGGTTCAGATCAACGATCGGCCGTCCTACGCCATCGCGAAAGTCACGCTTAACCCCGGAGAGGAGATCGTTGCCGAAGGTGGCGCGATGGTCGCGATGACCGATGGCTTCGAACTCGAGACCAAGGCTCGCGGTGGATTCCTGAAGTCGATCGCGCGGTCGACCTTCGGCGGTGAGAGCTTCTTCATGAATACGTTCAAGGCTCCGGCCTCGGGCGGCACCATCCGCCTCGCCCCGGCTCTTCCCGGCGACATGAACGTGATGGAGTTGAGCGGTGAGCGGCTCATGGTGCAGTCCGGTGGTTTCATCGCATCGAGCCCAACTCTGGATGTCGAGACCAAGTGGAGCGGGGCCAAGACGTTCTTCGCCAAAGAGGGAGCAGTCATGCTTCGGGTGTCAGGCATTGGGACACTGATCATCGCCGCCTACGGCGCCATCGAAGAGATCGAACTCGGGCCAGGCGAGAAGTTCACGATCGACACCGGCCACCTGGTGACTTTCACGGAGGGCATGGGGTTCGACGTTCGCAAGGTCGGCGGTTGGAAGAGCACGCTCCTGAGCGGCGAAGGCCTGGTGGTCGACCTCACGGGACCAGGAAAGGTGACGCTACAAACCAGAAGCCAGGATGCGTTCCTGGGGTGGCTCATCCCGCGGCTCCCGAACCAGGGCGCAAGCTCGGCATAGCGCGACCTCGCCCGACTGACGGCGTCG
>CAZONX010000189.1:1655-2931 GCA_964581295.1 uncultured Acidimicrobiaceae bacterium
ACTCGGAGCATCACGCTGAAGAACACCGTTGGCGCCGGATCGGCCATTGCGAACTGGCTGAATCCGGTCACGAGCGATCCCGCGGCTCCGCTCAAGTCGGTCTCATTTCTCGAGTCGTTCACCCCGTCCCTCATGCCGCGGTCTTCCGTCCATCAAGGCATCGCGGCGGGGACATCGGTTCTGATCGCCGGATTGGTTGGTCGCGCGACGGAGGGCGCGATTCGCAAGGTCGTGCCGAACAGTGCTCCGTTCGCGTATCGCTTCGGGGCGCGTGCGGTGGCCACGGCAACCGGCTTGGGTCTTACAAAGATCCCCCAGCGGCGAAGCGAACCTACGGCGTTGGCTTCGCTTCGCACGGTGGGTCGCCTCGCGATGGCTGGGGGCGTCGGTGGAATGGTCTACGAGTCGGCTGCCGAACTCCAGACGCGATATCCGGCAACCGGGGCGCTGCGACCGATCGTGGTTGGTGGCGGAGCCTTCGGCGGTGCTCTGCTCTACTCGGACCGTCTTCTCGAGAGGCGTCGTGACGCGATCAAGCGATGGACGGATGATGACAAACCGGCGTCCCTATCTGCATCGGTGGCGATTGCCGCCGGCGTCGTGACCACAGGCACGCTGCTCGGTCGCGCGTTCATAGGATCGCGAGCCGCCTGGATGGAGTTCTTCGGTGACGACTCGGTCCGGAGGCTGATCGGTCGAACGGTCAATATTGCGATGTGGGGAGCCGGGCTGAGCGCTGGATATGCGGGCGGTGTTGGTTACATCGCTCGTGCAAACGAGAAGATCGAGCCGGCATACCGTCGTGCACCCCAGAGCGATTTCGTCTCAGGAGGGCCGAGCAGCATCTCTCCGTTCCTGGAACTCGGTCTCCAGGGCCGGCGGTACGTCTCGGACGTCGTCACCCCGGACCTCATCGAGACCACGCTTGACGAGCCGGCAGTCGCCCATCCGATTCGGGCCTACATCGGATACAACAGCGAACCGCTATACGCGACCGGTCGATCGGAAATGGCGCTCGAGGAAATGGGCAGACTCGGGGCGTTCGACCGGAAGTACCTGCTCTTGTTCTCGCCAACCGGCACCGGCTGGGTAGACCAGACGATGATCGAATCCGCGGAGATCTTCGCCCGAGGAGACATCGCGACAATGTGCGTTCAGTATGGGCGGTCACCGAGCTTTCTGGCGGTGCAGAAGGTCGCGTTGGGCCGTCAGCAGTTCCGTCAGCTCTTGTGGGGGGTCAAACAGCGGATGGCGGAACGAGCTCCGGAGGATCGAC
>CAZONX010000190.1:0-2874 GCA_964581295.1 uncultured Acidimicrobiaceae bacterium
GCTGACGACGACGGCCGTGTTTGGTGTCTCGGCTTATTGGGCGGCGACGATCCTCTCCATGCTGGTGTTTCTGCCAGGGGCCTCGGGCTACAGCAATATGCCCGGCCCGGAGATCTGGCTCTTCGTCGGTTTCTACCTTTTGAGCGGGGTCGTGGGTCTCATCTACATGGTGTTTCGCGGTGAGGCCCTGCTGAGCTGATCGACTGCGGCTGTTTGCCATGCGGGTTCGAGCGCCACCGTCGCGGCACGCCAGTCGAAATCTCGAGCCTCCGGGCCCCATTGCTTCACTCTGTATTGGAAGGTTTTCATCGGTGAGGCGTAGTCCATGTCAAGGGGCCATCCGGGCCTTTGGCACAACTGGAGAGTAGAGGATCATAGATAGGACTTTTTTCGGGACACGGAAGCAAGAATGAGAAGCCTGACAGTCGTTTTCTGGTCGCGGGGGCCGAAGTCACCTGCCCACAGTGTCAGAACAACCTGTTTCACGAAGGTAAGGCCCAGCTCAACACGGCGGCCATGTCGCTCATGAACCTCGACTGGGTCAACAAGTCGGCCACCACCCTGGTGTGTTCGCGCTGCAGCTTCATCAGTTGGTATCTTGAGGGCCCGACGAAACTCGACTGAGGAGCAGGCCACCCTCGAATAGATCCTCGAACTGCTGGGCGACGATTTCGTGATCGAAACCGGCGCGGTCGCGGTTATGATGCCTCTCACCTCCGGCCCGGGCCGGGAGACACGAGGGGAGACGGTTCGTGGCGCACAACAGACTTCGTCCGTGGCGGCTGGTGACAGTTGACTACCGGCCGAACCTGGAGGCGCGTTCGTTCACCGATCGCATCAAGAGCCACAGCAGGGCGGGCCTGACGGTTGAGGCCGCGGCGCTGAGCGCGCACGAGTGCCACCAACTCTTCGGCGTACCGATGGCACGGCGGGGCATGCAGGCGGTGTGGGTCAGAATCGTCAACGGATCGGACCAGCCGCACCGTCTGGATCTTCTCAGCGTCGACCCCAAATATTTCACCCCGCTCGAAGCCGCCTACGTCAACCACTTTGCGGTTGGCAAACGGCTTTTGAGCTTCGGCCTTCTCGCCTGGCTCTTCCTTCCCCTGGTCCCCCTCGTTCCGTTCAAGCTCTTTGGCGCCCGCGTGGCCAACCGGCGCATGAACGCCTTCTTCAAAAAGAACGGTTTCCGGCCGGGTCCGGTGCAACCGGCGAGCGAGCGGTCAGGGTTTGTCTTCACTGGTTTCGACGAAGGCATCAAAGACATCAACCTCGAAGTGGTGGCGCCGGACGACCGGGTGAGGTTCAATTTTTCGCTCGAGGTCCCGGGACTCAGCCTTGGCTCCATAGACGATGAGGGCCCGGGGACGGAGGGGGGCGCTGACCTCGACGAAACCGCCCTTCGCGGCCTGCTCCAGGACCAACCCCGCTGTACGACAAACCAGTTGGGCACCCGCGAAGGCGATCCTCTCAATCTCGTGGTGATCGGAACGCGAACGGCGATCCTCCGATGTTTCGGCGCCCGCTGGGATGAAGTCGAATCGATCACCATTGCCACCAGCCTGAAGACATTCAAGGCTTTTCTCTTTGATTCAGAGTACCGATACTCGCCGGTCAGCCCGTTGTATCTTGCGGGGCACCCCCAGGGACTCGCCCTGCAAAAGGCAAGGTCCAGCATCAATGAGCGAATCCACCTCCGGTTGTGGCGGACTGAAAACTCCTTCGAGGGGCAACCGGTTTGGGTCGGGCAGTGCAGCCGAGACATCGGCGTGCGCTACACGCTGAAGACCTGGAACTTGACCACGCACAAGATCGATCCGGACGTCGATGAGGCCCGAGACTACGTGATCGACGATTTGGTGGCAGCCGGCCGCGTCTCGCAGGTGGGCTACGCCTCCGGAGTCGAGGCCGCTCCGTCCTCGGCCCCGCGGCACAACCTGACCGGCGATCCCTTTTTCACCGACGGGCTGCGGGCCGTCGTGGTGCTCTCGAAGAGCCGGGTCCCGGTTTCATACTTCCATTGGGCGTGACGGGCACCGCCGCACGCTGGACGCTGCCGACATGTTCGCCGAGATGAGCCGTGGAGCGGCGACACAATGTAGCCCGGGGCGTGAGCCCCGGGAGCAATGGACTTCCCAATTCTTCGAGCCCCGGAGGGGCGATAGAACCGGCCCATGTGTCGCCCCTCCGGGGCTTGCGTTGTTGTCGAGAGGTTTCAGTTAGCCGACATGACGTTGAGCACGCCCTGCCCGAGAGGAGCCACCTTCAACATTGTTGGCCCGGAAGATCCCACCGACGGGGATGTTCGAACACCCAACAATATTGAAAATGGCACCTCCAATGGATGCGACTTCGCCAACCCTGAGCACTCGTGACGTTCAGTGTCGGTGGGTGGGTGGGCGGAAACTAAAAACTAAGAACTAAGAACTCAAAACTGATAGCTAACCCGTGTTCTGCATGCCTCGCGCGATCCCCCAGACCGTCACCTTGAGGGCCTCTTCGAGTTCTTGATCCTGCCGATTAGACGCCCGCCAGCGCTTCAGCAGATCGACCTGCAGCAGGCTGATGGGATCGACGTAGGGGTTGCGAAGACGGATCGAGCGCCGCAGCACCGGCTCCCGTTCGAGGGGCTCCCGGATGCCGCGGAGCAAGCAGATCAGGCTGCGGGTTCGATCGTACTCGGCGAGGATCCGGGGGAAGAGACGCTCGCCGGTCTCGCCGGCCAACTTCGAATATCGCTCGCCAATCCCCATGTCCGCCTTGGCCAGAACCATCTCGACGTCGGCCAGAAGGTTTTCGAAGAACGGCCAGTCACCGGCCATATCGCGGAGGACCTCTTCGCCATGGGCGTCAATGGCCGCGGCAAGGCCGGCG
>CAZONX010000191.1:0-2837 GCA_964581295.1 uncultured Acidimicrobiaceae bacterium
ACGTCGATGTCGCGAATACGCCAGGCGAGCGAAAGCGTGTCGGCCAGTCCAAGTCCGTCGTCAACCACGAACGCATTGGATAGTTCGCTGATCTTGTTCGACAGATCGGTCGGAGACTCGAATGTTCGGAGTTTCTTGGCCAGTTGCAGCAGCACGTCTTGCTGGTGCTCGTTGCGAAGCAGGTCGCTGGCCCCGGGAACGGATCGCCAGCTACCGTTCACAAGTTGCTGCGTCTTGCGCGATCGCACCCAGGCAAGGGCCGTAACACCGTCGGCATTGACACATCCACCAGGGAAGTCGAGATACGACTTCGCATCTCGCAGTGGGTATTCCGAACAGATTTCGACTCCACCCACGCCGTCGATGACTTGTTCGAATCCCGCGAAGTCGAATATGGCGAAATTGTTGACCTTTATGCCGGTGAAATCCTCGACGGCCAACGCAAGCATCGTTGGAGCGTTGACATCGCCGCACTCGCGGTATGCGGTATTGATCCGTCCATAGCCGCCGGCGCAGCGGTTCGGGACATAGAGATCACGTGGAAGCGACACCATGAATGGTGCAAGGTCCTCGTTTGCTGGGAGCACGGCGAGGAGAACGACGTCAGCGAGAGCGGCGGCCTCATCGTTGCCGATCAGCAGCACCGAGCGATATGCGCCCTCGATCGTCGGCGCCGCGACTACTACGTCTTCGAGCGGCTGCACTTCGGGATCCTCGTCGGCAATGACATCAGGAACCGGGGGGATGGAAGTAGACGGCAGGGCCTCGCCTGCCTCAGATGTTGCGAGTGTCTCCCTGTCGACGCTGGCCCACGATTCGTAGATCTTGAACGCCGTAAAGGCCGAGTAGACGATCGCAATAGCCAGGAACGTGGCAGCAATTCGCCTGAACATTCGAACGTACGGAATGCGCCAGAACGATGGCGGAATTGAGCGGTTCGCAACGTACCCGATGACGGGTGCCCCCGCCTCAGCGAGAAGGTCCCTAGCGTTGGCGACGCCAGGCCCGGTCGCCGCATCCGTGACGACGAGGATCGTGCCGTCGGCGTGGGCGGCAAGCGGTGCCGTCGCTCCATCCCAGGCGATCGGCGGAGCATCGATGAACACTGCATCCGCTCGCTCGGCGATCTGGTCGATCGACGCTGCAAGACCCGGTCCGCTGAGTGCATCTTCCGATGCTCCGGTCGACGCTCCAGACGGTACGACCGGGAGCGCAGAACCGGGCCCAATAGTCCAGAGTCGCGACGCGTCGGCGAGGGTGGATAGTCCCTCGGCGAGGTCGGTGAGTCCGGGTTCGATCCCGGTCGAGAGGAACTGTGACACGCCGCCGCCGCCGACGTCGCCGTCGATCAGGGCGATCCGTCTCCCGCGTTGAGTCCCCGAGATAGCGAGGTTCACCGCCACGGTCGTCGCTCCCTGGCCGGGGGCGGGGGAAGAGACGAGAAGAACCTGGCCACTCGTTCGGCTCTCGATCTCGTGCAGCAACTGTCGGTATGCCTTGCTCGATGCCGACGAAGTATCCGTCAGGGTCGGGGCAGGGCTGTTCCGGTCAACGGGGATCGTTCCCAATCGCAGCGTACCGAGCAGGCGATCCATGTCGGGGGGTCCGGATGCCGTCCACCAGATGAGCCAAACGATGCCGGTAACGACGGCGCCGGCGATTGCGGCGGCGAGCACACCCCTATTTGTGTTCCATGCGGCGATGCCGACAACGAAGACGGCCACCCCGGCCGCGACGGATACGACGTTCGCCGGGGAGAAGACGCGACGCCACCACGGTGTGTCTGCGGAGCTCACTGGACTCCCGGTCGTCGGATGCGCACGGGTGGAATCTTACTTCGCGGAGCGACTATCAGCCCAAGAAAGCGCAGCCATCCGGCGAGTGGATTCCCTCGACGCGACCCGAGTCTTCGACCGACGAAACAGGTCCCCACAACAGGAGCCCCTCGGCATCCGACAGTCTGAAGCGAACAGATCCGCTGTCGGAGACGTAGTCGATCTGATACGACGAGTAGATCTCATTGAGTGCAGACACCGGGTCGCCGAGCCGGAGGCCCGACGGCGTCGCGAAGTCGAGATGCATGATCGGGACAGCTTCCTCTTCGTATCGGTAGCCGACGAACGTCCCATCCTCGAGCGTTCCGGACACCACGGCGGTCAGACCGGCCCAGCGTACGAAGCGTCCGTCCGCCCCGGGGCACAACCCGAGAGCTTCGTCCGCGATGCCGGTCTCTTCCGGCCGGCCGAGACTGGCGACGAGTCGCCCGATCGCGTCTGACGCCGGTTGGCCGAAACCCACGGGTCCGATGCCGCCGGCCGTCAGGGTGAGTGACGACATTGAGATGGCATCGCCGACCGGTGGAAGGGCGGATGCCGCCGGGATCGTCGTGGTGGTGGTCGTGCTCGGCGTCGTGGTGGTGGTCGTGCTCGGCGTCGTGGTCGTTGGGGCGGCCGTGGTGGGAGTGGCCTCGACCGTCGGTGCCGCAGTGGGCTCTGGGTCGGCGTCTCCGTCGAGGAATCCGAAGCCGAAGAGGGCGACGATGACGATGGCTGCTGCGGCGATGAGGGCGGGGATCAGCCAGACGAACCGCTCGCTCGGATCGGCCACGGGTTCGTCTCCACCGACGGACTCCGGGAGCGGCGGGGGAGGTGCATCGTCGATTGGCGCTGCTGCTGCCTCGTCGGCGTCGACCGGAAGGGCCGGTGGATTCTCAAGGATAACCGCATCTTCCTCGGCGGCCGGAGCTTCGGCGACCGCCACGGCTGCTGCCGCGGTGGCGGCACCGACCATCGCCGGGACCTGCACGGGTTCGCGAACGCGGCCGTTGGCTCCAACTC
>CAZONX010000192.1:0-2800 GCA_964581295.1 uncultured Acidimicrobiaceae bacterium
GCCGTCGGCGATGACCGGCTTCGGCGAGTACACGTCGGAGATCGCCGACGAGATGCCGCAGCGCATCTCGTCGGTGGCGTTGGATCTCAACGTGACCCCCGCCGTGCTCCTTCAAACGGCGTGGGCGCTCGTCTTGAGCATCCTGACCAACGACGACGACGTGGCGTTCGGGACCACGGTGTCGGGTCGCAACGCGAACGTCCCTGGCATGGAACGACTCGTGGGGTACTTCTCCAACGCCGTGCCTGTTCGGGTGGAGATCGATCGCTCCGAGGCCCTCGCGACATGGCTCTCTGCGTTTCGGAATCAGCAGTTCGAGATGGGGCCGTTCGAGCATGCCTCCCTTGCTGCCATCCACCGATGGAGCGACGTCCCAGGACACCGCGCGATGTTCGAATCATTCGTCGTTGTCGAGAACTTCCCCGCAGGAGACACGGTCGGTGAAGGGGTCGTCCAACGCGGCTTCCGAAGTGGTCTCACGACGGCCTAGCCGATCATGCTTGCCGTGGGGATGGCATCGCCGTGGTTCTTCCATGTGCGGTACGACCGACGGCGCTGCACCGATGAAGCGGCGCGGGCCCTCGTCGATCAGATGCTTCGCGTGCTCGCCGCGATCGTCGACAACCCTTGGGGAAATCTGGACGAGGTGCTCGATCGAGCCGGTGACACCGTGTCGCACTTCGTGTCCGTTGCCGACGTCGAGATGTCGGGACGGCCGCATGCCGGAAAGGAGACCAGCAACGAAACCGAACGCCGGCTTCTAGCCATCTGGTGCCGTCACCTGGACCTCGCGGATATCGGAATCGACGCCGACTACTTCGATCTCGGCGGAACGTCGCTGGGTGCGGTGCGCATGTTCGGCTCCATCAAGGAGGATTTCGGTATCGATCTGCCGCTCAGCACACTCCTGACACATCCGACGATCGAGGGTTTGGCCCAGGTCATTTCGGGCGTGGAGTCGGGGGATGAAGTGGAATCGACGTGCCTCGTGCGCATCCAACCGCGCGGCACCAAGCCGCCGATCGCTGCGGTCCATGGCGGCCAGGGCGAGGTGCTTTTCTATCGCGGGCTCGCAGACCATCTCGGTCCCAATCAGCCTCTGTACGGCCTTCAGCCGGTGGGCCTCGACGGAGTCACGCCGCCGCTCGACAACGTCCCGGAGATGGCTGCGAGGTACATCGAAGAACTGCGACTCGTGCAGCCCGAAGGTCCGTATCGGCTCATCGGCTTCTGCTTCGGAGGCACGGTGTGCCTTGAGATGGCGGCTCAACTGGAGGATCTCGGTCATACGGTGGACTTCGTCGGCATCATCGACGGAGGGCTGCCGCTCGATGATGCACGGTATGAGACAGGTGTTGAGCGTGTGAGATGCATGCTCCGCAGCAGAGATATGGCTGGCATGGCGAAAGCAGGATGGAACCGCGCAGCGTGGCGAGCCGGGGAGTGGCGGAAGGCCGGCGTTCGCCGAATGAGGGGGCAAGAGCAGATCAAGGACGTCCCCGTCGCGATGGCTTGTCGGCGTGCCTTCAACACGTTCGATCCGAGGCCTTCTTCAGCCCCAATCACGCTCATACGCTCGGCAGAGGAACAGGTCGGCGAGGGCAGGGACTGGGATTTTGCGTGGGATGACTACACGCCTCTCCTCGAGATCGAGAGCGTTGACGCCGGACACAAGACCCTGTTCCAGGGTTCGGCAGTCAAAGCGTTGGCGGAGATCATCCGGCGATCGACTGCCGGCTGATCCGAGAGCAGTCCCGAATACGGGCCGAAGGTTCTGACCTCTCATCTGGGAATCCCAAGATGGAGCCGTGGGTGCGAATAGGTCTTCGACGGAAAGCGTTTTGGTCCGCAGCTGGTTCGGAGACGGCGTCCTCCGGTGTTCGCACTAGCGCAGATCTTCGACCAAGAACATCTCCGTTTCGTCCTTCCCTTTGACGGCAACCATGCCACGAGACTGTCCTCGGCATGCGTGCGAGATCCTGTCCCACGACGTGCGGCTGACGGATACTCCGTTGGGAACGCCGCTGCTCTCGACTCTCGACGCGGTGTTGACGGTGCCGTCCCAGACGTCGTGCAGGAACTTCCGCGAGCGAGAGCCATCAGCTCGTACCAGAACCGGTGTCATCGGTCGAGACTCGATCACGACTGTTGCGCGACCTCCGTGGACCCGACTCGGCGACTACCGGCGTCCTGGTTGCGCGTGCGGTACTGTGGAGCCGAAGTTCGGTCGGATTCGGAGCAGCGATGGCGTTCATGGTGATAATCGGGCGGCTGGCCCTTGCCGCCGTCTGCAGCGGACTCATCGGCTACGAACGAGAGTCCGCCCGAAAGGCTGCGGGTCTTCGCACGTTCACACTGGTAGGGGTCGGTGCTGCCGTCTTCTCGATCGTGTCGATCATTGGATTCGAAGGTCCGGATCAGTCCCGCATCGCGGCTCAGATCGTCACGGGGGTCGGGTTCTTGGGCGCCGGCGCGATCTTCCGCGACGGCGTTTTCGTCAGCGGACTCACGACGGCCGCAGGGTTGTGGGTCGTTGCTTCCATCGGGATGGCCGCCGGCTCGGGCTCGTACGAGCTCGCCATCATCGGGACGGCTGTGACGCTGGCAGCGTTGTACGGCCTGCGAGCGATTGATGCCGCCATCTACCGGCGAAAGGTCAAGAGCCGCGCGCGTCTTGAAGTCGATATCATCGACGTGACCAAGCTCGAAGCCCTGCTGAAGTTCATCCACCGGGTGGATCCCGACGCCGAGCAGCTCGACTTCAAACGGACCGGTGACAACACGGGGATGATGGTGGTGG
>CAZONX010000193.1:0-2787 GCA_964581295.1 uncultured Acidimicrobiaceae bacterium
CGTTGAATTCCTCGCTCGTACCATTCGTCGTGACGATCGCCGCGAACGGCCCGAACCGCACGATGCGTTCGAGGTCACCGACGCAGACCCCCCATTGTCCGGTCGAGACCTGCCACGGGATGTCCTCGTCCGGCTCGCCGAAGCTCGAAATCAGGCGCCCGACCGTGATGTCCGCGGGATCACCGAACTTGAGGTCGGGAACATCGTTGATCTGGATACCGACCCGGTCGCTCTTCAGCTTCATCTTGTCGACCGCGATCGGGTTGCCGACGGGCGGATACGGGGTCGACGGTGGCGTCGCGATGCCGACGGTGGTCGAAGTAGTCGAATCGCCGCCGGCGACTGTGGTGTCCGAGCCGGCGACGGTGGTCGTCGTGGTGGTGTCGGCGGCTGTGGTCGAGTCATCGCTCTTGAGCAATTGGAAGACGGCGACGGAGAGTGCAACAAGGAGCAACCCGACGACCAGGCCGGTCAGAAGGGGAGAGCCGGGTGGCGTCGCCTGAGGCGTGTTGGGATTCTCAAGCGGCGGAAGCGGATCGCCGCCCGAGATGTCGGTGAGATCGGAATACGGGTCGGTCCATCCCGGGGGGTTGCCGTACGGGTCTTTCGGGTCACTCACGTGTGTCGGTCCTCCAAGCGGTTGCCAGCCATTCTATGACAGGCATCGCGAAGCAGTCAGTCAAACGGGTTCGGCCGTGTCCAGGAATCTAGACGAGTGTGGCGGTCGGCGTGTCCGCCGACACCTTGACAACGGCCGGCAGACGCACTTCGAAGACCGTGCGACCATTGTCGCGCCGGTACTCGATGGATCCTCCGAATGTCTCTGCGTAGGTTTGAACGACGGCAGTTCCGAGCCCGATGCTTCCTCTGACCAGTGCACCGCCGCGCCCATGGAGGTATCGGCCGAACAGCATGGGACGGACATCGTCCGGTACACCGGGACCGTCATCGGTGACCCGGATCACAGCGTCGTCACCATCCGCGAACAGTTCGACCATGATGCTGTCGCCCCCGTGCTGGTGCGCATTCGAGAGCAGGTTGACCAGTATGTGGCGAAGTGCCATGCGATCCGCCATCACCGACACGTCGTTGGAATCCACGGAAATGTCGACACCGCGATCACGAAATGGGGCAACGGTGTCTGAGACGAGCGGAGCGACAGGCACCTCGGTTCGCTCGAGCGACAATGTCCCGGCCACGGACCGTCCAGCGACGATGAGATCGTCGACCATCCGGTTCATCTCCACGGCTTCGCCGACGATCAAGGTGACCAGATCGTGCTCTTCCTCGTTGAGTTCCGAAATCTCCTGCAACGCGAGAGCGAATCCGTAGATGCCGGTGAGCGGTGTGCGTAGCTCGTGCGACAGGTCGGCGATGAACTCGTCGCGCTGCAGCGTGAGCGCGCGTTGGTGCTCGAGGGCCGCCTCCAGGCGCCGGCCGTCTTCACGCTGTTTCGCACCGCGGCGGTATCCGATGATCAGGATCAGCGGGACGAGGAAGAAGATCAGGAACCGCACGGCGTCGGCGACACGCCCGAGCCCCTGGCCGGCAAGGAGTACCTCCTTGACATGCTCATCTCTGATTGCGGCCAGCTCGCCGACGAGGTCGCCGTATGCGAGTGTGTGCTCCACAGTGGCCACCGTCGCCGCTTCGACATCAGCGGACTCAGCTGCGGCAACCAGCGCGCTCATGGCGGAGTTGAACTTGGCGATTGCTTCGGACGCCGCCGCTTGCTCATCGGGTGTGGTCTCGACCACGAACACGTCGAACCTGCGGTCGAGCTCGTTCACCGTGCGGTCGAGCGCGGCGAGGGGAACCGCGACGATGTCGTTGGCCGCGACGTCACCGGCTTCGGCAATGGTCACAGCGAGGAGGACCTGGCTGGCGGCATTTTCGACGGCCGCTGCCGCGCTCAGCGTGCCCTCGGCGATGATCGCGACCCGCGCGTCGTCCCCCGCGCGCGACGCATCCTCTCGGTTGACTATCACGATCGCGAGCACGATGAGCACGATGATTGCTGCTCCCGCCGCGATGAGCACGATGGCGTCGGAAGCGTGTCGTCCGATCCGACGACCACGGTCCGGGGGTCGGTTTGCTTGTTCCACATGAAATATCTCGGCACCTTGGCGGTCGGTCTTGAATTTCGCGATGCTCGCGTTGGTTCAAGGACTACGTCGAGAATGCCGATGAGATCTACATGTTTAGGGGATTCGCGGTGTTCGCTGTTGCGGTGGCCTTGGTGCTTGCCGCGGGTGGCGCCTATGCCGAGGCCAAGCCATCAACGGGCGTGCCGGCGCCTCGGCTGGCGGCGTCGGCGCGATACGACGATGCCTCGACACTGGCCTTGATTGCCGCGATCCTTTCGACCGCCCAGGACACGATGGAGGCGACCACCTATGGGTTCGTTGCCGAGGCCGTCAACGCGGAGTCGCAGGCCGAGTTCGACACGATGCAAGCAGCGGCCGAGCGCCAGATCCTCGACACCAAGGCTGCGGCGGCTGCTGCGCTGAAGGAGATTCGATACGGCGCGCTGTCCGACGAAGTCTGGGACGCAGCACAAGCGGCGCTCCAGACGCTCCAGGCGAGCATGGTTGCCGAACTTGACGTGGTGGACTCGTTCGAATACGCCGGCACCGGGACCACGACGACCACCACCACGTCCACGACGACGGTCGCGCCGACCACCACCACGTCCACGACGACGGTCGCGCCGACCACCACCACGTCCACGACGACGGTCGCGCCGACCACCACCACGTCCACGGCGACGGTCGCGCCGACCACCAC
>CAZONX010000194.1:0-2753 GCA_964581295.1 uncultured Acidimicrobiaceae bacterium
GTCCAGCCGAGGACCGAGCGGGCAGTGTCGGCGGCGGCAACGAGTTCGGCCGGGTCGCCGGCTCGGCGCGGGGTCTCTTCGACCTGGATCGGTATGCCGGTCACTTCCTCGACCGTCGTGACGACCTCGCGAACGCTCGCCCCGTGTCCGACACCGAGGTTCAGAGCGATCGTCGCCCCGCCGCTGCGCAGGTAGTCGATGGCGCGCAGATGGGCTGCCGCGAGGTCGCTGACGTGGATGTAGTCGCGGATTGCCGTCCCATCCGGCGTCGGGTAGTCGGTTCCGAAGATCCTGATCGGTGTGCCGTTCGCAGCAGCGCGCAAGGCGAGGGGTATGAGATGTGTTTCGGGCTCGTGGCGTTCGTGACGGCGATCGGTGGCGCCTGCGGCGTTGAAGTAGCGCAGGGACACGGCGCGAAGCGGGGTCGCCACGGAGAGGTCTCCGAGCACCAGCTCCATCACCATCTTGGTGTTGCCATATGGGCTGGTCGGCTTGCGCGGATGATCCTCTGGAATCGGCACCTCGATCGGATCGCCGTAGACGGCGGCCGAGGACGAGAACACGGCATGCTCTACACCAGCTTCCGCCAGGGTCTCGAAGAGGACGATGCTTTCGCCCACGTTGCGGCGCCAGTACAGGCCGGGATCACCGACCGACTCTCCGACTGCGATCAGGCCGGCGAAGTGGATGCAGGTATCGACGGCATGTTCGGCGACGATGCGGCGCACCGTGTCGGCATCGCCGACCGGAGCCTGATAGAACGGTATGTCTTCATCGACGACATCGCGGTTCCCTCGGCTGAGATCGTCGAGCACCACGACCTGTTCGCCTGCGGCGCGGAGCTGGTCGACGACGACGCCCCCGATGAATCCGGCACCTCCGGTTACGAGCACACTCATGACACATTCTCCTCTTTGTGGCCAACGCTACCGGTCGGCGCATGAGATTCCTGGTACCGATCCGAGTCCCCCATGCCCCGGGGCTACCAACCGATCGTGCCGGGTGCGCCTTTGAATGGACCGACGATCTCGTCGGTGATCCAACCGCCGTAGAAATGGCCGTTCTGCGGTCGAACGATCTCATTGTCAAGGAAGCAGGCGTCCACGCGGCTTGGATAGACCGAGATGAATCCCGTGATCGCTTCAAATCCGGGCCGCGGATCCTCGTAGCTCCAACCGGCTGCCACCGCCGTCGCCTCGCCGCTGGTGAGGTCCCAGTACGAAGCCGTGCCTTTCCACTCGCAAACCGTGACGTTCGAGTTCGGATGGAGCGATTGCAATGTGAACGAATCGGGCGGGATGTAGATACCGGGAGGATGGCTGGTTTCGAGCACTCGCAGCGCACGATCAGTGGCGGCGATCGTCTTCCCGCCCAGGACGATGCGTATGGATCGGTGCTCAGGTTCGATGCGTGGCGGACGGGGATAGTCCCACACCGATTCCTGTTTGGGTCCAGAGGTGATGCGATCCATGGCGCCACGGTATCGGTCGGCGATCGCAATCCCCACGGCGGCCTCGGACACCCACCATCCGTCGCGTCGGGCCTCGACCCTCGCCGCCGCCGCATTTCGGCCGTGCCCCAGCAGAGGGGTTCTAAGCTCACCGTACGAGCCGGCAACGGCCCGTTGTGCAGTTGGCATTGTCCGTCCGCCGAGCCAGGAGACGCGCCATGATCCTTCTCCACCCGCATCGCCGCGATCGGCAGTACGTCGATGAGCGATCCGACGAGGTGATGCGCAAGACCATCGAGTTCTTCGAGACCAAAGGCAAGCGTCGTCTCAAGGAGGATGACCAAGGCGCCGTCTGGTATCAGGACTTCATCGACTTCGTGGCGCGTGAGGGCATCTTCGCCACCATGTGCACTCCGACCGGCTTCGGGGCGGACGACTCTCGTTGGGACGTCTGGCGTATCTGCGAGTTTGCCGAGATCCTCGGGTTCTATGGCCTTCCCTATTGGTATGTCTGGCAGGTGACCGTCCTCGGGCTCGGACCGATCTGGATGAGCGACAATGAGGAGGTGAAGGAACGCACCGCCGCCCTCCTCGAGGATGGTGCGATATTCGCCTTCGGTCTCTCCGAACAAGAGCACGGCGCCGACCTCTACTCGACGGGGATGACGCTCACGCCGAACGGTGACGGCACGTATCGGGCCAACGGAAGGAAGTACTACATCGGCAACGGCAACCAAGCCGCGCTCGTCTCGACGTTCGGCAAGATGGCCGACACCGGCGAGTACTGCTTCTTCGTCGTCGATTCGCAGCATCCTGCGTACCGGCTCATGAAGAACGTGGTGCACAGCCAGAACTACGTGGCCGAGTACGCGCTCGAGGACTACCCGATCACCGACGCCGACATCCTGTCGCGCGGAGACGAGGCCTGGAACGCGGCACTCAACACGGTCAACATCGGCAAGTTCAACCTGGGCTGGGGCTCAATCGGCATCTGCACCCACGCGCTCTACGAGGCCGTGCACCACGCCGCCAATCGCCATCTTTACGGCATGGCGGTGACCGACTTCCCCCACGTCCGTCGGCTCTTCACCGATGCGTACGCACGGCTGATCGCCATGAAGCTAGTGGCCGCCCGGGCCGCCGACTACATGCGGGTGGCTTCACCGGACGATCGCCGCTACCTGCTCTACAACCCGGTTGTGAAGATGAAGGTCACCACGCAGGGTGAGGATGTAATCAACCACTTGTGGGATGTGATCGCAGCGAAGGGCTTCGAGGCCGACATGTACTTCGATATGGCAAC
>CAZONX010000195.1:0-2635 GCA_964581295.1 uncultured Acidimicrobiaceae bacterium
CCGACCATCGCCGGGACCTGCACGGGTTCGCGAACGCGGCCGTTGGCTCCAACTCGCACGTCGATCCAGGGTCGGGCGCACTGCGGACAGCTTGACTCGTCCGCCGGTCGGGCAGTACCGCAATACACGCACAGGGGAAGGTGGGTCGACGTCGACATCGGAGGAAGGATACGGATGGGCCTCCGAAATCCAGGCATTTCGGTGTACGACCCCCTCCGAACGGGCGCAGTCTCGTGCCCGGAACGACTTCGCTCGGGGGTGGCTTCGGCGTAGCCTGTTGATCGGGCCGCCGGCGCGGATGGGCGGCGCGATCTCGATGATGAGGAGGCCACATGAGCGAGCAGCGGCACGGTACGCAGGATTGGGTGATCCCTGCGGTGCTCGTCGGCCTTGGTCTCGGACTGCTCTTTGTCGTTGGATTGGCGGTCACCGTCTCGGCCGAGCAGCGTGCGGCGGCACCACCGCTGATCGCCGATCTCGACCGCTACACGGAGTGCCTTGTCGACCACGGTGCCGATGTGCCGCGGGTCGTGGTCGGTCGGGACGGCGGGTTCTCGGTTGTCGTGCCGGGATCGTTGGTCGCCGGCGAAGTGAACACCGACGCGTGGCATGCCGCTGCCGATGCGTGTGGTGATGTTGCGCCAGATCTCTTTGGTGCCCTCGTCGGGGGGTTGCTCGAGGGATCACTCGACGGGATGCCAAGAGGACTGCTCAAGGAGATTGGTTCGGTCGCCCAGTTTGGCGGCATCGACGAGATGCTGATCTACGGGGACGATATCGCGAAGCTGACACCGCGTCCGGGAGAACCGGGCAGGGGCAATTCCCCGGGTCCGTCCGATGCCCTCGCTCGTCAGTGCAAGCGTCTCGAGACGGCTGGTGACACGATTGCCGGGCCGCGCGTGCAGCGCCTTCGGCGCGAGTGTGAGCGGCTCGCTTCGTGACGGCGCGCTAGGCCTCGTTGCTCCGTACCCTGCCGAGGGCGAGGCAGCTTCGATCCGGTCCGGTTGAAGCCCCGAGAACATTAGGGGTTCACAAATCGGTCCGGATGTGTGATATTGGGTTGCTTCCTGGTTTGTGGTGTGCGTCACGAGTCGGAACGGGCGGAGTGTGCAAGTTGGTGGAGGATCACTCGATGACAAATGGCTCGAATCCGAGCAAAGCCGTCCTCAATCGTGCGGCGCGTGAACGTGAGGAAGCGAAAGAGCGGGTCGACCGCGACACGCTCACCCGCACACGCCGAGATCGGGACCGCAGCAAGTTGACCGACGACCGTGGTCGGTTGACCACCGACTTGGTCAGCCAGTATCTGACGGCGATCGGCGAATACGAGCTACTCACGGCCGAAAAAGAGGTCGACTACGCCCAGAAGATCGAAGGCGGCCAGACCGCGCAGGATCGTCTCGATGCGAGCGAGTATCAGGGCCGGGCCGAGCAGATCGCTTTGCGGCGTCAGGCACGGCGCGGGCAGGAAGCCAAGGACGCCTTCCTCACGGCCAACCTCCGTCTCGTCGTCGCCAACGCTCGCCGATATGCCAACACCTCCGGCATCGACTTCCTTGATCTGATCCAGGAAGGGAACCTCGGGCTGATTCGAGCGGTCGAGAAGTTCGACTGGCGCAAGGGTTTCAAATTCTCCACCTACGCCACGTGGTGGATCCGTCAGGCGATCACGAGAGCGATCGCCGACAAGTCCCGCACCGTGCGTATCCCGGTTCACCTGCACGACACGCTCGCCGCAGTGCGTGCCGCCCAGGCGAGTCTCAAGGCCGAACTCGGCCGCGACCCGAAGCCTGAAGAGATCGCCGAAGAGGCCGGTGTCGACGTCACGAAGGTCGAGCTCGCTCTGAGCGTCGCCGACACTGTGTCGCTCGAACAGCCGATCGGCGAGGACGGGGCACAGCTCGGCGACTTCATCGAGGACGAAGAGGCCGTTGATCCGGTCCGCGTCACCGAAGAGATGGACATTGCCAACAGCCTGCGGCGCTCGATTGAGCGTCTTCCCGAGCGAGAGGGCCGGATTCTGGCGCTTCGCTATGGCTTCTACGACGGCGTGCCGCGCACGCTCGAGGAGATCGGTGACGAGTTCAGTCTCACCCGAGAGCGGATCCGTCAGCTCGAGAAGCTCGCCTTGTGCCGGCTTCGCCACCCCAGCTTCGGCATTCGCGAGCAGGACCTCGTTTAGTCGTCCGCCGCGAATCGCCCGACATCGACCGGTCTGTGATGGCTAGCCTGAACTGCTGAGAAGCCGAAGGGAGTCGGGATGCGTATCGAAGCTCTGGTCAGCGGGGCATCGGTCGTTGTTGGCCCGGAGACCACACTTGGCGATGCCGCCGGCGTTCTCATTTCCCGCTCCATCGGCGCACTCGCCGTTGTCGACGGGCGGCGCGTCACCGGCATCCTCACTGACCGCGACGTCGTGCGTGCGGTCTCGCACAGCGCGGATCTCGACGATGCGGTCACCGCATGGATGACCGATGCACCCGACACGGTGCCACCCGAAGTCAGTGTCTCCGAGGCTGCGGACTGGCTGCTCGAGACAGGCTACCGACACCTCCCCGTCACGGTCGGCGAGGAGTTGCTGGGAATCGTCGATATCCGAGACGTCCTCTGGGCCCTCCGCAAGAACTAACCCGCG
>CAZONX010000196.1:0-2588 GCA_964581295.1 uncultured Acidimicrobiaceae bacterium
GCCGACGAGCAGAGCGATCCATCGCAGCGCCAGGTTCTCGAGCGTCTCGGGGAGGATGAGAAGCGAACCATCGAGGACGAGGCCGATCACGATCGCGTTCGCGACCGTCCCGATTCCGATGCGCTCACGGAGCGGGATCCACAGCAGCAGCACGGCGAACCCGGTGATGATGACGACGGTGCCGATCGGGATTCCGGTTTGTCTCGATATGCCCTGGTGCAGCACATCCCACGGCGACAGCCCGAGCCCGGCAATCACCATCAAAGCCAGCCCGAGTCCGAAAAGCGTCAACCCGAAGAAGAGCCGCACCAGACGCGGCCCGAGTTCGCGCGCGGGCGGGACGGGGAGCATGGGGAGAGGGTAGGCCGGGGAGTCAGTCGGCAATCAGTAGCAAGACACAAGTAGCAAGTATCAAGACCAGGCCCCTCATGTAAGCCTTCGGGCTGTTCCCTTGGCAGACACTGCTTCTCTCTTGCTACTTGCTACTTGCTACTTGCTACTTGCTACTTGCTACTTGCTACTTCGCGCTCGCTACTCAGCTACTCCGCCCCAGTACCATCGTGCTCATGCCACTCGAAATCGATATCGCGCGCGTCGCGAGCCTTGCACGGATTGCGCTGACCGACGAGGAACTGGCCGAGTACGCGGCGCAGTTGGAGAACATCCTTGACCATGCTGAGCGTGTCCAAGCGCTGCCCACCGATGGGGTCGAGCCGACGTCTCATCCACTTCCGATGGTGAACGCATTCCGGCCCGACGTCGCGACCGGCTCGCTCGACCACGAGGATGCGCTCGCCGGGGCGCCCGAAGCGGAAAACGGCTACTTCCGCGTCCCCAGAATCCTGGACGAGTCATGACCGATCTTGCCGATCTGACGATCGCCGCAGCGAGCTCCGGCCTGCAGAACGGATCGTTCACCGCGATCGACCTCCTCGACGCTGCCGAACGCCGGGCCGCCGTCAGCGAACCCCACCTGCACGCCTATCTCACACTCGACCGCGACGGTGCGCGCCGCGCCGCTGGGGATGCGGACCGGGCGATCTCAAACGGCGACATCCGGCCGCTGCTGGGCATTCCGATCGCGGTCAAAGACAACATGGTCACCAAGGGTGTCGAGACAACCGCCGGCTCCCAGATCCTCGCTGGATGGAAGCCACCGTATGACGGCACAGCGGTTCGGCGCCTGAGAGAAGCCGGGGCCGTGATCGTCGGCAAGACGAATCTCGACGAGTTCGCCATGGGCTCCTCCACCGAGAACTCGGCCTACGGCCCGACGCGCAACCCATGGAACACCGACACCGTGCCCGGGGGATCATCCGGAGGATCGGCAGCGGTGGTCGCGGTCGGTTCGGCGCTGGGAGCCTTCGGATCCGACACCGGCGGATCGATCCGACAGCCGGCATCGCTCACCGGAACGGTCGGGGCGAAGCCGACCTACGGGATGGTGAGCCGATACGGCCTGATTGCGTTCGCATCATCCCTCGACCAGATCGGCCCCATCGCCCAGACCGTCCCCGACGCCGCGACATTGCTCGAAGCCGTCGTTGGGTGGGATGCGCTCGACGCGACCAGCTACCACGGCGATGTGCCGGCCATCTCCCGTTCGCTCGATTCAGGTGTTGCAGGGCTTCGCGTTGGCGTCGTGAGCGAGTTGGTCGGAGACGGCATCGAACCAGACGTGCTCGACGCCACGAAGGCGACGATCGACCGGCTTGCAGGCGCAGGAGCGGACATCGTCGAGCTATCGATCCCGGCCATCGAGTATGCGCTGTCCGCCTACTACCTGATCGCTCCCGCTGAGTGCTCGGCCAACCTCGCTCGATTCGACGGTGTCCGCTACGGGTTGCGCGTCGACGGAGCGACGACCGAGGAGATGATGGCGAGAACCCGCGCAGAGGGGTTCGGCCCCGAGGTCATCCGGCGAATCCTCCTCGGCACCTACGCACTCTCGGCCGGCTACTACGACGCGTTCTACGGCCAAGCGCAGCGCGTTCGAACGCTGCTGCGCAGAGATTTCGCGGCGGCCTACGACCAGGTCGACGTGCTCGTCTCTCCCACGAGTCCCTCGACCGCCTTCAGGATCGGCTCCAAGACAACCGATCCGCTCACCATGTACCTCTCCGACATCTGCACCATCGCAACGAACCTGGCCGGTGACCCCGCAATCTCGGTGCCGGTGGCGCTCGGCGGAGATGGTCTCCCGATCGGCTTCCAGATCATGGCTCCCGCTCTCGGCGAGGAAGTCATGTTTCGCGTTGCTGCCGAAGTCGAGCGCAGTGCAGCATTCACCGAACGAGCGAAGCTCGCGACGTCCGAGGTGGTGACACCATGACCGAGTGGGAAGCGGTGATCGGCCTCGAGACGCATGTGGAGCTTCAGACCAATTCGAAGATGTTCTGCGGCTGTCCGGTCGACTTCGGGGACGACCCGAACACTTCGGTATGCCCGGTCTGCCTCGCGCTTCCGGGTGCCCTGCCGGTGCCGAACCAGGAGGCGATTGAAGGAATCCTCTCGATCGGCGACGCGCTCGGCTGCACGTTGACCGAACACTCGCTGTTCTACCGCAAGAACTACTTCTACCCGGATCT
>CAZONX010000197.1:0-2576 GCA_964581295.1 uncultured Acidimicrobiaceae bacterium
CAACGGCACCATGAATCTCAGCCAACGTTCGTAGGGAACGCCGGCGAGACCGAGGGAGGCCATGAGAATCCCCGAGGTCGGGATCACCATGTTCGAGAAACCATCGCCGCAGGTGAAGGCGAAGACCGCGGCCTGGCGGGTGAGACCGAGGACATCGGCCAGCGGCGTCATGAGCGGCATGGTCACCGCCGCCTGACCCGAGCCGGACGGGATGAAGAAGTTGAGAGTCGCCTGGAAGACGAGCATCCCCTCCGCTGCGACCAGGCTCGGCACGTTGAGCAGGACGACCGATGCCGATTGAATGAGGGTGTCGAGGATCAGCCCCTCGTTCATCACCACGGTGACCGCCCGGGCGAAGCCCACCACCAGTGCCGCCACCGTCATTTCTTCCATCCCTTTGACAGTGGCCCTGCTGGCGTCCGCGAGGGGCATCCGGGAGATGGCGATGGCGACCAGACCCATGAGGATGAATCCGCCGGCCATTTCGGGCAGCCACCAGCCCCTGGCCTGCACAGCCCACAGGATGAAGACAAAGATCGCGATGCAGGCCACAACGATGGCCACGTGCGCCTTGGTGAGTTGTGGGGGCGCGGTGGCGTCGTCGATCTCGAAATCGATGTCGGCGACAAATGACGCGCTCGGATCCCGCCTGATCTTGGCGCCGTAGCGCAGCATGTAAACGAGGGTGATGACCATACAGACGGCAAAAAAGGCCAACCGGAATCCGATGGCGCTGTTGAGCGGCAGACCGGCGATGCTCTGGGCGATATTGACGGTGAATGGGTTGGTCGTGGCGGCGGCGAACCCGACCGCCCCGGCGACATAGACCAGCGCCGTCCCGTAGATCCGGTCGCACCGGATCTCCCGCGCGACGATGAGGAAGATCGGCACCAGGGGAATGAACTCCTCGCCCATCCCCAGGGTCGATCCGCCGATGCCCATGAGCAGCATCAACACCACGGTCAGGAGTTGCCAGCGATTCCGGAGCCTGTCGAGCACCGCGTGGAGGACGGCGGGGATGGTCCCGGTCTTCTGGAGGATGCCGAAGACTCCGCCGATGATGAAGATGAAAAAGATGATGTCGGAGGCGGCGATCATCCCGCGCGGAATCGAGCTCAGGAACCCGTCGAGACCCACAGGGCTTGCTTCGCCCTCCACCGACTCGGTGAAGACGAGGCCCTCGATCGTGCGGTTTTTGGGCATGGTGGTGTAGGTCCCGGCGACAACCATTTCCCGATTGGAGCCGCCGACGAGACGGGTCTCGCGTTCGAACTCGCCCGATGGGACGATCCAGGTCAGAATGCTGCAGACAAAGACCACCCCAGTGAGCAGGGCGAAGACGTGGGGAACTCGAATTTTCAATTCTTAATTTTCAATTGCATCGCAGGCTGGGTGTGTCTCATGGGCCTGGTCCGACAATCGCTGGAACACCTCGACGTACGGGTCAGAATCTGCGATGTAATTCATAATTCAAAATTCATAATTCATAATTATTCTGTTCCCGACATCACATCCGGGTCATCGGTGAGCACCCGGCTGATCTTGGCGAAGGCATCGATGGCCTCATCGGGGTGGCGGGTCGCAACGGCGGTGGCCAGGGCGTTGATCACCACCGTCATGGCGGCCACCGCGTTGGTGAAGGTCAGGTTGTCGCTCTTGACGGCGAGTGAAAGCCCTGCCCGCCGGGCCGGGGGAGCGATGAGTCGATCGCTGAGAACTACCGTGGCGGCCCCAGCTTCAGCCGAGGCGTCAACCAGTTCGAGGCTCTGGCGCGAGTAAGGCGGCAGGGAGATCACCAGCACCAGATCGCTCTTCTTGAGGGCGACCAGCTGTTCCTTCGGGGAGGAAAACCCGGTGGACATGGGGTGGGCGGCGACGCCGACTTGGACCAGAGTGTAGGCGGCGAGTTCGGCGAGGTTGGCCGAGATTCCCATCCCGAAGGTGTAGACGTGGTCAGCCGAAAAGACGAGTTCGGCAATTGCGGCGAAGACCTCACGGTCAGTGTTTTCAACGGTCAGGCGGATGTTTCGTCCCTCGTGTCCGGCCACCGACTCCAGAAGATCCTCCCCGAGATCACTGGCTTCTCTATTCTCATCGACGCCGAGACGGCTTTGCAGCAACTCGACGAGCGCCATCTTGAGTTCGGCAAAACCCGAGAACCCGATCCGCTGACCAAAACGGACGATGGTGGCCTCAGAGACTCCGCACCGGCGGGCGAGTTCGGGAACCGACAGAAACGGGACCGTGTCGAGGTGCTCGAGTAGGTATTCGGCGATGTTGCGCTGTTGCGGAGGCAGACCGTCAGCGTGTTTCAGTATGCGGTCGCGGACATCGGTGCTGGAACTGTCGTTCGGCATAGCTCAGGTCTCTCCGTCTCGCGCGACCAGAACACTGTAGCGCAACGCTCGGATCATGAATTATGAGTTGTGAATTTCATCGCACCATCACACCGGGTGCTTTGCGATGGTCATTCATAATTCATAATTCAGCATTCATAATTGGTGTTTAGAGTCCGACCTTCTCGAGAATCGTGTCAAAGGCTTCGAGCTCGCCTTTGGTGGTATAGAAATGCGGTG
>CAZONX010000198.1:0-2565 GCA_964581295.1 uncultured Acidimicrobiaceae bacterium
ATCTCGACCAGTACGTGAAGCTCGCCCCCAACGGCCCGGAGGCCGGCAAAGCGAGGGCGGTCCTGAAATCAGCCGGAGGCTGATTACTGGATACCGGAAACTGGATACTGGATACTGGATCTGTCCACCCACCGTTGACACTCCGCTTGACCCAAGAGGGGTCGTGCTTCATCCAGCATCGATCGGGCGGGCTAGAATGGCCGCCCGATCCCGAGATAGAACTTCATTTTCTTCGAGCTGATGCCGACGTTGGCCACCGGCCACGCGATGTCAAACCACAGCGGCCCGATCGGAGTCGACCACCGCACACCGACACCGGCACCCACCGACAGCTCGAGGTCGGCGTCGCGCCAACTCGGCCACACCTGTCCGATATCGGCGAAGACCGCGGCGCGCAGCGCGCCCCACACTGGGATGCGAAGTTCTTCGTTGAGAATGAACAGCGCTCCGCCCCCCTCCGGCACCAGAGTTCCTCCGAGGCCGAAAGTCACCGGTCCGACACTGTTGAGGTCGAATCCCCGAACGGAGGCCTGGCCTCCCGCAAAGAACCTCGCTTCGGGGATCAAATTCTCTCCCTTGAGGGGCTCGGCAACACCGATGTGGGCGGTCTGCAACCACGTCGCACCTGAAAACGGCTCCAATGCGACAGTGAAGTTGGTCAACCAGCTGACGTAATTGAAATCAGAACCAACGACATCGGCGCTCCATCCGATATCCGAGGTGAGACCGTAGCCCCTGCGTGGATCGAAGAGATTGTCGAATCTGTCGATGATGGTACGGGCGCCGATCGTCCCCAGTTTGACGCGAACATCGACCGGGAAGGGATTGAACGGGTCCGGGTCCTTTTCAAAGGTCCGGGTATCGGTCCATCTGTAGTACACACCGACCTGGATCCGATTGGCCAGAGTGTATTGAGCCTCGAGAGAGGCGAGAAATTCTTCCTGTTCGAGCAAATCGGGCTCATCGGGAGCATCACCACCGAGGTAGCCGACTGTTGAAATCAGCGACAACCGTCCGCCGGGCACCGGCGGTAATGATCCAATCAGGAAGAGCTTCTGTTCGGTCGACCCCCATCCCCCCCGAAGATTCAGTCCAATCCCTCTGCCGAAGAGATCGTCATCCCGAATACCGAAGCTCGCTGACAGCCCGCGTTCGGTGCTCCAGCCCCCGCCCACCTCCGCTGCCCAGCGAGGCTTCTCGACGACAGCAAACTCCACGTCGACCTCGGAAAAACCGACGTCTCGAGTCCACACTTCGACCCGTTCGATCGGTGAGAAATTGGCGATCCGGTTGGCCGATTGATCAACGGCCGCGTCGGTCACGACCTCACCGTCGTCGATACTGAGCCCTTTGGCGAGGATCTTTTTGCTGGCGTGCTTCACTCCCGAGTATTCGACGTTTCTCAAACGCCGCAGCGCCCCGGGTTCGAGGTCGAAGTCGACCACCCAACGACCATTCTCGTCCTGCCGCACTTCGCTTCGTGCCCGCGCGTCCCGGTATCCCGCCTCGATATAGGCGTCTCTCACGTCGCGGGCCGCGAGATCCAGACTCTTGCGATCCAGCGGCTGTCCGGTCTTCACCTCGAAGTTCTCCCGGTTCACCAGATTCAGTGGATCACTCCCGACAAAAACAACTTCGTCGATCGCCTGCCGCGAACCGGCATCCACCGAAATCCGAATTTCGGCCAAGCCTTCGTCCAGCCGCACGACGTCGAAAGACAGCACTTCTGCTTCGAAATACCCGAGCGAAGCCAGCCGCTGAAGGATGGTCCTTTCGAAACGCTCCGGGTGGCCCGCCATCGTGGCGATGACGTTCGCAGAACCGAGTTGAGGCTCGATTTCCCTGGCGATGTCGGGAGGGAGGCCATCAAAAAACGGCCCCTGCACGTCGACCTTGTTGCCCTTGTCGATGCTGATGACAATGACGTCGTCCTGACGCGTGGCGGTGACCTCGGCGTCCGGGTAGCCCTCCATCCCCGCAGAGCGGGTCAGCAGCGCGGTCATGGCCCTGAGAGACCCGTTTTCGAGCGGCGGCGGCTCGTACAGGGACGTGATTTCGGCCTGGACCTGACGCGACGGCGGTTCACCTTCAAACCGGACGAATTGCGGTGTTCCAGGCTCGCAGTAGAACACCAGCGTCGGCGAGCGTTCGTCGCCCTCCTGAAAACCAGTGACCCGGGCATTCTGATAGCCGTTCTCGGCCAGAGCCCGTTCCATCCGAACCCCGGCCACAAATAGAAGAAACGGTTCGAATGGTTGGCCGCGACGCAGACGAGTCGCCTTTTTGAGGCGACCCTTGGACATCGGCCAATCGCCCTCGAGGCGGAGTCGGTACACCTCCGGGCGCCCCAGATCCCTGGCGGGGCCACCCCAGGTGAACCGTTGAAGGATATTGCCGCCGAAGTTGTCGTCGACGGTCTCCTGGTATACCTGCAGAACCAGTCCCCGGATACCGCGGAAGTTCCAGCCCTGAATCATGGCGGATCGATCCTGGACGTCGGTCAGATTGGTGGTGAGAAAGAGCGCCAGATTGCGGCTGATTCGCTGCCCGACCATGAAGTTCACG